>JAYVKZ010000375.1:0-24368 GCA_043767985.1 Betaproteobacteria bacterium
AGCCTGCATCGACCTATGCACAGCCTCAGCACAGCCAAAGAACACCCCAGGGGGGGCGGGGAGGTAGGCTTGAAGCGATTGCGTGGGCAGGCTCATTTGTTCATGAGACCAGAAAACGGGACAAAGCTTGTGCAGTGCGGGGGAGGGGCAATCCATGGCGACCGTGTTAGACGTTCCGGCCACAGAAGCCGCAGGCAGGTCTAAGGCACCCTAGTATGCTTTTTTCTTCGACTTAATCGGTCTATTAGGGCTTGTTTTAAGAGCGAAAGTCCTCGACGGCATTGCCTAAATAATAGGCAGACAATGCCCCGCCTTCCAAGCAAGTGCGAGCACACCATCAAGAGAAATATACATGGGTTTTGGAGTGCGTGCTAAGGCCGTTTTGAGCCTCGTGTAAGCGCCTGCAAGCTCTTGAACTTGGAGGCGAGGGTTAGCTTGAGTTTAGCTTAAACGCGCCCGTCGTTTGGTCAAAGTCCGCGCAAAACGGTAGGCCAAAACCTTGCCATAAACTGTCTAACAATGGACGCAATATTTCGTCTATCTTGACCGCTTCAATGTCTTCAATCCACTCGCTAGGGGCAACAAGATGGGGGCGATCAGCAGGCACGGACCCATTGCCACGGAATTGGCCATCAAACGCGAGTTTAAACCCCTCGACATTAACGATGGCCACACTCAAGACTGCCGGACCTGTTATCCCTAGAGACTTTGCGGCCCCGAGAAACCTTATCAGCGAAGAGTGAAAATATTTCGACATTTGCTTCCCATATATACCGGGGTAGGGAATGTGCCCCGGTTTTTGAATTGTGCCGCCACCTTTCTCTGCTCCTTCAAGCGCACCGCTTCGAAAAACATAGTTATATGCTTCGCAACCCTTATTCGCCTCGTCGCCCGTATGACGTATTAGGCCGTCGATGTTGAGGCTACGGTAATTGTAGTCCTGGTTTTCGCCCGTTAATTCATGCGGTGTATTCGCGTAGACGCTACTTAGATTGACGTTTGTTCGACCTGTCATAGCAGAGATTGGCACCAGATGAATTACCCAATTCGGCTCACTGAAGATACGGACTGTTGTTTTTCTTGCGGCTATGACTTCGAGGCGATTTGTAATGAATATATTTGCTCGTTCGGCGAGCGTGGCCGTGCGACCAAAGGCCCCTCGCAGCTGGTCGAACGACATGTCATTAACCATTGGTCCGTTACGCATGAAGAATTTCCTATTTAAATCGTCGCGAACGCAGTGCGGACCGTCGAAAGAGCTGGGCACGCGAATAACCATCACAAAGCCGCCTGCAACGTCAACACGTTGAATCTTTATTCCGTGGATTCTCGGTTGGACCCGAGCGTCTAGGACCGAGCGCACTCGCAGGTCTGCGTCGTCCCACTTTTCGCCCGTGATCGGACGGATGGAATCTGCCATTGAATCGTCTTCGTGTATGCCATAAACGAGATCGCCCCCATCTGTGTTCGCTAGTGCGGAAACATCCTTGCAAAGCTCGTGATTGCCTTTGGAGCCTTTCTCTGGAAGGTCTCGTTTGAAGTCAAGTGTTTGGGATTCAGGGTATCGGTCTTCGCAAAGCTTTTCGAGGAACTCCTCGTTTATGCGATCAAGGGATAAAAGTAGCAAAACGCGCTCCTTTGGGTTCAGGTGGTCTATCGTGCGACGGGCCAAGTTTCGGGATAGTGGCATAGACTTCAAAAGCGCCTACGGATCGCATTGGCCAGGGCATGGCTTGGGTGTTGCGATGGTCACTAGCCGGAGGGTAGGTCTCAATTAATAGAGACATCATCTAATTGATTGTTGTGCCTTAGCCTCTAGGAGCTGGGCGACCATGGCAGTCTGAGCAGGCTTGAGAATAGGGAAGGATATACCTTATAACTGTCTCTCTTCAGACCCTAAGCACCTAGCACTACCCAAGCCCTCATTAGTGGCAGTCACATACAAAGCCTAGCTTTTCATTGGCAAAGGTAGCTCGTTCTCGACCAGTCTAGGCCAGTGAATTCTAAGGTCGGCATAGATGGCAGCTTGGACCTGTTTTTGAGTTCTGATGAAAAGTTCTTGCTCGTTAGGGTGAAGGTAGAACCCATCATGGACAGGGCAAAGCGGATGCCGGGCATCGTTAAACGCTTCAAGGAAGATTTCCACCGCCTGAGCATCCGAGTGCTGGAGACGTAGGCCGCTGCCAAAGGCCTTCTGAACGCCTGGGAACTCTGCGTCAATCGAGTCCAGAATATCGCGGGTTATGTCGTCGCGGTCATCGAGGTCGATATCAGAATGAGATAGGGCCGAGGTGACTCCTAGTCCAGTGACGTTAAGCCCAGCGTTCCAGACTTGTTTGACATATGGGAGTTGGTAAGCGGCAAGGGTGCCTTTTTGCCTTGGGTCAATATCACCAGGGCAGTGTATCCCGCAGATTGCAAGACTCAGGCGGGCATGCATCGCAGAATAATCGAAGTGGACGGCCTGAACCCCATCAATTTTGAGCGTCTTTCTAGTTGTTCCGGGTTGGTTGACAAACGAGCTGAAAAATCTGCCGCCTAGCGTGTAGTGCTCATCATTCCAGGCTCGACGCAACATGAATATCGAAGGTGGCGCAGCCTTATCGCTTATGGTGAATTTGTGCTTAGTCAAGCGATCATTGTAGGTGCTTAGTTGGTTACGCCAAACCTCACGCTTTGGGTGTTCTGGTGGCATTATTCGAGACTTTTTAATCTTCACCGAAAGCAGTCTCTCGGGCGCGATGGTAATGGCAGAGTCATCGAACTGACAGGCATCCAGGTAGGCCCAGCCGAACTCTGAAAGGGAGTAGCCCCCCGCAGCACCTTTATACTTTCCTCGTTGAAGGCTTTTCCAGGGGTAGGCCATCTTTGGGTGATGCAGCTTAGCGAGTGCAAGACGGCCAGTGGGATTAGACATAATGGTTTGATCTACCAATCCCAAGTCTAGAAGCATATTTAGTGCCTTGGCATGTCCACGCGGAAGCTTTGGAACTGGACGTTTTGAAACCTTGTGCTCTCGCATCGCGATCTGCACCGGCAGGCCTTCCCGTCCCTGCGAAATCAATACGGCTAAAAGTCTTTCTGTAGCGTGCTTTCGATCAATCCTGTCTTGTAATTTGACTCTTTTTGATGGTGCATTGAACTCATCGAGGGCCAGCTCACAAAGCATTGAAAATGCCGGGTGCTCAGATTGCCACCAAGTGAAGCCAGCCATCTTAGGTGGCTCTAGCTGGATTATTGTTTGTGCGCTTTGGCTCATGATCTCGGTGCCACCCATAAGCAAGTCTCTTTAATGGTCTTGCCCCGTCGGTGCCCGATGATCATAGTCAATGCACCTCGCTTGCCTGCCTTCTTGAAAGTGATGAACTCCACATTGGGCGCGTGAACCGTAACCAGGAGCGCATCAAATCCGCTAAGGGTTTGTAGGTCGTTTGCTGGGTCGATCTCTGCGAGTAGTTCGGTAGGATCGCCTTGGGCCTGGAGCCATGCACGGATATCGCCTAAGCGCCAAAGGGTGTTTGCCCCGTCTTTCTCTGCATGAGCTGGAGCCTTGCCAGCCTTGACCATGTTTAGCCAAGTGCTGCGACCGAAGCGCACTAGCCCTAGCTGTGCTGACTTGGTTGTGGTTACATCCTTAGACACGAAGTCGTTAACCCTAAGCAGAGTGTTGTCTGGGTGGTCATCCCATTTAGTGGTGCTCATGCTGCCCTCGACACAAGGGGCACAACATTGCCACCAATTCGGAGAGCATCAAGGTAATCGGCCCAAGCCTGCATTAGCTTGTGTCTGTCTGCTAGAAAGGTGGTTCGATTGTATGAGCGACCGTTAGGGTCTTTCACTGCATGGGCAAGCTGTTGCTCGATTATGTCGACGCGGAATTTCAATACCTCATCAAGTAGCGTGCGCGCTGTAGCCCTGAACCCGTGGCCGGTTTGATCCGTGATGCCAAGGTTACGAAGCGCTGCGTTTACCGTATTCTCGCTTACTGGCTTGTCGTGGTGTCGCACGCCAGGGAACACAAACTCTCTATGCCCAGTGTAGGGTAGTAGCTCAATCAAGATCGCTATGGCCTGAGCACATAAAGGGACGATATGGTCAACATTTGTTTTTGAGGTTATGAATCGCCACTCTTTGGCCTCGAAGTCAATCTGACACCATCGCATCTTCTGCATTTCATTAGGGCGCTGAAAGAGTAGGGGTGATAGTTTGAGTATGGCTCGCACCACAGCCGTGCCCTTGTATCCCTCAATGGCTCTCAGCATTTCACCCAGCGCGACAGGGTCTGTGATCGCTGGCATTGGCGTGGCGATCACAGGCACAAGAGCACCTTCACATTCCCTTGCTGGGTTGACTCTTAGATAGGATTCTTGAACCGCATACTTGAAGATTAAAGTAACGTGTTGTAGGCATTTCTTGGCCGTCTCAGGTGCGCCTCTTTCCTCAATCGCGCGTAGTGCTCTAAGAATCTGGGCCGTGGTGATTTCAGCAATGGGCAGGCCACCAAGGACAGGGAACAAGTCACCTTCTAATCGCCTGAGCGTCTCCTTCGTGGTCTGGTCAGTCCATACCTTGCGCTTGACCTTGGCAGTCGGTGCGGATGGTGTGCTCTTGACCTTGTGCCACTCAAGGGCCACTTTCTTGAAGGTGTTGGCCTCGGTTAACTTTCTATCGTCCGCTTCGGTCTTTCGCTGCTCGCTCGGGTTGATGCCTTGGGCGAGCGCTGCCCGGTAAGTTTCGCGCTGTGCTCTTGCATCGGCGAGGCTCACGCCTGGGTATGCTCCAAAGCCTAGATTATTTTGCTTACCGCCAAAGCGATACCGCCACCGCCACCACTTCGAGCCGTCGGGGCTAACCATTAAGGCTAGGCCGTGTCCATCCGCGTAGGAGGCTTGGCTAGCCTTGGACTTGAATGCCTGAATCTGCTTGTCTGTAAGAGCCATTTGTGTGTAAACCTTTGACCAAATATCGACAGACTGCGTATTGCACACATTTGTGCACACAGTTTGCCTTGGGAGGCAATACATCATATTAAACGGATATGGACGAGTTCTCCTCTGAGCGACGGCCTAAACTGGCTGCTCAAAGGCGACTTTAAACGTCGATGAATTGAAGATTGGCGCGCCCGGCAGGATTCGAACCCACGACCCCCTGGTTCGTAGCCAGGTACTCTATCCAACTGAGCTACGGGCGCTAAATTTGGACTTACCACGATCTGGTAAGCCAACGATTATAGCACTTTGGTTCGCGTTTGTAATCTTGCCGCTAGATTGAAATAACTCTCAGTGCTAGTTTCATGAGTTCCGCCATGTTTCTAGCCGCCATTTTGTCCATGATGTTGGCACGGTGCGCTTCGACTGTTTTGATGCTGATACTCAAGTCATCGGCAATTTGCTTGTTAAGTCGGCCTTTGACGATTAAGGCCAGGACTTCGCGCTCGCGGGTCGATAGCTTTTCGTAAACACTTTGAGCACGTTGTAGCACACCACTTTCGTCGGAGCTCCTGGCGGCCGTTAGCAAGGCTTTGTCGATCAAGGTGCATAGCTCAACGTCGTTAAACGGTTTTTCTAGAAAATCGACAGCCCCGCGTTTCATGCTTTCCACCGCCATGGGCACGTCGCCGTGACCCGTTACAAAAATGACGGGCACTTGAACGGATTGGCTTAAAAGCTTTTCATGCAGTTCGATCCCACTCATGCCCGGCATGCGCACGTCAAGAACCAAGCACACCGGTTGCCGTTCTTGAGGTAAGGTTCGCAGAAGACTTTCTGCGTCAGCAAAACAGCGCACAGAAAAGCTATTGCCTTCGAGGAGCCAACGCATCGAGTCTCGAACGGCGTCATCATCGTCGACTACGTAGACCAGGCCGCGCGGTTTGGCGATCTGCGAAGAAGTCATCAAATGCGATGGTGAAGTATTCACGTGAGTGTTTCCTTTGAAGTAAGAGTCGCCGACACTGGTGCTTGATCCGCAGGTTCGCCTTGATCAGCGTTTGCGTGCCTCGCTGTGGCCGTTAAGGCAGTGAGCGCGGGATCGGGTGGCTCCCCCAGTGAGAACTTGAAGATCGACCCACCGCTTTTTGCATTGGGATTGGGCTCGACCCACAGGCGGCCCTGATGGAGCTCGATAATGGAGCGGCAAATGTTGAGCCCCATCCCCATGCCCTCGGGCTTGGTTGAGAAAAAGGGCTGAAATAGCCCAGCAAGCGTGTCCTGGGCGATGCCACCGCCTTGATCAATTACCGCAAACTGCATCGTCTTGCGACCTTCTTGGCTGATTTCGAGGCTGACTTGTAGGATGACGGGCGGCGGGACTTTCGGATGATGAGCACGGGTAGCTTCAACGGCATTTTTCAATAAATTGACCAGTACCTGTTCGATGAGAATGGGGTCGGCATACATAGAGGGCAAGACCGCGTCGATTTTGGCTTCAATCGCCACGCCAAGCCGCTTGGCTTCAATGTCCGCGAGGCCTAAGGTATCGCTGATGACCCCCTCGACAGCACACAAGCGTCGCTCGGGTTCGCTACGCTTCACAAATTCTCGAATGCGTCGAATCACGAGACCCGCGCGCTCAGCCTGTCGAGCGGTTTTGTTGAGCGGCTCAAGGAGTGATTCAGAGTCCGGTCGCTCGCCCGACAGGGCCATGCTTTTAATGCGGGCGCTCAAACCCATACAGTAATTGGTGATGGCCGATAAGGGCTGATTGAGCTCGTGGGCCAGTGAGGAGGCCATTTCACCCATGGTCATGAGGCGCGACGTGCTTTGGAGTCGGCTCTCCTGAAGTCGCTGCTTTTCTTCAAGTTCGTGGCGCACGCTAACGTCTACCGCGACCAACATGTTGGCCAAGCGCCCATCGACCCAGCGGATCTCGCGAGCACGCACATCGAACCATTTGCCGGAGGCATCATCTAAGAACTGGCTAAAGCTTGGTTCATGTTGCTCCGCACTGATGGCTCGGGTCGCAGCCAGGCTTGAGAGGGTCTGTCCATCGGTGCGTTTGCTACCGGGCTGACCAAAAATAAGGCTCTCTGCTTGGCGCTCTCCGAACTGTTTTCTAAAGGCCTCATTGACAAACAAAATTTCTCCCTCAGGCCGAAACACCGAGACGGCTGCATCTAATTCGTCAAGCACCGTGCTCACTCTCTCCTGTGACGCGGCAAGCGCTTCTCGAATACGTTTGGGCTCCGTAATGTCAGTCATCGAGGTCATCCAGCCGGACTGCTCGCCGGAAGGGTCAACCAAAGGCGAGACATACATGCGGGCGTCGAAAATTGTCCCGTCCTTACGCTGTACTCGCACCTCATGACCTGATTTAGGAGACTGTCCGGCCAACACCATGTCCAAGTTTTCTTCATTGACAAGACTTTCCCCACTAGGCCAATAAGGGTAGGGAGGGGCGGCGCCAACCAATTCGTCAGGCTCAAAGCCGGTCATGTCGCAAAAGGCTTTGTTGACATAGGTGATGGTGCCAGCCATGTCGAAGGTGCGCATGCCGGTCAAGACTGAGTCCTCCATTGCACGACGAAACGTCGTTTCAGTACTGAGCTTATTGAGGAGCAATTGGCTCTCGGCTTCGGCCAGTAATCTCCTTCGCGAATGCCGCCACAACAACATCAGGCTCACTAAGCTCGCAATAAAGAGCCCACCGACGGCGACCATTAAGCTTCGTTCAAGAAGCTGCGGTTGGGTCTCAAAGGCGATGGCGCGCAGGCGCATGCCATGGCCAGGGGGGTCGAGCGGTAATTCGTAGCTTAGATTGGCTTCGTGAATGGTTCTCGGTGAGGTGCTGAGCAGTGTATTGCCGCCGGCATCCCCAATCATGACTTGGTATTTCTTACGAATATCGCTGTTGACGACAATTTCCAAGGTTCGATTCAGAGAGTAGCCCATGATTAACGTGCCCGCAAAGGTGCCATCAATCATCACCGGGGTTTGTACTTCCAACATGATTTGATTGGACGGATGCCAGAAGCTCTCCGAAAACATCGAACGTTTCGTATCGTGGACGATCTGGAAGGTTGCGAAGCCGATCGAGTCTTCGACCAGGGCACCCGCAATACGAGGCGCAGAGACTTGATGATGATTTGCCGATTGCAACCAGCGGATGCGTCGCTCAGTGTCGATCCAGCCGAGATAGGCGATATCGGGTTCGGAGTTAATGAAGTCCCGTACCATCTGTCGTTGATTGGGATTAATCAGCCCCCCAATCGCCCAACTGGTGCCCTCATTCTCCAACTTTTCCTTATGCTCTCGCCACCGTAGACGAAGCGCTTGTTGAACCACCTCAATGTCTCGGTACAAGGCCTGTTGCTGTTGACTTGTTTCCGTGTTGCGTAGGTACCACAGCAAGGTTGCCATGAGCAACACGAAAAGGAGCAGTCCCAGCGCATGAGTCAGGGTAAACCATTGAATGGCTCGTAACTCAGCTTTGCTGGCTGCCCGCCGCTGAGCGATTCGACTGGAGTCGAGCCGGGCACTTTCTTCGCGAGGTGCCATGTCGGCGCTTGCAGGCGTGTCTTGCAAAGTTGGACCAGAGCTTTCTGCAATTGAACTGCTATGAGCGGATTGGGGGACGAGAAGTGTCATCAGAAGGGGAAATATAGCGCCTGTAAGGACCTAGGTCTATGATGGAAAACGAGCGTTGGTCTAATTTTCGAATATTCCTTGAAGAAAATTGTAATTTCACAATATGAAAATGCGTTTTACTTGTTGAAATTATGATATTCTGCGGCCCATCCTAAAAACCACAAGACTGGAGTGAGACATGTCGGCGCTTCCGCAATCACACTTACTGGGTTCTACCGACCCACAAGATATTGATCCTATCGAGACTCGTGAATGGCTCGATGCATTAGAGACCGTTCTGGATCGAGAAGGCCCGGAACGTGCGACCTATTTGCTGGAGGCGATGATTGATAAGGCGCGCCGCACGGGTTCGCATATCGAGTTTTCGGCCAATACGGCTTACGTGAACACCATTCCTACTTCACAAGAAGAGCGTTGCCCAGGCAACATGGAATTTGAGGAGCGCATTCGCTCCTATATTCGCTGGAACGCGATGGCGATGGTGGTGAAGGCCAATCGGGCGACGCCCGAGGGCGATGGTGACTTAGGGGGTCACATTTCATCTTTTGCCTCATTGGCGACAATGATTGGTTGCGGCATGAATCACTTTTGGCATGCGCCAAGTGAAGGCCATGGTGGCGATCTCATTTATTACCAAGGTCATTCCTCGCCTGGCATTTATGGGCGTGCCTTTCTGGAAGGGCGCTTGACTGAGGAGCAACTCAATAGTTTCCGGCAAGAAGTCGGTGGCAAAGGGCTCTCGTCCTACCCGCACCCGAAATTAATGCCGTCGTTTTGGCAGTTCCCGACCGTTTCCATGGGCTTAGGCCCGTTGAAGGCGATTTACCAAGCGCGATTCTTAAAGTACCTGCATGCCCGTGGCATTGCCGATACTAGTAACCGCAAGGTATGGGTGTTTTGCGGCGATGGCGAGATGGACGAGGTGGAGTCGCTCGGTGCCATTGGTGTGGCTGCCCGCGAAAAGCTCGATAACCTGATCTTTATTGTCAATTGCAATTTGCAACGCTTGGACGGCCCAGTGCGTGGCAACGGCAAGATTATTCAGGAACTGGAAGGCGAGTTCCGGGGCGCCGGTTGGAACGTGATTAAGCTTTTGTGGGGCTCCTATTGGGACCCACTCCTGGCACGTGACAAAGACGGTATTTTGCAACGCGTCATGATGGAAACCGTCGATGGTGAATATCAGGCCATGAAGGCCAATGATGGTGCCTATGTACGCAAGCATTTCTTTGGCAAACATCCCAAATTGTTAGAGATGGTCAGCCGCATGACTGACGAGGATATATGGCGCTTGAACCGTGGTGGTCATGACCCACACAAAGTGTATGCCGCTTTCCAATCGGCTCAAACTCACACCGGCCAACCGACTGTTTTGCTCGTAAAGACTGTGAAAGGTTTTGGTCTTGGCAAGAGCAGTGAAGGCCGCAACACGGCGCACAATACTAAGAAGATGGATGATCCATCGATCCGTGAGATGCGGGACCGTTTCAATATTCCGATTCCTGATGATCAGCTTGCCGCCGTACCGTTCTTCAAGCCTTCTGATGATGCGCCCGAAATGCACTACATGCACGAGCGACGCAAGGCACTCGGCGGCTACTTGCCTCAGCGCCGCGAAAAAGCGGACGAGACGCTGAATGTTCCCAGCTTGTCGCATTTCCAAGCCTTACTTGATCCGACCGCTGAAGGGCGTGAAATCTCCACGACGCAGGCCTACGGTCGCTTCTTGACCGCTCTTCTTCGGGACAAGGAAGTGGCTTCACGCGTGGTGCCAATTTTGGTAGACGAAGCCCGTACTTTCGGTATGGAAGGTATGTTCCGCCAAATTGGTATTTATGCCGTGGACGGTCAGAAGTACACGCCGGTCGATAAAGATCAGGTAATGTACTACCGTGAGGACAAAGCCGGTCAGATTCTGCAAGAAGGTATTAATGAAGCGGGTGCCATGGCCTCTTGGGTAGCGGCGGCAACGTCGTACTCCTCGAATAACCGCATCATGATTCCGTTCTACATCTTTTATTCGATGTTCGGTTTGCAGCGCACGGGAGACCTGTGCTGGGCTGCTGGTGATATGCGCGCACGCGGCTTCTTGTTAGGCGGCACGGCGGGTCGCACCACCTTGAATGGTGAGGGCCTGCAACACGAAGATGGTCATAGCCATTTATATGCGGCGACCATTCCTAACTGCGTGAGCTACGACCCCAGCTTTGCACATGAGTTGGCGGTGATCATGCAAGATGGTTTGCGCCGTATGGTGCAAAACCAAGAAGATGTGTTCTATTACATCACGGTGATGAACGAGAACTACGCTCAGCCTGGACTCTCACCAGGAACGGAAGAGGGTATTCTCAAAGGCTTGTACCGCTTCAAAGAAGGTGGCTTGCAGGGGGGTGACAGCAAAACTCGCGTGCAACTGATGGGCTCAGGCACCATACTTTTGGAGGTCATCGCGGCGGCGGCTTTGCTTGAAAAAGATTGGGGCATTTCGGCCGATATCTGGAGCGCACCAAGTTTCACCGAACTGCGTCGCGAAGGTTTGGATTGCGAGCGTTGGAACATGTTGCACCCCGGTAAAGACGTGAAGGTTCCCTACGTGACCCAGCAGTTGGATACGTCCAGTGGCCCGATCATTGCAGCAACCGATTACATGAAGCTCTTGGCCGACCAAATTCGCCCCTTTATGCCCAAGGGCCGACAGTACAAGGTGCTGGGCACCGACGGGTTTGGTCGCTCCGACTTCCGAGCCAAGCTGCGTGAGCACTTTGAAGTGAATCGCCATTTCGTGGTGCTGGCCGCCTTGCGCGCCCTGGCGGACGAGAAGAAAATACCGGTATCGAAAGTAGCCGAAGCCATTAAGAAATATGGTATTGATCCTGCCAAGGCCAATCCCCAATACGCTTAAACATTATTGCAAGAGACCCTCATGATGGAAGTCAAAGTCCCCGATATTGGTGATTTCAAAGAAGTCGAAGTGATCGAGTTGCTGGTCAAGCCCGGCGATACGATTAGTGCTGAGCAGAGCCTGATCACCGTTGAAAGTGATAAGGCCTCGATGGAGATCCCCTCGAGTGCTGCGGGCGTGGTTCGGGAAATCAAAGTCAAGATTGGCGACATGGTGGCGGAAGGCTCGTTGCTGTTGATTTTGGAAGACGCTGGTGCGAGCACGGTGCTTGCCGTGCCTTTGGCGCAAGTTGCAACTACGGCTCCCGTGTCAGCACCAGCCCCTCTGCCTCAAGCGGCGACGACCAGCGTTAATGCAAGTAGCCCAACGGCGGCACTGGATCCACACGACGCCCATGTGGTCAAACCGCATGCCTCCCCGTCGATCCGCAAGTTCGCCCGGGAACTTGGCGTTGATTTGGCGAATGTTCGTGGCACGGGCCCTAAGCAAAGAATTACCGAGGACGATGTTCGTGGTTTTGTAAAGAGTGCGGTTGCTCAGCTTGCTCAAGGCGGCGCGACCGGCGCGCAAACGCCAAGCAACTCGAACGATGGCGCGGGCCTAGGGCTAATCCCATGGCCCAAGGTGGATTTCGCCAAGTTTGGCCCGATTGAAACCAAGGCCTTGTCACGGATCAAGAAAATCTCGGGTGCAAACCTGCATCGCAATTGGGTGATGATTCCCCATGTGACGAATTGCGACGATGCTGACATTACTGATCTCGAAGCCTTCCGCGTGCAGCTCAACAAAGAGAACGAGAAGAGCGGCGTGAAGCTGACGATGTTGGCCTTCTTGATCAAGGCCTGCGTGAATGCGCTCAAGAAGTTTCCGGAGTTTAATGCTTCGCTGGACGGTGATACGCTCGTCCTAAAGCAATACTTTCATATTGGCTTTGCGGCTGATACTCCGAACGGGTTGATGGTGCCCGTGATAAAGGATGCCGATAAGAAAGGCATCTTTGAGATCGCCAAAGAAAGTTCTGAGTTGGCCGGTAAGGCTCGCGAAGGTAAGTTATCGCCTGCTGATATGCAGGGCGGTTGCTTCTCGATCTCTAGTCTCGGTGGGATTGGTGGCACATACTTCACGCCGATTATTAACGCACCTGAAGTCGCCATTTTGGGCGTATGCCGCTCGGCAATGAAGCCGGTGTGGGATGGCAAGCAGTTTGAGCCCCGTCTTATTCTTCCAATGTCTCTTTCCTGGGATCACCGCGTGATCGATGGTGCGGCGGCAGCGCGCTTCAACACTTATCTGGGCTCGCTATTAGCCGATTTTCGTCGCGTGATGCTCTAGGCCTACTGAAGAGATTCTATTTATGACCACGATCACTGTCGTGAAGAAGGGCAAGCAAATTGCGATTGCCTCAGACTCATTGGTTACCTTTGGCGACTTGCGTTTGGCCGATGGCTATGAAGCCAATCAAAAGATTATTCAGGTGGGCGACTCCTATATTGGCTTGGCCGGATCCACAGCGCATTTTTCTGTCCTGAAGCGCGTTCTCAGCGGTATGGAGAACCTGCGCCTGCATTCGCGCGACGAGGTGTTCGATACCTTCGTGAAAGCGCATGCGGTGTTCAAAGAGCAGTTCTTTATGAACCCCAAAGAGGAAGATGACGATCCTTATGAGTCCTCCCATATCACCTGCCTGATCGCCAATCCAAGCGGTATCTACGGCGTGTATTCGTACCGCGAAGTGTTCAGCTTCGACAAGTTTTGGGCGATTGGCTCGGGGCGCAGTTATGCCATTGGCGCGATGCATAGTAATTTTGATCGTATGAAATCGGCCGCGGATATCGCACTGTCTGGGGTGGAAACGGGTATGCAATTCGATAAGAATTCCAGTGGCCCCGCACGCGTATTCAAGATCAGTCTCGCGAACTCACCTCGCGTCCAAGAATAGTCAATGTAAGTAAAGGCTGAAAAAAATGGCAATGATTGACGTAAAAGTCCCCGATATTGGCGACTTCAAAGAAGTTGAAGTCATTGAGATTCTCGTGAAGGTGGGCGACTCCGTTGTTCCCGAGCAGAGTCTACTCACTGTGGAAAGCGACAAGGCTTCGATGGAGATTCCGTCTTCGGTCGCAGGTATTGTGAAGTCCATCAAGATTAAGCTCGGTGACAAAGTGGCCGAAGGCAGCATCATTTTTGAAGTTGATGCGCAAGCGGCTGTGTCCTCGCCGTCTGTCACTGCGCCCGCACCGGTGAGTGCACCGGTGAGTGCACCCGTCATTGCACCCGTCATTGCACCGTCGGCAAGTAGCTCTTCCTCAAGTGAGTCAACACCAAATAACTCGGTACCTAGCGTGTCGGCAGCAAGCTACGCGGGCAAGGTAGATTTTGAGTGCGACATGCTCGTGCTAGGCGCAGGCCCAGGCGGCTACTCTGCGGCGTTTCGCGCGGCTGATCTAGGCTTAAACACCCTATTGGTCGAGCGCTATGCGACCTTGGGCGGGGTGTGCCTGAACGTGGGTTGCATCCCGTCAAAAGCACTTTTGCATAGCGCTGCGGTGGTCGATGAAGCGAAGGCGATGGCTAAGCATGGCATCAGCTTTGGTGAACCCGTAATCGATTTGGACAAACTTCGGGGCTGGAAAGACAGTGTTGTAGGTAAGCTCACCATCGGTCTCGTGGGTATGGCGAAAGCGCGCAAAGTGACTGTCGTACGCGGTTACGGAAACTTCATCGACGCTCACCATGTGGAAGTCGAAACGACGACGGGCACCGGACAAGATCGCAATGGCGTCAAGCAAGTGATTCGATTCGCCAATGCGGTGATTGCCGCAGGGAGTCAACCTGTTCATCTTCCTTTTTTGCCTGTCGACCCTCGCATCGTAGATTCGACCGGTGCTTTGAAGCTTGAGACCAAACCTAAGCGGATGTTGGTGATTGGTGGCGGCATCATTGGCATGGAAATGGCGACGGTCTATTCGACCTTGGGCGCCCGAGTCGATGTCGTTGAAATGCTCGAGGGCCTGATGCCTGGTGCGGATCGCGACCTGGTCAAGGTATGGCAAAAATTCAATGAAAAACGTTTTGACAAACTGATGCTCAAAACCAAAACGGTCAAAGCTGAGGCGAAGCCCGACGGTATCCTGGTGAGCTTTGAGGGTGAAAATGCACCGAGTGAACCTCAGCTTTATGATTTGGTGCTGAGCGCCGTGGGGCGCAGCCCTAACGGCAAAAAAGTCTCCGCAGAAAAAGCGGGTGTTTCCGTGACTGATCGCGGTTTCATTGAAGTAGATCGTCAAATGCGCACCAATGTTGCCCACATTTTTGCGATTGGTGATGTAGTAGGTCAGCCGATGTTGGCCCACAAGGCCGTTCACGAGGCGCATGTGGCCTCGGAAGCGGCGTCGGGACTCAAGAGTTACTTTGATGCCAAGGTGATTCCGTCGGTGGCCTACACAGATCCTGAGGTGGCCTGGGTCGGCGTGACGGAGGATCAAGCGAAGGCTCAAGGGCTCAAGGTTGGCAAGTCAGTTTTTCCTTGGGCAGCCTCTGGGCGTGCTATCGCGAATGGGCGCGACGAAGGGTTTACAAAACTGATTTTTGACGAAGAGACGCAGCGCATCATCGGTGGGGCGATTGTGGGTACCCATGCCGGCGACATGATCGCTGAGTTAGCTTTAGCCATCGAAATGGGTTGTGATCCGGTTGATATTGGTAAAACCATTCATCCTCATCCGACATTAGGGGAGTCGATTGGCATGGCCGCCGAAGTCTTCGAAGGCGTGTGTACCGATTTACCTCCGGTTCGAAAGCGCTAGGAACATCTCGAAGTCGAAGGAAAAGCCCGTACGGTGACCTAGGTCTAGGTCGCCTAGGGAAAGTCCTGAGTCCACCGTCTCGTTAGCGCCCCGTATAACTTAAATAACCCTTTCCCCATCGCTTATACTTCTTCGCTTGCATGAACCACTAGTGTTGGAGACCTATGAAACCGCTCATTAAGCTGGCCGAAGGGATTGACTGGGTCAATCACAAAATCGGTTGGGTTGCGTCTTGGATGATTCTCTTATCCTGTCTTGTCAGCGCAGGCAATGCGTCATTCCGAAAAATATTCGACAACAGTTCGAACGGTGCGCTGGAAATGCAGTGGTACATGTTTGCCGCCACCGTCATGTTGGGTGCTGCCTATACGTTGAAACGCAATGAGCATGTCCGAGTCGACATTATTTACGGCACGCGTGCACCTCGTACCAGAGCGATTATTGATACCTTGGGCATCATCTTTTTTCTCCTACCCTCGATGTTCCTAATCTCCAAGTTGGCCCTGCCAACCTTTATCAATGCCTTCAACAGCGGCGAAATGTCCTCCAACGCGGGCGGCCTCATTCGCTGGCCCTTTGTCATTTTGTTGCCTCTCGGATGTGCCCTGGTATTCATGCAGGGAGTGTCCGAGTTAATTAAGAGAATCGGTTTCCTAACCGGTCAATACAATATGGATGTCACCTACGAGAGGCCTCTGCAATGACGATGACTATGATGGCTCCGACCATGTTCGGAGCGCTAATTCTGTTTATGATCATTGGTTTTCCTGTGGCGTTTTCACTGGCTGCTCTCGGTTTCACCTTTGCGTTTTGGGCGATCTCTTTAGGCTTCTTCAAGCCTGAGTTCATGACCAATATTCCTTTGTCGATTTCTGGGGTGTTGGCGAATGAGCTGTTGTTATCGATTCCGTTCTTTACCTTTATGGGGGCGATTCTCGAACGATGTGGCTTGGCTGAAGATTTGCTTGAGGGCACAGGACAGTTGTTTGGTTCGCGGCCTGGAGGCATTGGTTACGCTGTGATTATCGTGGGTGCCATTCTTGGTGCCATTACGGGTACGGTGGCGGCCTCGGTGATCGCCATGGGTGTGATCTCCTTGCCAGTGATGCTGCGTTATGGTTATAACCAACGCTTTGCGACGGGTGTCATCGCCGCTTCGGGCACGATCACCCAGGTGATTCCACCCTCCTTGGTCCTGGTCGTGTTGGCAGACCAAATGGGTAAGTCGGTCGGCGATATGTATAAGGGCGCCATTGGCCCGTCGATCTTGCAAGTGTCCATCTTCCTGTTGTACGTGTTTTTGCTCTCGAAGTTCAAGCCGCATTACATGCCGCCTTTACCGCCTGAAGCTCGCACCCTGAGTGGCTGGCCGCTTTACATGAAAGTGCTTAAAGGCATGGTGCCTTCAGTCGCCCTGATCTTCCTGGTGCTCGGCACTATTTTTGCTGGCTGGGCTACGCCCACCGAAGCTGGTGCGATGGGAGCCGTGGGCGCTATGGTACTTGCCGCGATGAACAGGCGCCTTACCTGGGCTTTGGTGTGGGAAGGCATGCAGTCTACGATGCGTCTCACTGCCATGGTGGTGTTTATCCTACTGGGCTCCCGTGTGTTCTCGATCGTCTTTAATGGCGTGGACGGAAACTTGTGGATCGAGCATATGCTGACGGGCTTGCCCGGCGGACAGCTTGGCTTCCTGATCGCCGTGAACATCTTTGTGTTCTTCCTGGCGTTCTTCCTGGACTTTTTCGAGATTGCCTTCATCATCGTGCCCCTGTTGGCACCAGTAGCCGATAAGCTGGGCATTAATCTCATCTGGTTTGGCGTGTTGCTGTGCGTCAATATGCAAACCTCATTTATGCATCCCCCATTCGGTTTTGCGCTGTTCTACTTGCGCGGCATTGCACCGAAAGAGGTCGCCTCGAAAGAGATTTATTTGGGGGCCATACCCTGGGTAATTATGCAATTGATGTTGGTTGCGGTGGTGATCTTCTGGCCTCAATCAGTGACCTATTGGCTGGATAAAGAGTCAACCGTGGACATCGATAAAATCAAGCTCGACATTCCTATCGAAGATCAGCGCAAAGAGGCCAAAGATCCCGCTGCTGAAATGATGCAGCAAAGCGGCGGTCCTACGTCTTCGGCGCCAGCCCCTGCGGAGAAAGAGGATCCTGCCAAGGCCATGATGGATTCCGCATCGAAGGATGGCTCCAAGAAGCCGTAGGCGGCTGCGGTGCCAGCGTACCCTAATGAGGTGACCTCATCCACGAACGAGGCCGCCGCTCCGATTCATTTGCTACCGGATCGCATGTTCGAGACGGCCTTGGTTGGGCCGTCTTACAGCCGAGGAATGAAATTCCTCCTCATTGGCATGCTCGTCCAGATGGCACTGTTGGCCATTTCTACCCATGAGCGCTGGGGCACATTGAGCTGGGAATTATGGCTGTTCATTGGATTGGCGACCATTCCGGTCATCGCATGGTCTTGGACCATTCTGACGGGTAAGACCACGCTCGATCACAAAGGGTTACGCCGCCAAGTACCTTTCAATCAGGTCGGCTATGACGTTCGTTGGCATGAGGTTGCTGCCGTTCGCTATTTGAAGTTGCCGATTGGCAGCCGCTTGATCGTGAAAACCTCCTCCCCCGGTCCCGCTAAGACTTTTCAGGCGGGCAACGATGAGATGCGGGATGCGTTTTTACGCTTAGAGTCACTCTACAAGCCCCGTCGGACCTAAATAAAAAAGCCCCGCATCGCGGGGCTTGAGGCAAGTACCCGAAGGTACTTTACTGCTAAGAATTTTAGAATTACAGCTTCTGGCTCTGCATGAAGTCGTCAAAGGCGGCCTCAGAGAAGCGGAACCATTGCACCATTTGGTTACGAGCAGCCGAGTAGTCGTCGTAAATCTTTTTCCAGTTGGCGTTTTTCGCAGAGAGTTCGGCGTACAACTCATTGGAGGCTTTGAACGCGCCGTCCATAATGGTTTTGTCGAAGCGGTGCACTTTAGTACCGCCAGCGATCAAACCACGCAAGGCTGCGTTGTTCTTGTAGTCGTACTTGGCTTGCATATCATGGTGTGCCCAAGCCGCGGCGCATTCGAGCGCTGCTTGATATTCTTTCGGCAAAGCATCGTAGGCTTTTTTGCCGACGTACAAACTTATCGCAGGGCCGCCTTCCCAGAAACCAGGGTAGTAGTAGTGAGGCGCAATTTTGTTAAAGCCAAGCTTGGCATCGTCATAAGGGCCGACCCACTCCGCAGCGTCAATCGTGCCTTTCTCAAGCGCAGGATAAATATCGCCACCTGGGATGTTTTGAGGAACTACACCTAGGCGCTCGATGACCTTACCGGCGAAACCACCGATACGCATTTTCACACCCTTGAGTTCGCCCAAGTTCTTCACTTCTTTACGGAACCAGCCACCCATTTGGGCACCAGTATTTCCCATGGGGAAGTTCACAATGTTGTACGGCGCGTAAAAATCACGCATGAGCTTCAAGCCATTGCCTTCGTAATACCAAGCCGTCATTTGGCGACTATTCATTCCGAAAGGAATCGCGCAATCAAGTGCAAACGCTTCGTCTTTGCCGAAGAAGTAATAGGGTGCTGTCGAAGCCGCTTCAATCGAGCCTTGTTGAAGCGCATCAACCACGCCAAAAGCTGGCGTAATTTCGCCAGCGGCGTGGGTTGATATAACAAACTTGCCACCGGTGAGCTGCGACACTTTCTCTGCGAATACCGGGCTGACGCCGTACAGAGTATCGAGTGCTTTAGGGAAGCTAGAACTCAAGCGCCAACGAACAGCGGGCTGAGCGCTAATAATTGCTGGGGCAGCAAGTACCGCTGTGGCGGCGCCACCGACTGCTGCTTTATTGAGGAAGGAACGGCGTTCCATTGTCATACTGTCTCCAATCATTCTAAGTGGGTAAAACAAGATCCGGCTTGTATTCTAGCTGAAGCTATAGCCTGCCTGCGAATCGTTTTAACGCGTATTCGGGTTTATCCTTAGGTTGCGCTCAATCGTTTAAGGGCTGCTGCCGCCTGTTGGGCCACTTGCTGCGGTGCGGTACCACCTAGATGGTTCCTAGCGGCGACCGATCCCTCTAGCTTGAGCACCTCATAGACGTCGCCGCCAATGTGGGCCGAGAAACCTTGCAGCTCAGCCAAGCTTAACTCGCTAAGATCTTTGGAGGCCTCAGAGGCTTTGCGCACCGCGTGGGCGACGGCTTCATGGGCGTCCCGAAAGGGCAGGCCCTTCTTGACCAAATAGTCGGCGAGATCGGTGGCGGTCGAAAACCCTTCCGCCGCAGCTTGCAACATCCGGTCCGACTTCACCTGAATTCCTGCGACCATCTCGGCAAAAATCGTCAAGGTGTCCGACAAGGTGTCGACGGTATCGAAGAGGGGTTCCTTATCCTCTTGATTGTCTTTGTTATAAGCGAGGGGTTGGCCCTTCATGAGGGTAAGTAGGCCCACCAAATGTCCTGTCACCCGACCGGTCTTGCCACGCGCCAGCTCCGGGACATCCGGATTTTTCTTTTGAGGCATGATCGACGAGCCGGTGCAAAAACGATCCGGCAGATCGATGAAACCGACGCGCGGGCTCATCCAAAGAATGAGTTCTTCGGAGAGACGGGAGATGTGAATCATGACCAAACTTGCCGCTGCGCAAAACTCAATGGCAAAGTCGCGATCCGACACCGCATCCAGCGAGTTTTGACAGACACCCTCGAAGCCTAGGGTTTTTGCAACGCGTTCGCGGTCCACGGGGTAGGAGCTTCCAGCAAGTGCAGCGGCGCCCAGCGGCAGTCGATTCACGCGCTTGCGGGTGTCTTGCATGCGCTCAGTGTCCCGAGCGAACATTTCCACATAGGCCATCAGATGATGACCAAAAGTTACGGGTTGGGCGACCTGTAGGTGGGTAAAGCCTGGCATGATCGTTGCTGCATGTTGGCTGGCCACGCTCGCCAAAGACTTTTGTAGGGCGCCAAGTAACTGGACGATTCGGTCGATTTCGCCGCGTAACCAGAGCCGAATGTCGGTGGCCACCTGATCGTTACGGGAGCGAGCCGTATGCAGACGTTTTCCGGCGTCGCCGCCGCCGGCCTCATTGATCAACTTAATGAGGCGCGCTTCTATATTGAGGTGTACATCCTCAAGATCGAGCTTCCATTCGAAGCTACCCGCTTCGATTTCTGAACGGATCTGAGCCATCCCCGTTTGAATCGACGCGAGGTCTTTAGCTTCTAAAATGCCCACTGCATGCAGCATGTCGGCATGGGCGAGGGAGCCTTCTATATCGGCAAACGCCAGTCGTTTATCAAAATTAACCGACGCAGTGTAGCGTTTCACCAACTCTGAGACCGGTTCTGAGAAGCGAGCGGACCAAGCTTCACCTTTTTTTTCAAATTGATCGTTCATAACCTTTGACTTAATGGGCCAACGTGGCAAAATCATGCGAGAAAACAATGCCTTATCGGCATGTTCTAGAGTTTTTCCTTAACGGCTTCCTGAATGAATGATTTGATCCGACGACAAACCGATGGCGCCTCCCTGCCAATCATTCCGGATTGCTGCAATTTAGGCACCATTTTACGGGTGATGGGGATTATGGCCCTCTTGCTGGTGATTGCAGCAAGTCTGGTGATCGATTCCGGCGGATGGACACTGAAGGCCTATGTCAGCAAAGTTGGGGTTCTGGCCGCGGTGGGGGTTCCAGCGACCTTAATTATTATGGCCTTGCTCTGCCCGCTTCGTAAATTGGTCAACGGTCGGGAACACTGGCGGCAATGGGCACTCGGCTTGTCGATCACCATGGTGGTCACATTCTCCTGCGTTAGCCTGCAAAGCTATGCCTTCGAGCCTAACCTCGCGCATCCTTTCTTGACCGCCATTCCGGTCACCCTCTTGTCGGCGCTCATTGCGACAGGGTTCTTTGAATGGTTGCGTTTGCGTCAAATCGCCTTGCAACCGTCCCAGGCCGAAGGCAGGCTTCAAGCCTTGCAAGCGCGCATCCGACCGCATTTTCTTTTCAACAGCTTGAATACTGTGCTCGGCTTGATGCGTAGTGACCCGCGTCGCGCAGAAAAAACCTTAGAGAACCTGGCCGATCTTTTTCGCGTGTTCATGCGTGACAGCCGCGAATTGGTGCCGCTCGATGAAGAGATCTTGCTTTGCAAAGAGTACCTCGCCATCGAGAAGTTGCGACTCAGTGATCGCCTAGATGTGATGTGGGCCATCGACGATATGCCAGGTGATGCGCTCCTCCCGTCGCTGCTTCTTCAGCCTTTGGTTGAAAATGCCGTGCATCACGGTATCGAACCACGCATGGATACGGGAACCGTACTGATCTCGATCTCCAAACCTGGAGAGAAAGTCCGAGTGGAAATTAGCAACCCGCTTCCCGAGCCGGACCCCAATAACACTGCGAAAAAACGCCCAAGTAATAATATGGCGTTATCGAACGTGCAAGAACGCTTGGCTTTGACCTTTGATGTTGAAGCTTCAATACAATATGGCCCCGAAGACGGGCAGTTTCGAGTTCTAGTTCAATTTCCGTACAAAAAAGAAAGAAGGCAAAGAAATGTCAGAAGTAACCACGATCCTGATCGTTGATGATGAGCCGGTTGCCCGCTCACGCATGCGTGAGCTGTTAGCCGATCTATCCCCCAATTTCCCACACAAGATCGTCGGAGAGGCTGGCAATGCTCCCGATGCTTTGTCGCAGATTGATGTCATGCAGCCGCAAATTGTGTTGCTGGATATTCAAATGCCTGGGATGACGGGCATTGAATTGGCCAAGCATATTGTCGCGCGTTCTCAGTCCACAGAAAACCCGCGTCGTATGCCGCTGATTATTTTCGCAACCGCTTACGATGAGTTTGCGGTCGACGCCTTCACGGTCCGCGCGATTGACTATCTGCTCAAGCCAGTCAAGGCAGAGCGGCTAATGCAGGCCTTGCAGCGTGCGCTGACCCGTATGCCGCAAGATGAGCTGAGCTCAATCGATCAGTTAGCGCGTGCCACCAATACACGTCGTCGTCATTTGTCGGTGCATGAGCGTGGTCGCGTCATCCTAGTGCCGCTAGAAACAGTCATTTATTTGAAGGCCGAACTTAAGTACATTACGGTGCGCACGAAAGAGCGTGAGTTTTTGATTGAAGAGTCCCTGTCCTCGCTCGAGGAGGAATTTAGTGATCGCTTTGTGCGAATCCATCGCAACGCTTTGGTGGCTCGTCCTTCCATTGCTGGTTTTGAGCGGGTTCAGCCCACCGGTGATGAAGAAGGCGGTGACCCGTATTGGCAAGTCGTGCTCCGTGAAGTGCAAGAGCGCTTACCGGTGAGCCGCCGCCAGTGGACGCATGTGAAGAATTTGGTGGCCTAGTGTCGGGATTGCAGCATGACCGTCAACATCTTATTATTGCTTCGCGAGAAAGTCGCTTGGCAATGTGGCAGGCGGAGCATGTTCAAGCACTACTAAGTGCAAGTGCTGCCGGCCCAAGAGTGGACATTTTGGGGATGACCACCGAGGGAGACCGGGTGCTGGACAAGGCGCTCAACGAAATCGGTGGTAAAGGATTGTTCATCAAGGAGCTGGAAGTCGCCTTGCTTGAAGGGCGGGCTGATCTTGCTGTGCACTCCTTGAAGGATGTGCCCATGGATATGCCGGAGGATTTTCTCCTGGCGGCGGTCATGCAGCGTGAAGATCCGCGCGACGCTTTTGTGTCCAATCACTTTGAGTCTTTGGAAGCCCTACCCAAGGGGGCAAGGCTCGGAACCTCAAGTCTTCGGCGCGCTGCGCAGCTCAAGGCAGTGTTTCCACATCTTCAGGTGATCGCGCTACGAGGCAATGTTAATACCCGTTTGGCAAAGTTGGATGACGGCCAGTATGACGCGATTGTGCTCGCTGCGGCGGGTTTGAAACGTCTCGGCTTTGTAAGCCGTATTCGCCAGATTATTCCGCCAAGCCTGTGTTTGCCCGCCGCCGGTCAAGGGGCTTTGGGCATCGAAATCTTAACGGCTGACGCGCCTCGCATCGCGCCCAAGATTGCTTTTCTGAATCATTTTCAGACCCTGCTCGAAGTCAGTGCCGAACGTGCGGTGTCGCGCGCTTTAGGCGGAAGTTGTCGCGTGCCTTTGGCGGCCTATTGTGAGCTTGCCTACCAGACACCTAAGTCCAGTGCGAGGCTTGATTCGGTCGAGGCTGGACGCGATGCACCGACCCGCTTGCTACTGCGTGCAGTGGTGGCGACAATCGACGGTCGTAAAGTACTTAGCGCCCAGGCCGAGCATGAAGTCCGAACGGTCGCCGAGGCTGAGCAACTTGGACTCGCCGTGTCGGAATCATTGAAAGCACAAGGGGCAATTCAGCTGCTGGGAGCGTAGGTGATGGGGTTTCTTGCCGACATCAAAGCTAAAGCTAAACTTCTGAAACGCCAGTCGATGGTGCTCTACTATGCCGTACGAGACCCGCGTACACCCTTGGGCGTAAAACTGCTCGCTGGCGCGATTGTGGCTTACGCGCTCAGCCCGATTGATTTGATTCCAGATTTCATCCCGATTCTCGGCTATCTTGATGAAGTCATTTTGCTACCGCTAGCGATTGCATTTGCACTCAAGCTTTTGCCGGAAGCGGTGTTGCAGGATGCGCAAGTTCAAGCAGAAGGCGCGCTGAACCGACCAAAGAATTTCAAGGCCGCAGTCATTATCGTGTTGATCTGGATCGCCTTGGCGGTTGTGCTCACAGTATGGCTTGTCAAGATATTCAGTTAATTATTTGCTCATCTCCACCAGTTCAAAAGTCTGCGACCCACCAAAATAATAGGTGGATCTTGATACTGGCTCGTTACGCACCAGTTTCACCAAACCCGTGCCTGGGCAATACCATTCTTTTTGGGTAATCGGCAGGTCCTGAAAGCCCAACGTCGCATCGACAAATATTCTGAGAATATTGCTGGCAGAGATCAACATGCATCCCTTGAACTCTCCTGCCTGAACCGTGATGGTCTGGTCTACAGCCTCGACGCGAAAGTTCATCGTCACGCTCTTGGTGTACTTAAGCTCGTAAGGCCAATCGAAAC
>JAYVKZ010000376.1:0-3556 GCA_043767985.1 Betaproteobacteria bacterium
CCTCGTTTCAAATCACTGGCCTGTCGGTTACGAATGGCACTACTTGCTTGGCCGGGCAGCGAGGGCGCAATTAAGCCTCTTAGGCAAAGTGCGGCATCGAGGTTGTAATCTTGTTTCTTGCTGGACGCAGAGGTGCTGGCCGGATCCAAAGTGGGCCCGCCTTCGGCATTTTGATTCACCATTTGAATGCCGCTTGTAGGTGCAATACCGTTACTGTTCGCAAACAACCCCGCCATCAATGGGAGCGGCATGGCGATCGGTTTTCCGGCCTGACTTTCAACCCCCGAGAAGCTCAAGCCACATAGGTTGTCGACGACACTGGCTCTGGCATAACTCATGGCGTAAGTGGCGCTCACACCCGGTGTTGCAAAAGCGTAGTGACTAACGTGAAGCAGATCAGACTCGGGTAACCATCCATAAGATTGAAGCATTGCCAAGGCCTCCTGGGCCTGTCCCGCTAAGTCTTGAGCCTTGAGAAGACCTGCCGCTTGCAAGCCTGCACAGCGATTCTGAACCCGCGCGGGGAGGACGAAATTAAGGCCAGGCGCATTGGCTGCCGTACTGGCTAAGGCTGCGCAGGGCTGAAAGAGATTCGCAAGGCTGGTGTAGTCAAAAAGCGGCTTCCCAAAGCCAGTCATTTTCTTGCTACCTTGCTCAATTGAGAACGTCTTAGACAAGCGTGGCTGGACTTGCGGCTCGCTCACAGCAACACCGTCAATAAGGCCCTCAGTATCCTGCTCCGCGGCGCGTAATGACGCGCCACCGCCATTGGAGACACTTGCAGCAATGACCAAGGTATTGTCGGGCTGAAACTTTACCGGCTTGATGCCGCGTTCATTGGCTTTGACATACTCATCGTTGAGCGCCCAGAATGCGAAGCGGATCGACATCAAAACGTCTTTGCCCCAGTCTTTTTCAGGATTTTGCTGCGAGTGAGCGTGTTTCATCGCGATGCGGTGCGGATGTTCCTTACTAAAGCTGGCCTGCCGTGTGGGCAGCAGGTCCGCCGTGAACTGTGCCTTTTTGCCGACCGTGGAAGCATTCACAATGTCGCCGTTAAGGGCCATGACACTGTTACTGTCCAGATCATGGATGCCAAGGCCTGTGCCCTTGTCGGTATAGGCGACCGCGCAGCCTTTCTTCAAAGCCCATTCACCGACCGTGCCGATGGCACCATACACGCCGCGAGAACCAGAGGACGGCGCGGCCACAATGCAAGGTTTTGTCTGATTGAAGTTGCTCGGAATTTGAATCAGATGGGCGACATTCTTTTGTCCTGTGCCGTCATCCGTGAAGGCCATCAACTCAATGCCAGCAATCTTTCCTTCGGCTTCCGTGACACGGCCCTCTGGCGAGACATTCGGGCCGTAAAAGCGCCCGAAGCCACCATTGGGTGCGACGTCGACCAGAGCACGGTAATTGAGAAAAATGGCGCGGCGACGTAGTTCAGAGGCGCTAGGTTTGTCATTGTTGATAAAGCCGGGCACCGCGCTCCCGCCTAAGCCTGTTTTGCCAAGGCCCGCTGTCAAGAGATCGTCGCTGACGCCGTCATAAGTACTTCGTATCACCTCGCCCAGCTGGGCGGGCTTGTCGTTGGGGGGCGCTTCTTTCTTTCCAAGGACGCCGCCAATTGGAATATTGAGGCGGTCTGCAATCGAGCGCAACCCATCGGGCGCAGCGCATGCGGACAAGAAACTCGCCAGCATCGACAGGCTAAAGAGGTGAGTGGCTTGTTGGAAGAAGCGATGATTCATGTGATCGACCTGGGGGATTCTCTAAAAGTATTGAGCTTAACTTAAGGACTAACTACAAGACAAGCAGCGGCGCAACGCCTATCCTGCGTTACAGTATGAGGAACTTTACATGATTTGGAGGATGCACCTTGACTCATTCAAACTCTGCCAGCGCGATCACTCAGCAGTACCAGCAAGAATTTCTCAAGCACATGCCCCCTGAGGATGGTATTGATTTCGCTGAAGCACGAACCGGCTTCCTGGGCACCTGGCCGGCGCCTGAACTCAAAGACAGCGAGGGTCGGACCGTTTGGAGCTGGCGGCAGTACGCCTTCCTTGACCAAGAGCAAGCCCCTGCCACCGCCAATCCCAGCTTGTGGCGCCAAGCTCGGCTAAACATGATCCACGGACTGTTCAAAGTCTGTGATCGCATTTATCAGGTGCGCGGTTTTGATATCGCCAATATGAGCATCATTGAGGGCGACACGGGCTTGATCATCATTGACCCGCTCACGACCGTCGATGTAGCACGTGCCGCGATGCAACTCTACTTTATGCATCGCCCCAAAAAGCCAATCGTCTGCATGATCTATACCCATAGTCATGTGGATCATTTTGGCGGGGTGAAGGCTGTGATCAGCCAGGAGGATGTCGATGCAGGTCACGTCAAGGTCATCGCCCCTGCCGGCTTTCTTGAAGAAGCGGTGTCTGAGAATGTGATCGCGGGTCCGGCAATGTTGCGTCGTGCTGCCTTTCAGTTCGGCCCGCTAATCCCGGTAGGTGAGGCCGGCCAGATTGACGCTGGTTTGGGAAAGGTCACGGCGCGCGGCATGGTGACGCTCATTGCCCCAACGCAGGTGATCGCTGCGAACGTTGAGCGGCACGTCATTGATGGCGTTGAAACTGTGTTTCAGCTCACACCTCAGACTGAGGCCCCGGCGGAGATGCATCTTTACTTTCCGCAGTTCAAGGCCTTGAATACGGCCGAGAACGTGACCCATTTGATGCATAACCTCTTGCCCATTCGAGGTGCTCAGGCGAGAAATGCGCTGGCCTGGAGCAAGGCGATTGACCATGCTCTCGAAGAGTATGGGCGAGACGCCGAGTTGATCTTTGCGCAACATCACTGGCCTAAATTTGGCAACGCACGGGTAAAAGCGGTGCTCAGTAAGCAGCGCGATTTGTATCGCTTCATGCATGATCAAGCGGTCAGGCACATGAACCAGGGGCTCACGGCGGTAGAGATCGCCGAGACTGTGAAGCTGCCAGCGAGCTTGTCTAACGAGTTTCATCTGCGTGGTTACTACGGTGCACTGGTGCATAACCTCAAGGCGGTTTACCAGCGTTATCTTGGTTGGTATGACGGTAACCCCGCCAATCTTCATGCCTTGCCGCCTCAGCCTTATGCGGAAAAGCTCGTGGAGTACATGGGAGGGCCTGACGCGGTACTAGAAAAGCTCAAAGCGGATTTTTCGCAAGGCCAATATCGCTGGGTGGCGCAAATGGCTAACCATTTGGTGTTTGCGGATGCTAAGAATATAGCGGCCAGGGAGTTGTGTGCTTCGGCGTTTGAGCAAATGGCATTTCAGGCAGAAGCCTCCACTTGGAGAAACGCTTACCTTCAAGGTGCGAAGGAACTCAGGCAAGGTCCGCCTCCCGCTGCGATGCGCGCCGTGGCCAGCGGTGATATTGTGCGCTCGATGAGTGTCGACATGATTTTCGACACCCTAGCGATTCGCGTTATTCCCGAGAGCGCTCAGGGAAAACATTTGATCATTAATTGGCAATTTATCGATACCGGTGAGCGCTATGTAATGAACCTC
>JAYVKZ010000377.1:0-37844 GCA_043767985.1 Betaproteobacteria bacterium
CTGGAAGACTTGTTTGTGCATCTTCGCAACAAACCGGGTGACCTACCTGAGGAGCATCGGCTGCGCTTTGAGACCCTTGGCGAACGGGCGCTTGCAGACTATCTGGCAGGGATGACGGATCGCTACGCGCTGAAAGAGGCCAAACGGCTAGGCATTGGCTTCACCAAGCTTGCCCAAGCTTAGGTGCGCAATCGCTCACTTCCTCCTCTTAATTCGTCGGGTCTATCGGTTTTGGCGCTATACTTCCCAATCCCATTGACTTAGATTGCTGCACTGCACTTTGGCGAAGCCACTGCGCGGACAGGTGTTGACCTGTCGCCGCGCTTTAGTCGTCTTGATGACGTTAACGAACTTCGATCCATCGCAGAGCAGCCTGATTGCAGGTTCCAGCCATGACGATGATGCATCAAACCCCAGAAGCCCAAGGCCTTTACAACCCTGGCAATGAACATGACGCCTGCGGTGTCGGTTTTGTTGCTCACATCAAGGGTAAAAAAAGTCATAAAATCATCGAGCAGGGTTTGCAGATTCTTTGTAATCTGGACCATCGGGGCGCAGTGGGCGCTGACCCACTCATGGGCGATGGGGCGGGCATCCTCACCCAAGTACCTGACCAGTTTTACCGCGAAGAGATGGCGGCGCTGGGTATCAAGCTACCTCCCGCCGGGGAGTATGGCGTCGGCATGGTGTTCCTACCGAAAGAAAGCGCCTCCCGCTTAGCCTGTGAGCAGCAGCTTGAACGTGCCGTTCGGGCCGAAGGCCAGGTGGTGCTGGGTTGGCGGCAGGTGCCGATTGATCTTGAGATGGCCATGTCACCCACCGTGAAGGCGAAAGAGCCGATCATCAAGCAGATTTTTATCGGGCGCGGACCGGACATTATGGTGACCGATGCTTTAGAGCGAAAACTCTATGTGATCCGCAAGATGGCCAGCCATGCCATTCAGTCACTCAACTTAAAGCATGGTAAGGAATATTTCGTGCCGTCCATGTCGGCGCGCACGGTGGTGTACAAAGGCTTATTGCTGTGTGGCCAAGTCGGCCAGTATTACAAAGACCTGCGTGATCCACGCTTCATCTCGGCATTGGCCTTAGTGCACCAGCGCTTCTCCACCAATACCTTCCCAGAATGGCCGCTGGCCCATCCTTACCGCCTGATTGCTCATAACGGCGAGATCAATACGGTCAAGGGGAATTACAACTGGCTGAGAGCGCGCGAGGGCGTGATGAAATCGGCAGTCTTGGGGGACGACCTCAAGAAGCTCTATCCAATTGTTTACGCGGGCCAGTCCGATACCGCCACGTTTGATAACTGCCTTGAGCTGTTGTTGATGTCCGGCTACCCGATTGCCCACGCCATGATGATGATGATCCCAGAGGCCTGGGAGCAACACACCTTGATGGACGTGAAGCGACGCGCTTTCTACGAATTCCATGCGGCCATGATGGAGCCTTGGGATGGGCCTGCTGCGATTGCCTTTACGGATGGCCGCCAAATTGGCGCCACTCTGGATCGCAATGGCCTGCGTCCGGCGCGCTACTGTGTGACGGATGATGATATGGTCATCATGGCCTCGGAGTCTGGCGTGTTACCGATTCCGCAGAGTAAGATTGTTAAAAAATGGCGTTTGCAACCAGGCAAAATGTTCCTGATCGATCTTGAGCAGGGCCGCATTATTGACGACAAAGAGCTCAAAGATCAGCTCTCCAACACCAAGCCCTATCGCGAGTGGATCGAAGCGATTCGTATCAAGCTGGATGAAGTCAGTGCTGATGACCGTGACCTGCAAGCAGATCGCGCCGCTGCACGCTCCGACATTCCTATTCTTGATCGACAGCAAGCCTTCGGTTATACCCAAGAGGATTTAAAGTTCCTGATGACGCCGATGGCGGTGGCGGCTGAAGAAGCGATTGGTTCGATGGGCAACGACTCGCCCCTTGCTGTGCTTTCGGACAAGAACAAACCGCTCTTCAATTACTTCAAGCAGTTGTTCGCTCAGGTGACCAACCCACCGATTGACCCCATCCGCGAACAGATGGTGATGTCCTTGGTGAGCTTCGTGGGCCCGAAGCCAAACTTGCTCGACTTGAACAACATCAACCCGCCGATGCGTCTCGAGTTGAGCCAGCCGGTGCTCGATTTCGACGACATGGCCCAGCTTCGCCATATTGAGCATTACACGGGTAATAAGTTCAAGAGCTATGAGCTCAGCATTTGCTATCCCGTCGCGTGGGCTAAGGAGGGCATCGAGGCTCGCTTAGCGTCGCTTGCGTCCGAGGCTGCTGATGCCGTGCGCTTAGGTTTTAATATTATTATCGTGTCTGATCGTAAGATGGATGCGGATCATGTGGCGATTCCTGCTTTACTCGCTACTAGTGCGATTCACCAGCATTTGGTCAACGAGGGCCTGCGGGCCAGCACGGGCTTGATTGTTGAAACCGGTAGCACTCGCGAAGTCCATCACTTCGCGCTGCTCGCAGGCTACGGTGCAGAAGCGATTCACCCCTACCTCGCAATGGAAACCCTTGCCGACATGGCCAAAGGGTTGCCCGGAGATATGGGGCCTGACAAGGCGGTCAAAAATTACGTGAAAGCGGTGGGCAAGGGTCTGAACAAAGTCATGTCCAAGATGGGCATTTCGACCTATATGAGCTACTGCGGGTCGCAGATCTTTGAGGCGATTGGCCTGAGCCGTTCCGTGGTCGACAAATACTTTACAGGCACCGCCTCCAATATTGAGGGCATCAGTGTTTTCGACATTGCTGAAGAAGGTATTCGCTTGCACCGAGCTGCGTTTGGTAATGATCCCGTGCTCGCTAATGCGCTGGATGCGGGCGGCGAGTATGCGTACCGCGTGCGCGGTGAGGAGCATATGTGGACACCGGACGCGATTGCGAAACTTCAGCATGCCACCAAGGCCAATAGTTATAGCACCTTCAAGGAATACGCCAAGCTCATCAACGATCAAAGCGTGCGGCATGTGACCTTGCGCGGCCTGTTCGAGTTTCGCAAAGGCGTGCTGCCCGCCGTGCCAATTGATGAAGTTGAATCTGCCAAAGAAATCGTCAAACGCTTCGCGACCGGCGCGATGTCCTTGGGTTCGATTTCGACCGAAGCGCATGCGACCTTGGCCGTGGCCATGAACCGCATTGGCGGGAAAAGCAATACCGGTGAAGGCGGTGAAGACGAGTTGCGCTACCGCGGCGAGATGGTGGCCGGGAAATCTATCGTGAAGGACGGTGATTCCATTGGCAGCATGCTGGGTAAGGACCGCATTGAGGCTGATATTCCGCTCAAAAGCGGGGACTCTTTGCGCTCCAAAATTAAACAGGTGGCTTCAGGGCGCTTTGGGGTGACGGCGCAGTACTTGTCGAGTGCAGACCAAATTCAAATCAAGATGGCCCAAGGTGCGAAGCCGGGCGAAGGCGGGCAATTGCCAGGCCATAAGGTGACCGACTATATTGGTAAGTTGCGCTACTCGGTGCCCGGCGTCGGCTTGATTTCACCGCCCCCGCATCATGATATCTATTCGATCGAAGACTTGGCGCAGCTCATTCACGATTTGAAAAACGCCAATCACCGCGCCGATATTTCAGTGAAACTAGTGAGCGAAGTTGGGGTGGGTACGGTCGCAGCGGGTGTGGCTAAAGCGAAGGCCGATCATGTGGTGATTGCGGGCCATGACGGTGGCACCGGCGCCTCACCGCTTTCGTCCATCAAGCATGCGGGTACGCCTTGGGAGCTTGGCTTGGCCGAGACCCAGCAAACCCTGGTGCTCAACAATTTGCGCGGCCGCATTACCTTGCAGGCCGACGGTCAAATGAAGACCGGTCGCGATGTTGTGATTGGCGCGCTTTTGGGTGCGGATGAGTTTGGCTTCGCCACTGCACCGCTGGTGGTTGAGGGCTGCATCATGATGCGCAAATGCCACCTCAATACTTGCCCCGTAGGTGTCGCAACTCAAGATCCTTTGCTGCGCGCCAAATTCAAGGGCAAGCCCGAGCATGTGGTGAATTTCTTCTTCTTCATCGCTGAAGAAGTACGCACACTCATGGCCGAGTTGGGCATTCGCAAGTTCAATGATTTGATCGGCCGCGCCGACCTGCTCGATACCCGTAAGAGTATTGAGCATTGCAAAGCCCAGGGGCTGGACTTCTCACGTATTTTCGCGATGCCCAATGTTCCTGCTGATGTGCCACGCTACCGTGTCGCCTCGCAAGATCATGAGTTAGGCAAAGCGCTCGATAACAAATTGATCGAGCTCGCCAAGTCGGCGATTGAGCGGCAAGAAAAAGTCTCCTTCATTTTGCCGATTGCCAACGTCAACCGCACTGCGGGGACCATGCTCTCTGGCGAAGTGGCGCGTCGCTATGGTCATGACGGCTTGTCCGAAGACACCATCCACGTACAACTTAATGGCACGGCGGGTCAGAGCTTTGGCGCCTTCCTGGCCAAGGGCATCACCTTGGACTTGGTGGGTGAGGGCAACGACTATGTGGGCAAGGGCCTCTCGGGCGGTCGAATCATTGTGCGGCCGACCAATGATTTCCGTGGCAAGTCGGATGAGAACATCATTGTTGGTAATACAGTGCTGTACGGCGCGATTGAAGGCGAGGCCTTCTTTAGCGGGGTGGCAGGCGAGCGTTTTGCCGTTCGTAACTCCGGTGCCACTTGTGTCGTCGAAGGCACGGGCGATCATGGCTGCGAGTACATGACTGGCGGCACCGTCGTGGTGTTAGGTGAGACCGGACGTAACTTTGCAGCGGGTATGTCGGGCGGCGTGGCCTATGTGTACGACCCCGTCAAAGAGTTCGAGCCGCGTTGCAATTTGTCGATGGTGGGCTTGGAGCCCGTCTTGGCGACCTCGGAGCAATTGACCCGCACGGAGCCATCGACTTGGCACAAAGGCGAATGTGATGAGATCATCCTCAAGGGGTTGATCGAGCGCCACTTCAAACTCACGGGTAGCGAAAAAGCCAGAATGATGTTGGACCATTGGGATGATGCCCGCCAGAAGTTCGTCAAAGTATTCCCCAGTGAGTACAAGCGTGCTTTAGGTGAAATGCATGCCAAGAAGCAGTCGGCGATGAAGGCGCGCGAGGCCGCCAAAGTCTGACATGACGATGTTTGACCTTAGTGTGTTTGAAGCTCGAGTCAAAGACTGTGCTATTTAAATATAAGTTTGTTGAGAAAAGAATATGGGTAAAGTGACTGGGTTTATGGAGTTTCAGCGTCTGTCCGAAGGATCGGAAAAAGCTGACTCACGCCTGAAGCATTACAAGGAGTTTGTGCTTCATTTAAGTGATGATGAGGCAGCCACGCAAGGTGCGCGCTGCATGGACTGTGGCATTCCGTTTTGTCAGACCGGTTGCCCAGTGAACAACATCATCCCTGACTGGAATGACTTGGTGTTTCGGGGCGACTGGAAGCAGGCGATTGATACGCTTCACTCTACTAATAACTTCCCGGAGTTCACGGGTCGGGTGTGCCCTGCCCCCTGTGAGGCGGCGTGCACCTTAAACATTAATGATGATGCTGTCGGCATTAAGTCGATTGAGCATGCCATTATCGATAAGGCTTGGGAAATGGGCTGGGTGGTGCCACAAGCTGCCAGCCAAAAAACCGGTAAGAAAGTCGCCGTTGTCGGGTCAGGGCCGGCAGGTTTGGCCGCCGCGCAGCAACTGGCTCGCGTCGGTCATGAGGTGACAGTATTTGAGAAAAGTAGCCGTATCGGTGGCCTGCTGCGCTACGGGATTCCTGACTTTAAGATGGAAAAAACCCACATTGATCGCCGCATTGATCAAATGAAAGCTGAAGGCGTCAAGTTTGAAACCAGTGTGTTGGTTGCTAAAGACAAGAATGTTGCCCCAGCCAATAGCGATGCGACTCGCTTAGTCACGCCACAAGATTTAGACCGTGATTTTGACGCGGTTGTTTTGGCAGGCGGAGCCGAGCATCCCCGCGATCTGCCGGTGCCTGGACGCGATCTCAAGGGCATTCATTTCGCGATGGACTTCTTACCCTTGCAAAACAAGGTGGTGGCGGGGGATCAGTTAAAGGGTCAAATCTTGGCCAATGGCAAGCATGTGGTGGTGATTGGCGGTGGTGACACCGGTTCGGATTGTGTTGGCACGAGCAATCGGCAAGGCGCAACGTCGGTGAGCCAGTTTGAACTGATGCCCAAGGCGCCTGATGTTGAGAACAAACCGATGACCTGGCCTTATTGGCCCGCCAAGCTGCGTACCTCTTCATCGCATGAAGAAGGTTGCGAGCGCGATTGGGCGGTCACGACCAAGGGCTTCAAGAACGATGGCAAGGGCAATGTCAAGGCGCTGATCGCGGCTCGCGTCGAATGGGTGCAAGATGCGAACGGGCAGATGAAGATGCAAGAAATTGCGGGCAGTGAATGGGAAATGCCCGCCGATCTGGTGTTACTCGCTATGGGCTTTGTCTCGCCGATCAGTACGATTCTGGACAGCTTTGGTGTCGCGAAGGATGCGCGCGGTAATGTCAAAGCGAGCACCGACGGGCAGGGCAGCTACACCACCAACTTAGCGAAAGTGTTTGCTGCGGGCGATATGCGCCGTGGTCAAAGCTTGGTGGTGTGGGCGATTCGCGAAGGCCGCCAGTGCGCCCGTGCTGTCGATGAATATCTAATGGGTCTTTCCAGCTTGCCACGCTAAATAATTTCTTAATGGAGTTGTTGATGTTGAATTCCCCGCTACGCCGCGCCTTTGCTGTCTCCCTAGGTTTAAGCGTGGGGTTCGCCTTGGCGGCCTCACTCTTGCTGCCCACTGCAGTACAGGCTAAAACGTTTAGGTGGACCGACCAAGGCGATGCCAACACCATGGACCCGCATGCTCAAAACGAGCTGTTGACCAATGCTATTAATGGCCAGGTGTATGAAACGCTGGTGAACCGCGATAAGCAAATGCGAGTTGCGGCCGTGTTGGCGACCGAATGGCAGCAGACCGGCCCAAAGCAGTGGCAATTCAAGTTGCGCCGCAACGTCAAGTTCCATGACGGTACCGCCTTCACGGCGGATGATGTGGTGTTCTCGGTCAAGCGTGCGCAGGAAAACACTTCGGCCATCAAGTCCTATGCTTTAGGACTGGGTGAGCCACGTAAGGTGGACGATTTTACGGTTGAGTTCAACCTGAAAGACGTCAACCCGATTTTCTTAGAGCATGCCACGCTAATTCAAATCATGAGCAAGGTTTGGTCAGAGAAAAATAACTCGGTTAAACCACAAGACTTTAAAAACAAGCAAGAGACCCACACTGCGCTTAATGCGAACGGCACAGGCCCGTATGTGCTCAAAACTCGTCAGCCCGATGTTCGCACCGTGCATACCCTTAACCCCAATTACTGGCGCAAGATCGAAGGCAATGTGGATGAGGTGATTTTCACGCCACTTAAAAGCGATCCAACTCGGACGGCAGCGTTGCTTTCGAACGAAGTTGATTTCGTGCATGATCCTGCCACCAATGATGTGCAGCGTTTGCGCACTAGCCCCAATGTCAAAGTCGTCGATGGCATGGAGAACCGTGTGCTGTTCATTGGTATGGACCAAAGCCGCGATGAGCTGTTGTACTCCGACGTGAAGGGTAAGAACCCATTCAAGGATCGCCGAGTTCGGCAGGCCTTGTATCAAGCCATTGATATAGAAGCGATCAAGACCCGTTTGATGCGCAATCAAGCTTTTCCGACCGGGGCGATTATGCCTTCGCCGCTGGGCACCTATAACGATCCAGAGTTCGAGAAACGCCGGGCTTTTGATTTGAACGAGGCTAAGCGCCTGATGAGCGAAGCAGGCTTTCCCAATGGCTTTTCAGTGCAGCTCGATTGCCCCAACAATCGCTACATCAACGATGAAGAGATTTGCAGCGCACTGGCCAATATGTGGGCGCAGTTGGGAATGAAGATCAAAGTGCTCGCCATGCCGCGCGGGCAATTCTTCGCCAAAGGTCAAAAGCGCGATGTCTCCATGTACTTACTCGGTTGGGGTGGAGCGATCACCGACGGTCAGACCACGTTTGACCAGATTTACCATTCCAAAACGGCTGCTGGCAAAGGCGATTGGAACTGGGGTGATGTGAAAAACCCGACGATCGACACCTTGGAGGAGCAGCAAGCCCAGGAAGCTGACCCCAAGAAGCGCGAAGTAATCGTCCGTAAGTTGCTCAAAGAAATGAGCGAACAGGTGCATTACTTGCCCCTGCATCGTCAAGTCATTCCCTGGGCCGTGCGCAGTAATGTGGATGTTGTTCATCGCCCGGACAATTGGCTGGAGTATCAGTGGATCTCCGTCCGCTAATCGACTGGCTCTAGTTGAAACACGGTGGTTAAGGGTGGAGAGGAGCCTCTAGCAGAGAGCCGTTGGGCTGCCAGTTGGGGCTTCCTGTCAATGCCCCTACTTTGCGATGAACGTAAGGCATTGCCCGCGGGCTATACTGAGTGCAGTGTTATGTTGTGATTTCTGGGGTGGGTTTCCGCCTCGGATTGACCTTTGAAAATGGTGAGTCAAGATGCGTAAGTTGCCTTTAGGTTGGATCTCGGTCGGGGTTGTTGCTGGCATTATGGTCAGTTTGGGGGTCACTGCCGTGGCCCAGAAAGATCAGCGACCCACCTTGCCGCTTGAGGAGTTGCGCCAACTCTCCGCCGTGTTTGGCGTGATCAAGGAAAACTACGTCGAGCCGGTTGAGGACAAAAAGCTTATTACCGAAGCCATTGGCGGCATGTTGTCCGGTCTGGATCCTCATTCGGCCTATTTAGACGCTGACGCCTTCCGCGACCTGAGAGTGAGCACGCAAGGCGAGTTTGGCGGCCTGGGCATTGAAGTGGGCCAAGAAGACGGCTTTGTGAAAGTTGTCTCGCCCATTGAAGATACGCCAGCCTCCCGTGCAGGCGTTAAATCCGGTGATTTAATCGTCAAGATCGACGACAAGATGACCAAGGGCATGAGCCTGAATGATGCCGTGAAACTGATGCGCGGTAAGCCTAAGACCCCGATCGTGTTGACTATCGTCCGCAAGAACGAGGTCAAGCCAATTGTGCTGACCTTGATTCGCGATGTGATTCAGGTGCAATCCGTGAAATCCAAGTTCATTGAGCCAGGCTACGGCTATCTACGTCTCACTCAGTTTCAAGACAAATCTGGTGAAAACCTCGTTAAACATTTAAATGGCCTCTATGTTAAGGGCAATCTTAAGGGTCTGGTGCTTGATTTGCGAAACGATCCGGGCGGTGTCTTGCATGGCGCGGTCGGCGTCTCGGCAACGTTCTTGCCCCCTCGTGTTCTGGTGACTTCGACGGATGGCCGGAATGCCGATTCCAAGCATAAATACCTAGCAGCGCCGGATGATTATCTTCCGGGCCGTGGGGTTGGGCGTGGCGAAGACTATGTGGCCACCGTGGTGCCTGAAGCTAAAAAAGTGCCAATGGTGGTGTTGGTGAACGGTGGCTCAGCCTCTGCTTCCGAAATCGTGGCCGGTGCTCTGCAAGATTACAAACGTGCCACCATCATTGGGACTCAGACCTTCGGAAAAGGATCCGTACAAACCATTTTGCCCATCTCAGAAACTACCGCAATCAAGCTCACTACGGCGCGCTACTTCACGCCAAGCGGCCGCTCCATTCAGGCCAAGGGGATCGTGCCTGATTTGCTGGTCGAAGAAACTGCTGAGGGTGATGCAGGCCCAAGAATGCGCGAGGCCGACCTCAACCGTCACCTGAGTAACCCAAAGGGTGATGAAGCCAAAACCGCTGCGCCGAAGCCTGAAACGGAAGCTGAGAAAGCTGCTGCTGAAAAAGCCAAGGACCGCAAGCCTTTAGAGTTTGGCAGTGCCGACGATTATCAATTGCAGCAGGCGATGAATCACCTGAAGGGCATGCCCGTGATCGTCGCCAAGGCTAAGGAAGAACCTAAGGATGCTTCAGCGAAGACTGGCAAATAGTTCCTGCACGAAGGTTCTGCTCAAGCCGATTGCTGGGAGCGAGTAGGATCAGAGCGTCGGGGTACTCAACTCCGGGGCTGTCCTCCGCCCCGGCTGAAGAAGCCGGGACTCCTCCTTTATGCCCCTACGTTGAGCACCCCGACGTTCTGATCGGGTGGCAGCGATTCGATTTGAAAAGCTCTCACCGAACAATACATATGCTGGTTTTTCGCGATCAGGAAAATTGTCAGACTGGGAGTTCGGGGTGGGTGGCGGAGCGAAATTAAGGGGGAGGGGCGCTAGTGATTTATCATAGAAAACCGCAGCTAGAGCGCCCCAGAGGACATTCGCGTAGGCACCTACCCCGAGCTCCCAGGCTAGCGCGCAACATAATCCTTCGCATTGAGTTACCAATAGTTAGCATTTCAGTGACCTTGATCCCTAGTGGACTGATGTCGGCGCAAAGATGAACGACGAGCAACTGCTTCGCTATAGCCGACATCTTCTGCTTGAGGAGATCGGCATGGACGCTCAAGAGCGTTTGCTGGCTTCGACCGCATTGATTATTGGTGCAGGTGGATTGGGATCCCCCGCAGCCCTTTACTTAGCCTCGGCCGGTATCGGTCGCATTATCTTGGCAGATGGTGATCTGGTGGATCTGACCAACTTACAGCGCCAGATCTTGCATCGTCAGTCGCGAGTAGGTATGGCGAAGGCAGAGTCCGGCAAAATTGCGATGCAGGAAATAAACCCCGAGATTGTGGTCGAGGTTTGCAATCAACGCCTGGAGGGCGATGCCCTTGAAGCCGCGGTGGCGCGAAGCACAGTGGTTCTCGATTGCTGCGATAACTTTGCAACCCGCCACGCGGTGAATCGGGCCTGTGTAAAACATCGCGTACCGCTAGTGTCGGGTGCGGCGATCCGTTTTGATGGGCAGCTCGCGGTTTATGACCCTAGGCAGACCGATTCGCCCTGCTATCAATGCTTGTTCCCGGAGGATCAAGAGGTCGAAGAAGTGCGCTGTGCGGTAATGGGGGTGTTTGCGCCCTTGACGGGCATTATTGGCACGATGCAAGCTGCCGAGGCCTTGAAAATTGCTGGGGGCTTTGGTCGACCGCTGACAGGTAAGTTACAACTACTTGATGCACGTTCCATGAGCTGGAATGAAATTGAGGTTCCGAAAAATCCGAGATGCTGGGTTTGCGGAACCCCTACAGATCAGTGATCTGAGACCTTCTGTTTGAAACCTTCTTTTATGAAGCTTTCTTGGCAACCACGCGGTTGTAGATAAACAAGAGAATAAAAGCACCGACGACCGAGCCAATAAGGCCGGCACCCATGCCTTCTTTGTACCAGCCCGTAGCCTGTCCCACGACCGTGCTCAGCAACGAACCGGCCACGCCCAGTACCATGGTGAGAATCCAGCCCATTTTCTCGGAGCCTGGGAATATAAGTCTTGCAATGGCGCCAGCGATTAAGCCGGAAATTAAGTTCCAAATCATGTTGTACTCCTCCTAAAGGACCCCTAGAGTACTAGAAAAGGGATCTGTGCCTCAAGTCCCTCGGTGGGCGAATGCTTAAAGCCACTTTTTGCATAACGCAACCATCGGCCTAAAACATAGCTCAGAGCCACATTGGCGCGTGCCGCGATGTCCGTATTGGGGGGCAGCTTTTGTTGAGCAACCGCCAAACGGAAGCATTGGCGAAACGAGGCTTCGATCCGGTCAATTAATTGATTGATACGATTTTGCAGGCGATCATCTTCGGTCACCAACGCGTCACCAATCAACACACGGGTCATCCCAGGGTTTTTTTCAGCGAAACCAGTGAGCATGGCGATCATGTAGCGGGTTTGCTTTTGCGCGTCTTCTTGCTGACCGCTAATTTGATTGATGAGGCCAAAGATGGTGGATTCGATGAATTCGATGAGGCCCTCAAACATTTGGGCTTTGCTCGCGAAGTGCCGGTACAGGGCCGCTTCAGAGACTTGCAAGCGGCTCGCTAGGGCTGCCGTCGTTACGCGGTCACCGCCAGGCTCTTGTAGCATGACCGCGAGGGTTTCTAGAATTTGCACGCGTCGCTCGCCAGGCTTGGGGCGAGTACGGGTGAGGGGAACATTGGGGGTAGTTTCTTCGCTCATTTTCGTCGCTCAGGAAAGGTTGGCTCGAAAGATCAGGCTTGATTCTACTCGATGGTCAATGTAAGGACTAGCTTTTCTGCTTTGGGGCTTGCGATAACCGTGCACCAGATAGGTTTTTAGCCGCAGGGCCTTGGCGGCGCGTAGGTTTTCAACCGAATCTTCGATCAAAGCGCAGTGGCCTGGCGTGAGGCCGAGCCGGGCAATGATCTTATGAAGCATGGGCTTGGATGGCTTGGGCTTTAAGGCCCCCCCGATACTCATATCCTCGATACTGACGATGCGCTCAAAGCAGTGCGTCAGCCCGCGCGCTTTGAGGACAACCTTGGCGTAATGGATCGGTGCGTTGGTGAGCAAAACGCGGCGCCCCTTGAGCTGTAAGAGCCTTCGGGCCAACAATTGGTTGGGCTGCACCCATGCTTGCAGTTGCTCGCGGCTGGGATGGGTTTGCTTCAGAAAGTGTGCGGGGTCGACCTGATGATGGCGGATGAGCCCAAGCAAGGTGGCGCCATAGTGGGTCCAGTAGGTCTGCCTGAGTCCATTGGCATCGTCTACATTGACACCGACATGCTCGGCAACGTACTCGGTCATCGCTCGGTTCACCCAGGGCAGGATATGCCGGGAGGCGTCGTGCAGCGTGTCGTCTAGGTCGATCAGCCAGAGTTTAGTCATTCCGGCGGAGTCGTTCAAGGGTCGCGATCAACGGCTCTTAATCATGGTGCCCACACCATGGTCCGTCAAAATTTCTAGCAAGAGGCAATGATCGACCCGACCATCCACAATATGCACGGAATTCACGCCACCTCGCGCCGCATCAAGGGCCGAAGAAATCTTGGGCAGCATACCGCCGGAAATCGTGCCGTCTGCAAACAGCTCGTCTATTTGACGGGCAGTGAGGCCGGTAAGCAGCTTCCCGCTCTTATCGAGCACGCCGGGAATGTTACTGAGCATGAGCAATTTTTCGGCTTTGAGAATCTCCGCGACTTTGCCTGCGACGACATCGGCATTGATGTTGTAGGTTTCACCGTCGCCACCCGAACCAATCGGGGCAATGACCGGAATGAAGCCTGCCGCCGTCAAGGTGTGCAGCACACCGGGGTCAATCGAAGCAATTTCACCCACCTGACCAATGTCGATCTGCTCGGTCGGCTTGTCTTTGTTGGTGAGGGTCAGCCGTTTGGCACGAATCAGGCCACCATCTTGCCCAGTGAGGCCCACCGCCCGCCCGCCCGCATGGTTGATCAGTTCAACGATTTCCTTATTGACCGACCCAGCCAGCACCATCTCCACAATATCCATGGTTTCGGCATCGGTCACTCTCATGCCTTGGACGAACTCGCCTTTTTTGCCGACCCGATTTAACAGTTGCTCAATTTGCGGCCCGCCACCATGCACGATGATCGGATGCAAGCCGACCAGTTTGAGCATCACCACATCGTGAGCAAAGCTGCGCTTGAGTTTTTCATCGGTCATGGCATTGCCGCCATACTTAATGACGATCAGCTTTCCATGAAAGCGCTTGATGTAGGGGAGGGCTTCGGCCAGGACCTGGGCCTTGACGCCAGGATTCAGCGCGCCTTGGAGGTGTTCGGGCTGGCCGGTAGGTGGGGTTGGGCTTGCTTCAGTCACAATGTTGCTCCTACGGGCAAATAGTCAAAAACATGAATGAACGGATTTTAGCGGACGACGCACCAGGCACAACAAACCAGGCGCCAATCAATAGCAAAATGCGTCAACTTGCTTGCTCACGATGCGGCGTGACCCTCGCTTGTGGCGCCGAAGCTGGTGAGTGCTGGTGCCAAGCCTTTCCAAGCTTACCTGCTGAAGCACTGGATCCCCAGCAAGACTGTATGTGTGAGGCTTGCTTACTCCGCACCCACATCGATCTTGCACTGAGCCAAAAAACCATGCCACTAGGCGCCCTCGGCGAGATTGGTGAGCTGGCGAAGCAAATTGGCCGTATTCAAAAAACCTTGAGGCCCCAAGTCGAGCGAACGGCCATCATCGTCTTTGCTGCGGATCACGGGATAACCGAGGAAGGGGTGTCGGCCTATCCCAAGGATGTGACCTGGCAGATGGTGGAGAACTTTCGTGCCGGCGGGGCGGCCATTAATGTACTCACCCGTGCTCAAGGTGTCGGCCTGTATGTTGTCGACGCCGGTGTAGATCATGACTTTGCGGGCCAGGCCTCAACCTCAACCTCGACTCCCGCGTCTGAGTCGCATGGGTTGAGTAGCCATTTCTTTTCACAGAAAATTGCGCGCGGGACCGCCAATTTTGCGACCGCGTCTGCGATGAGTTTAGAGCAGGCCAAGGACTGCATTGCGAAAGGACGGCATGTCGCCAGAATGGTGATTCAAGCGCATGCCACGCATGCCCTAGGTTTTGGTGAGATGGGTATTGGCAACACCACCAGTGCGGCGGCCTTGGTGTGTAAGCTCCTCAACCTCCTTCCGCAACAAGTGGTCGGTCGCGGCACAGGCATCAATGACCTCCAGCTGAAGCGCAAGCAAGAGGTTGTGGCGAATGGCCTAGCGCTACACGCGCAAGCTCAAAGCCCGCTAGACGTACTCGCCTGCCTGGGCGGTTTTGAGATCGGCCAAATGGTTGGCGCCATGCTGGAGGCCGAACAATTAGGCCAAATACTGGTGATTGATGGTTTTATCTCGAGTGCCGCTCTTCTCATCGCTCGGGGCATAGAGCCTAGGCTGATTCAGTCTTGTGTATTTGCGCATCAATCTCAAGAGACCGGGCACGCACTGGTGCTGCAAGCCCTTGGCGTGAAGCCCCTATTGAACCTTGGTTTGCGACTAGGTGAAGGCAGCGGTGCGGCCTTGGCGATGCCGCTTTTAAAATCAGCGGCTGCAATTCTCAGCGAGATGGCGAGCTTTGCCTCGGCGGCTGTTTCCGAGTCGGCAAAGTAACTCATGGAGCAACTCAAACTCTTCTTGATGGCCGTGCAGTTCTTTACCCGACTCCCGGTGCGAGGTCGACTCGGAGACTGGGTGGGTTATTCACCCGAAAGGCTATCCCGCTCTACTCGTTATTTCCCCTTGGTGGGCGGCTTGGTGGCTTTGCTGATGGCCTTGGTCTACGCCCCGTGCGCCTTGTATTTTCCGCAAGGCATCTCGGTGATCATCGCGCTGGCGTTTGGGGTATGGCTGACAGGCGCGTTTCATGAAGATGGCTGGATTGATTTTTGCGACGCCTTTGGCGGGCATCGCGATAAAGCTGAGACGCTAAAGATCATGCAAGACTCGCGCATCGGCAGCTACGGCGCAATCGCCATTGTGCTGCTCATGGCGCTCAAAATCGAGGCCTTGGCGGCCTTGGATCCAAGCTGGGTCGGCGTGTCGCTACTAGCGGCTCATGCCTGGTCGCGGATGTGCTCGGTGATGGTCATGCACAGCCTGCCCTATGCCAGGCCGGAGGATGATTCCAAAGCCAAACCGATTGCAGAGCATCTTCATTGGATCGATACGATGATTGCCTTGCTACTCACCTTCGCACTTCTCGCGCTAGCCGCCTGGTTGGGGAGCAGTGTTCGCCCCTTTGTTTTTGGAGCCTGCGGCTCTTTGCTCGGTCTATTCCACCTAAGACATATGATGAAGAAGCGCTTAGGGGGTTATACGGGCGATGGTTTGGGCGCCGTTCAACAACTGACCGAAGCGCTGTTCTATCTTGGAATTTTAATTGCATTGAGTTCAGATAATGTTGAAATTACGGTTGATCCGACATCCTAAGCCGAAGGTTGAGGCTGGCGTTTGCTATGGTGCTACGGATCTCTTAGCAGAGGAGGACGCGCTCGCAGCCCAGCTCGAAGCTTGTCTCTTAATGCCCAGGCCGACACTGGTGTTGTCAAGCCCCTTGCAGCGTTGCTCGGCATTGGCGATAGCCTTAGCCGCGAGAGGATGGCCCGAGCCTGTGATCGACCAAGATTTTGCCGAGATGAATTTTGGTGAATGGGAGATGCAGCCTTGGTCTAAGATTGAGCGTCATCAAATCAATGCTTGGGCTGCGGATATTTCGGCCTACGTGCCGCCGGGTGGTGAGTCGGTACAGCAGGTCGCTGAACGCGCTTTGGAGGCGGTGCATCGACAATGGGTTAAGCATCACTCGGTCATTGAGGCCCTTCTAAACAAAGAGCATGACACTCCAAGTGTTGTACTGATCTGTCATTCGGGCGTCATTCAAGGACTCGGTCACGCTTTAAGCGGCAAATCCTGGCGCGAATTCAAACCGCTGAATCTGGCGTACGGTGAGGTGAAGGATGTGCGGGTGCCACGGCGGCACGTTTGATACCGTAACGTTTTGGCGACGGCCAAATGGCATAAATGAGTTGTGGGGAGGCGGGCTGTACTTCGAATGAATACACTTGGGGCCACGCAGCCGCCGCAGCCTAGGACGCGCGTTGTCGAACCTTGCTATGCTGCACAAATGATCTTGGGATGTGGTGGGTATGGAATTAAGTTTCGAAAAAGAAATCGGCCTCCTTAAGCTAGGCGCAGGCGAAGTGTTTCACGGCGAAGGCATCCTCGCGGTGACAAAGGCCTTGCTGCAAAGTGGTGTCAGCTACATCGGCGGCTATCAGGGCTCGCCGGTCAGTAACCTGCTGGATGTCATGGTGCAGGCCCAGCATGAGCTGGCTGAGTTGGGCGTGCATGTCGAGCCTTGCACCAACGAGTCCTCCGCTGCTGCAATGCTAGGCGCCTCGATCATGTATCCGGTGCGCGGCGCGGTTACCTGGAAAAGTATTGTGGGTACGAATGTGGCGGCGGATGCCTTGTCGAATTTGTCCTCACCAGGCGTGACAGGCGGCGTGCTGATCGTCATCGGCGAGGATTATGGCGAGGGTGCCAGCGTGATACAGGAGCGTACCCATAGCTTTGCGCTCAAGAGCACCATGGCCTTGCTCGACCCACGCCCTGATTTGCCGAGCGTGGTGCGCATGACTCAAAAGGCCTTTGAGTTGAGCGAGGCCAGCAATATGCCCTGCATGATGAGCATGCGTATTCGCCTGTGTCATCTGCGCGGCTCGTTTGTCGCTAGCGACAACCGCCCGGCTGCAATTTCAACCATCAACCGTTTGCAGCATGCGGCGAGCTTTAACTATGAGCGCCTGTCGCATCCGCCGGTCACGTTTTTGCAAGAAAAACGCAAGATTGAGCAGCGTATTCCGGCGGCCCAGCGCTTTATCGTAGAACAAGAACTCAATGAATTTCTGAGAGGTGAACATACCGAGCTGGGCTTGATTGTCCAGGGTGGACTCACCAGTAACTTGATTCGAGCGATGCAAAAGCTTGGGCTTGCGGATATCGACGGTAACCCCTCGATCCCGACCTTGATCTTGAATGTTGTGTACCCCCTGGTCCCGGATCAACTGGCTGATTTCTGCCAAGGCAAACGGGGTGTGATGGTACTTGAAGAAGGCCAACCGGAGTATATCGAGCAAGAAATTGCTACCCATCTGCATCGTCGTGCTTCAAGCTGCGCCGTGCATGGCAAAGATTTTCTGAAGCAAGCGGGCGAATACTCTACCGAGGCGATTCTGCGCGGGCTCAGCGCTTTTGCGGAGCGCTACGCGGCGTTGCTGACCGAGGCGCCTGCCAAGATTGCGCGGCTGTATTTCGGAGAGAGAGACAGCGCTCGTGGCGACGCTCTGCAAGTACTCGGCAAGCCGCTGCCGGTGCGTCCACCCACGTTCTGTGTGGGTTGCCCTGAGCGCCCGGTATTCTCAGCCTTGAAAATGGTGCATCAGCATATCGGTGTGAGCCACATCTCGACCGATATTGGTTGTCACGCCTTTGCAACCTTTGCGCCGTTTTCACTCGGCAACTCTATTCTTGGCTACGGAATGAGTATGGCCAGCTCAGCGGCCGTCGCCCCTTTATCGGAGCGCAGACCCTTGGCCATCATGGGCGATGGTGGCTTTTGGCATAACGGCTTATTGTCGGGTGTGGCCAGTGGCCTGATGAATCGTGGCGACGGTGTGCTGCTCATCATGAAAAACGGCTATACCTCCGCGACCGGCACGCAAGAAGTGATTTCCTCACCCAATGAGTTGGTCAAGCAAAGCGCGGGTGCGGGCAGTGCGACTCACACCGAGACGACGATTGAGGACACGCTCAAGGGCATGGGCGTGAAGTGGTTGAAGACGGTTCATACCTACCGCGTTGCGCAAATGAAGAGCGCCTTGTTGGAAGCTTTTAGTACGCCGCAAGCTGGACTGAAAGTGATTGTGGCGGAGGGTGAGTGTCAGCTCGAGCGCCAACGTCGCATTCGCCCACAGGTCGCCTTGAGCTTGGCGCAGGGGAATCGCGTCGTACGCACCCGTTTTGGAGTCGATGAAAATGTCTGTACCGGCGATCATGCCTGCGTGCGCTTGTCGGCCTGCCCTTCTTTGACAGTGAGGGACTCTAAAGACCCCTTACGTAGTGATCCGGTGGCTTATGTGACGCCCGATTGCGTCGGTTGTGGCCTGTGCGGCGAGAACGCTCATGCGGCAACCCTGTGCCCGAGCTTTTTTAAGGTCGACGTCATTCAAAACCCAAGCCGATGGGATCGCCTGAAGGATCGATTGCGGCGTGCTGTGCTGCGGTGGTTTGGCGGTAGTGGACCGGCTGTGGAGATTGCGGCGTGAGTAGTGGTGTGTCCGACTTGGGCGCGCTCAAGAAGATCTTGATCCTTGCCCTCGGCGGTGAGGGTGGTGGCACCTTAACGGAATGGGTGGTCGAGGCAGGTCTCGCCAGTCACTGGCCGATTCAGGCCACCAGTATTCCTGGGGTGGCGCAGCGCACGGGCGCGACCAGTTACTACATCGAGTGTTTACCGAAGGTGCTGCCCGCTGGGGCCAAGGTCCCGCCGATGTGCTTGGCGCCCTTGGCGGGCGATCTAGATCTCATCATTTCGAGCGAACTACTGGAGACCGCGCGCGCCATTGAGCGTGGCCTGTCGGATCGCGCTCGCACCCTGGTCGTCAGTTCTACAGCACGAGCACTGACCATCGATGAGCGCACTTCAATGAGCGAAGGGCGCTTGGAGGCAGACGGCCTGGAGGCCGCATTGAAATCTTGCTCTGCCCAACTCAATCTGTTTGATATGAACGCGCTCGCTAAGCGCGAAGGCACCATTGTGTCGGCGGTGATGTTCGGTGCCTTGGTGGGTACGGGTGTTTTGCCTTTTAGGAAGGACATTTGCGAGGCGGTGATTACAGGCGCGGGCGTAAACGGCCCGGGATTGCAAGCCGGTATTGGGTTAGCGCCTGAGCCTGGTCACGCCGCTCCAGAGGCCCCTCTATCGGCACGGGTGAAGGCAAGTTTAAGAGGCTTCTCGGCGGGCTTTTCGGCCGTGACTGAAGCCAAGGAACGGGCCGTGCCAGCGGCTGCGCTGGGTCAAAAAAAGTCGCTCGAAACTGTTGAGCAAGTCTTGCAAATCGGTATGGCTTGTTTGAGAGATTTCCAGGACGAGACCTATGCCTTGCAATACCAGTCGATCGTTCATGGTCTCGCAAAAGAGGATGTTGCGCCCTTTGCAGTCACGAAGGAGGCGGCCCGTCATTTGGCGCTTTGGATGGCCTACGAGGATGTCATTCGGGTGGCCGATCTTAAGAGCCGTCGTGCCCGCTTTGAGCAGATTCGCATGGACTATCAAGCCAAGCCGCAAGAGCCGGTCATTGTTCGAGATTTTCTAAAGCCAGGGGTGGATGAAATCGCGGCCATTCTTCCGCCCTTTCTTGCGCTTCGACTCCTCGCCTGGGCGAAGCGCCGTAATCGACAAAGCTTTGGCGAAGGTGTGCAACTGAGCACGAGTGGCGTGACAGGGTTGCTGGCAATGCGCATGCTGGCGAACTTGCGTTTTATGCGCCGTCGCTCTTCTCGTTTTGTGGCTGAGCGGGCCTTGATTGCGCGTTGGGAGAGCGCCCTGCAACAAGCTCTTAAAATCGATAGGGCTCGTGTGAGCGGCGTGGCGGAGAGCCTGTCCGCTCGTGTTGCTGCGATGCCCCGTTTGATCAAAGGCTACAGCGACACCTTTGCACGCGGCCAAGGAAATTTCGTACGCATTCTTGAGCATGTTCTTGAACCAGGATTGAAGGCTCTGAGCTTGCAAACTGAAGGACAGGCTGAAAGGCCTAGCGCGACCCCAACGCTGCGCGAGGGTGTCCAGGCGCTTGCGGACAAGCTTGCGGCAGCCCAGCAGGCCGCGCTCGCCAATCCCGATGGCAGTGAGCTGTATCGCGCGCTTGGTTTAGCCAGCCCACCCATCAAAGAACAAGTGATTAAGTTTGCACGCCCGATCAGTCGCTCGCGCTGACATGCACGGCGCTGAGGTGCGTCAGAACTCTCGATAAATGATTCAAAAATGATAGGAGACTTTATGAAATTTCAACCACCTAGTCGTGCAGCGCGTCGCACGGCGCTTAAGCAAGCCGCCATCATCAGCGCTTCGAGTGTTACGGCACTCCTTGCGCCAAGTGTGAGGGCACAAAGCTACCCAACGCGCCCGATCAAAATTGTGGTTGCTTTCCCGCCAGGCGGCGTCGCCGATGTCTGGGCGCGATCCATTGCCCCGAGCTTGCAAGAGTCTTTTGGGCAGCCTGTAATTGTCGAAAACCGTTCGGGCGCCAATGGCAATGTGGCCGCTGATTCGGTCTCGAAATCACCCGGTGATGGCTATACCTTTGTGCTAAGCACCACCGGTATCGAAACGGTTAATCATTTGATTTTGCCCAAAACCTCCTTCGATGCCGTGAAGGATTTAAAACCGGTCGCCGTGCTAGGCGACATCAAACTATTCTTGGTCACGAAAGCGGCGTTGCCACCGACGAACGTTAAGGATTTCGTCAGTTACGCGAAGGCCAACGTCGGTAAGCTGACCTACGGCTCGGCCGGCTCTGGCAGCACACCCCATCTTGCCGCAGAGTTGTTTAAGCAAAGTGCCGGTGTGTTTGCTACCCATATTCCTTATCGCGGCGCGGCGCCAGCGCTACAAGATCTGTTGGCGGGCCAGATCGACTTTTTCTTTGACCCCGGCATCTCCTTCCCCCATGTGCGCACAGGTCGACTGAAGATGTTGGCGGTGGCGAGCGGTTCTCGCTCTGTACTCTTTCCAGAGGTGCCTACCTTGACGGAATTGGGCATGAAGGACGTAGAAGCCGATACGATCTTTGGTTTGTGGGCGCCGTCCTCGACGCCCGATGAGCTCGTCAATCGCATGCATCGCGAGGTCAATAAGGCCCTCAGTCTGCCCGCCACGAAGCAGCGCTTCAACTCGGTTGGTGGCGACGCAACGCCACTGGCGATCGCTGATTTCAAAGCCAAGATTCGCGCTGAGGCCGTGCGTTTTGGCGCGATTATCCAGAGTCGGAAAATTCAGGCGGATTGAGGCCTTGGTTAAGGACCCAGACTGCTCGTTAGGAGCCTGACGATGCTTCGACTGACTTGGGAGCTGGAGTGACTTTGCCGCTCACTTGAGCTTTCTCATGTTGAGCTTGCCTGGGCGGATCGCCCCCCTCGGCTTTGCCGCTCGGGAAGGTGAGCCATAGTGCTAGCGACACTGGTGCCAGACCAACAGACGCAGCAGCTAGCAAACGACGACGACTAGGTGTCTTTTGGGTAGTCATAGATCTCTCCGAACTTCAGGGTCAATGCCCTGATTTTTGTGATGAAATTTAACTATACACTGATCTTTTCAGTCGTGCCTTGGTGGATTTCAAGCGGTTCATATTACAAGCGAGGGGGTAAGGCGAACCCTCGCGATTTTAAGCTTATGATCAGGCATGAACTTTAAAAAAATAAGGCCGGACTCCACCGGTGATGCCCTGTACAAAATTGTTGCACGGGCGCTACTGTCCGCCGTGCAATCGGGCGAGCTAAAGCATGGGGATGCGCTTGCAAGCGAAACAGACTTAGCAAAATCGTTTGGCGTGTCGGTGGGCACCCTTCGTAAGGCTGTGGATGATTTAGTGGCCCAGCAAATCCTGGTACGCCATCAGGGGCGGGGCACCTATGTTGCCACCCATAGCCGAGATCGCTTCCTAGAACAGTTTTTTCAAGTAGAAGCTCAAAGCGGATTGAAGGAGTTCCCAGCGATTGATACGGTTGATTTCATGGCTGGGAAAGCCAACGCAAGAGAGTTGGCGATGCTTGATTTAGCACCCGGTGATCCAGTGTTTCGAATTGGCAATCTTTTGAGCTTGCAGGATCGTCAAGTGGTGAGCGATCAAATTTGTTTGCCTGCTGGACTTTTTCGGGGCTTGACCGAGAAGCGGGTCAAGGAGCGTTCATCCACCCTCTATCACTTGTATCAGACCGAGTTCGGCATTACCGTGGTAAAGGCCGAAGAGCGTTTGCGCGCCATTGCCTGCACGCCTGAGTTGGCTGCAGTATTTGCCAGGCCGGTTGGCACACCAATGATAGAACTGCACCGGGTTGCCCGTGGGTTAAACGGCCAAGCGGTTGAGTATCGGGTGTCGGTGATTGATACGACTCAGCATGAGTATGTGAGCCATTTGGTGCCAGGTTAAGAGGCCGACTTCACCGCAGCCGGGGGGCCGGCGCAGCCGACCCCCCAAATGGGCGTCTCCTCGGGGCCCTCTTTGCGAGCCCATCTCCTCTTTTTTCCTGCAGCAAGTCTCTAAGAAACTTGTAACTCATCTATATGACTGGGCGGATTCTAGCACCGACCGAGGAAAACAGAAGTTTGACATTTATATCCGAGTGATTTAATCGGGTATTAGAGTGAAAGTGCCTTAGGCTTGATTCGGTAACTTTTCGGAAGCTGCCTGGTATAAGAGCTATGAATCAATCTTGTCAGTGCCGTTGGTATCGTGGATCTTAAGCCGATCCTTGCTGCGGCCCGCGCCGGCAACCAACAGTCCTATGCAAGCCTTGTTCGGCTGTATCAGGGGCCGCTGTTTGGCTTCCTGGGTCGAATGGGGTTTTCTCAGGCGAGTGCAGAAGATATAACCCAGGAAGCCTTCTTAAGAGCCTGGCAACACCTTGCAAGCTTCGATTCGAGCCGCGCGCAGTTTGTTACCTGGTTGTTTGCAATTGCACGCAATCTTGCCCTTACCGAGCTTGCTAGTGCAGCGCGGCGATCTATAAAAACGGCGGAGGAATCTTCCGAGGATGTGCCCTCGGCCGATTTGCAGCCTTCCCAAGCACTTGAGGCGAAGCAGCAAACGGCCCGCTTGCAGCAAGCCTTACGTCAACTCAGTATGGATGAGCGCAGCACGCTGGCGCTGGCCTATGTGCATGAATTAGATATGGCTGCCATTGCCAGACTAGAGCATTGCAGCGTGGCCGTCGTAAAAACCCGTTTGCACCGCGCCAAGTTGCGGCTTCGTGAAATTTTGGAGAGTGATGATGAATAAATCTCGAAAGCCCGTCTCAGAGTTGGAACTCGATCAATGGATACACCAGCTCGAGCTTGTTCCGCCTGCGGATTTTGAGCCGAGGGTACTCAGTCGGATTGCCGAAGCCGAGTTGACGGTCCCGGTGAATCGATCCTTGGGTGCTTACCTTTTCAAGCCTCTGCATTGGCTAGCCGTCGTCAGTGGTGGTGCGTTTGCGCTAAGCGAGCTACTTGCTTTTATGTTTGGCTTTTGGACTGTGAGCACCGCGCTTTAGGTCGGCAATTGCCGTGTCATGCCTCTAACACTGAAACGAAGGAATAAGTGATGATCCACAATGCTTCAAAACGTAGGCCCTGGTTGGCACTACTGATGTCACTGGTTTTGCCAGGCTATGGGCAACTCTATAACGGCACCTTGAACAAGGCCATTTGGATTTTTCTAGGGTTTGCGTTTTTGACCATTCCTTTGGGCGCACTGGTGGCCATTTACCTGCCAGACAGCTTGTTGATCGTGGCACTGACCTTATGTACTTTGGGAAGTATTGGGTTGTGGGCCTACGGTATGTTGGATGCTTGGCGTGAGGCTAGGCGTTTGAATGACTTCATGCCCAAACCATGGCAGGTGAGCGGCGCCTATTTGGCAGCGCTGGTGATGTGCAGCGTGTTTGCCCTGCCTCTCCTCTATACCTATGTGCGCGGTCATTGGGTGGAGCCTTTTCGCATCCCATCGAGCAGCATGGCACCAGGCATTGTCAGTGGCGATTTTCTGATTGCCGACAAACGCTACAACTGCCCAGGCTGCAAGCATGCGGTGAAGCGTGGTGACATTGCCATCTTTGTGTATCCCAATGACCGCACTCAACATTACATTAAGCGCATTGTTGGCCTTCCAGGGGACAGAGTCCAACTCAAAGGCCGGGAGTTGTTCGTCAATGGGCAGTCCCTAAAGCGTTCCGAAAGGCCGCGAGATACGGGTGTCGAGGTCACCGAGGGGATTGAAGGACGAGAGTGGCGAGTGCTGTGGGCCAGTGCCTATAAAGCGCCCGAGGATAGTGATATCGTCGTGCCTCCCGGCCAGGTCCTAGTACTGGGTGACCAAAGAATGCTTTCTAAAGATTCGCGAGCTTTCGGTTGCGTCCCCTTGCAAGATGTCGTCGGCCGTGCTCGTCAACTCTGGTTCTCGTATGGAGCAAGCGGTGTGCGCTGGGATCGGCTTGGGCAGGTGTTGCAATAGTTTGCTCATGCAAGATGCAAATCAGAAAACCGCTAGTTTTGTGCAATGACTTGTTTAAGCTGCAGTTGTACGATACTTGATTAGCAGCGAGTGGCGAAGAAGTGGGCCTGAATCCGCCCTATGAGGAGTATTTGAATGATGCTCGAACGACGCCGCCTACGGAATTGCTCACTCGTATATGTACTCCCGTCAACGACTAAACCTGAATTTTAGACGTTGGAGTCAACCGTGACCAGGCCTCGATCGCCGAAAGCCGCATGGCGTGATTGCGGGCCCGCTGCTTCCGTCTTTCATAGCGCTAAAGTGGCAGCAATCTTTGAGGCCTGTCCCGTGCCGATGCGCACGACGCTGTTGAGTCTGCGTGCTTTGATCTTTGAAGTGGCTGGCGAACATCCAGGTGTCGGAGCGCTAGAGGAGACCTTGAAGTGGGGCGAGCCAGCCTATTTGACGAGTGCTACCAAGTCGGGCAGCACGATTCGCATTGCTTGGAAGGCCAAGCAGCCCGATCAAGTGTCGATGTTTTTCAATTGCCAAACCAACTTAATTGAAACCTTTCGGACACTCTTTCCGACTGGCTTGCAGTTTGTGGGCAACCGGGAAATTGTTTTGCCTAGAGGCCGAGCGCTGCCTCGCGCAGAGCTCGCGCTTTGTATTGAAGCGGCTTTGACCTATCAGTTGCGGCGTGTAGAGCGGCGATAAGCTAAATATTGGTTAACGACCGGATGCTACTCCTTCGGAATGTTCGCCGCCTTAATCACCCTTGCCCATTTCTCTTGCTCCGTGAGGATAAACTTTCCGAAAGCCTCAGAGCTGCCGCCGACGGCTTGGCTTCCTACGTCCGAAATGGCCTTAACCACGTCTGGGTCCTTGAGGATTTCATTGAATGCCTTATTCAGCTTGGCAATAATTGCGGGTGGCGTTTTTGCTGGAACGATCACACCCTGCCAATTGTAGGATTCGTAGTCGCCTAGACCGGCCTCAATCATGGTGGGCACGTCGGGCAAGGCCGCGAGTCGCTTGGTGGAGGTGACTGCAATGGGTTTGACCAGCCCCGCTTTGATCGACGGCAAGGCCGCATAGCCCATCTCGAACATGAAGGACAGATGTCCGGCCATTAAATCTGTTGCGGCCGGCGCGCCGCCTTTGTAGGGCACATGGACGATGTCAATCTTCGCCTCGGCGCGCAGCATTTCACCAGAAAGATGATGCGCGCCACCCAGGCCGGAGGAGCCAAAGGTCAACTTGCCCGGTTCCTTTTTCGCCAAGGCGATCAACTCAGACAAGCTTTTCACGGGAAGGTTTTTGGCGACACTCAAAATCAAGGGACTGTTTTCGATCAAGATGACTGGTGCTAAATCGGTCGTGATGTTATACGGAATCTTCTTCATCAGCGCCGGGTTGATTGCTAAAGGCGCAAAGCTCCCTACCCCAAGCGTGTAGCCGTCTGGCGCCGCTTTTGCCATCATGGCGGTTCCGAGTACGCCGCCAGCCCCTGCCTTATTGTCAAGAATGACGGGCTGTCCGAACTTCTCCGAGAGTTTTTTGGCCAGGAGACGAAAGCGCGTGTCCGAAAAGCCGCCAGGGGCATAGGGCACGATGATGACAATCGGTTTGCTAGGCCAATCGGGTTGGGCGTGGGCGTTGTGAGCGGTGAAGCTGCATAGGAGCAGCCCGAAAGTGAACATTGCGCGTAATAGTCTTGTCATAGTGTTTGATAGGCTCCTGCCCAAGACTACCAAACCTTTTGAATAACCTGAGGCGTGACTTTTCCGCGTGGAAGCTTGACGCTTCCTTATGAACTTCGTCGCAACAGGTGATCAACCATCCGCTTTGGGTTGTTCATAAAGTCGCGGGTCACTCTCACGTGCTCCGTGTCGTCGTAGGCGACCCGTTTAATGCCTTCCGCAGTGCACTGATAAATGAGCGCATCGGGATAAGCCATGAGGATGGGCGAGTGCGTGGCAATGATGAATTGTGACTGGGCTTCAACTAAATCGTGAATGCGGGCGAGTACGGCGAGTTGGCGCTGGGGTGACACCGCAGCTTCAGGTTCGTCAAGAATGTATAAGCCTTGGCCGCCGAAGCGGTGATTCATGAGCGCCAAGAAAGATTCGCCGTGAGATTGTTCATGTAAAGAGCGCCCGCCATAGGCGTTGATCACTGGCGGTGCGCCCGCAGATTCCGCATCCATTCGCTCGATTTCGGTGGCGACGTTAAAGAAGCTTTCTGCACGCAAGAAAAATCCGTCGCGAGGGCGCTTGCTGCCTTGGGCGAGGCGCAAATATTGGTGTAGATCCGAATGTGAGGAGCGAGTGCCAAAGTTGAAATTCTTGGTGCCGCCTTCTGGGTTAAAGCCTAAGGCGACCGCGATGGCTTCGAGTAGGGTCGACTTACCCGAGCCATTTTCGCCGACCAGGAAAGTGACCTTGGGATGCAGTTCAAGCGCCTCGAAGTCTTTGAGCGAAGGCAAGTTGAAAGGGTAGGCATCGAAGCTTTCCACCTTGGTGCGGTTAAGTGAGACCCGGGTTAGGAAATGAGTCGCGATTTTCATGAGATTAGCGGAGCAGCAGATTTTTGTTCACAGGCCGAAGTTTAGGCCAAAGGACTGATCAATGGCGGCTTCTCCCTCGAGGTTGAACCAGTGCTTGATAATGGCGGAGCTCAGTGCCGTCGAGCTTGCCGTCTCGATTTTGGTCAGCCGCTTGAAAGGCGACGCTACGGGTTTGGTTTTCGAGGTCGAGTTCTTGTTTGCTGACGTAGCCGTCGCGGTCTTGATCTAGGCGATGCTTGCGGGGCCTTTTCATCTTTCCATAGAAGGGGCCTTTCGGCAGAGGCGGCAAGGGGTTTAGGAAGGTCGTGTGATCACTCCGACCTGTTGCTGCACTTGAGTACTCGGTGCCGTAGGGTTCGGAGCGTCGCGAAGGTCGTTTGGCAGTGACTTCGCGCTGACCCTGGCCGGTAATGATCTCGGTTGGCGCGTCGCCGGATAGGGCTTGCGCGCGTACCTCTGCGTGGAGTTGAGCGAGGCCGATCGCGGCTAGAGCGATGATGCGGTTCCATTGAATCATAGCGCGAGTTTGCCTGGACAGTTAACGCTTGACCATTGCACTGAAGGATAAGCAAAATGGCCTAAGTTCTCGACAGCAAGACGCTAAGACATTGCCGATTCCTAACGTCGGTGATTGAGGTGGAAGGTTCGGCGCTTGCTCATCGCGACTTGTTGTCTGCGACAGCACGGAACCACGAGTACAACTGGTTGCAGCCCAGAACTTGCCCCTCAGCGCGGTCAGCGCCAGTCTCACCTAATTGGTTTGGAAGTTGGTCAAAGGTGAGGCTGTGGCCAGGCGGGATCGCGCAGCTGATTCGGTAAACCGCTTGATGAAATGCAGAAAGGCCGGAAGCGATTTTTCAGCGTTTTTGAAACAACGGAATTTCTGAGCCAAGGTATGCTTTATGAGCATATATAATGCGCATGTACTTCGAGCATTCTGAAATGGAGGAAAATTCGATGTTTCGCTTTGAGAATGGCCCAAAAAAGGCAACCAATTTGTCGCTTAACGCTAGCGTCTTGGAGGCTGCTAGGGAGATGGGAATGAATATTTCCCAAACGGTTGATGAGCTGTTAGCCAATGAGGTGAAACGGCGATATTGGCAAAAGTGGAACGAAGAGAACAAAGAAGCGATAGATCACTACAACGCGCGTATTCAGACTGAAGGTTTGCCTCTTGGCCAATATCGTTCGTTTTAAGGGGAGAGGCCTTGGCTAGGTTTGATGTTTTCCCTCACCCCGACGCGGCTATGCGCTCGGTGACACCGTTTTTGTTAGATGTTCAAAACGACTATATCAACCAACTGCAAAGCCGTGTCGTCATTCCCTTGCGACTTGCTAGCGCTTTTGGTCCGACCATGCGAGATTTGAACCCTGCGTTTACCATTTCGAGGTTGAATGTGGTGCTGGATACTGCTGGGATGGCAGCTTTCCCTGTTGGCGGTTTGAAGAAAGCGGTCACAAATTTATCGGCACAAAATCAAGTCATTCTGTCTGCTCTGGATACGCTTTTTGGGTCTTATTGATTTTTAGGCTTGAGGTACGTTGTGAGCAATCAAGGACTCGCCATCAGCGTATCACCGCGCTGCTCGACTCAGGAATTCCCGAATGGGCCAGCTATGCGGTTTGAGCGCGGCCCTTTCGTAAGCGAGCGCTGACGCCACATCGGGGTGCCCGGATCGAAGTGCGGCCTCGGTCAAGGTCCAGTCGATGATGTCTCGTTGCGCGTGGCTGCCGCCGAAGTTGTTCGCGATGCCGCGGACGGGAAGAATCGTCTGCACGCAAATCACGTACTGCCCGCGCCAGAATTGCGTGAACCCCCTGACCAAAGGGAGTCCAATCGCGCGAATCCATTGCGCGGTATCCGTGACGCCCATCGCGTTTCGTTCCATCGCCGCCACCAGTTCCTTGAGGCGACCTTCTTGCCCGGCACCGAGATAGGCCATTGCGGCGTGCCAATCGTTGAACGGATAGAGCTGACCGTCGGCGTGCTCGCCCCAACAAGACGCCAGTTCCTGCCAGCGCTCGCCGACGTTCATCCCACAAAGTTGAAGTCGCCACAACAGGGCCGATGCGTCGACCAGGTCGAGTGCGACCCGGCTCAAGTTGGCGCGAATGGGCCCATCGTAGAGGTTCAGGGCCTCGTCGAATTGCCCTAAGTCGAGGTGATACAGCGCGCCGTGCCACCAGTTGTGTACTTTAAAGAAATTGTCGTCCCGCGCCCAATAGGCTTGCCGCCCCCTCATCCAACCAAGACCGTCTTGCGCGCGCCCTTGCATCTCCATCACATGCGCCACAGCGTGATGGGCCCAAGCATCGAGTGGCTCCAGATCGAGGGCCCGTCGGCCGTTGTCCTCTGCCCGCGTGTAGTCACCGGTCTCCTCGAGTCCGAATGCGTACATCCCGATCACCGCGTGGTAGCCGGGGACCTCGCTTGACCACTGCGGCATGACCCGTGCCAGGCGATCGCGTAGGTCGCGCGCGCTGCCACGCTCGAAGTCCATCAGGTGCCCGATTTGTAGAGCCACAAGGTCGCGAGGGTAGCGCATGTTGTGAAAGTCCATGCTGGTGGTTGCGGCAGACCAGTTGCCCAAAAGTAGCTGGTCCAAAATTGCAGACTGGGATGCCTCCCGTTCGTTCAAACTCAGGCTGCGCAGGTGGTTAGAAACCTGGCGTGCGACCTGGGAAGCTGCCGGCTCAGTGGCGAGCGCGAGGATGAACCCCTTGAGCAGGTAGGCTTGCGCGAACGCGGGCGAATCGGCAATAGCCTCCTCAAGCCGAGCGAGAGGGTCGCCGCTATAGATGTTTAAGCTGCGTACTGCGGCGTCGAACTGGTCGGCGGCTCCCGCTGAGGCATTGGAGAGAAAATTACCTTGAAGGTCAGTGACCATGCTGTTCCTCGGTAGGTGAATGAATTGTTGCTCTACCCAAACTGGATCAAAGGGAAGGCATTACGTTGTGAATTCTACTGAAGTAAGATTGCTCCTTCGCTACATTTAAAGCAATACTCATGAATACATTGAAACTTCGGATGAACTCCGCCTGGCTGGCCCTCTGCCTCACCCTGGCTGCTGGCAGCGTTCTTACCTTTCAGTCGAGCCCAAGCCAAGCGCAATCGAAAACCTTCCGCTGGGCAAGCGCTGGTGAGCTGCCTTCCTGGGACCCGCATTCGCAAAATAATGCCTTAAGTAACGGCATTCACGCTTATGTTTATGAATCGCTGGTGTATTACGACAAAAAGTTCGCTATTGAACCCATGCTGGCCACCAAATGGGAAATGAAAACACCGACTCAGATGCGCTTCTATTTGCGCAAGGGCGTGAAGTTCCATGATGGCACTCCGTTTAGCGCTGACGACGTCGTATTTTCGATTGCGCGGCTGCAAGATAAAGCCTCGAATTTTGGCATTTTCGCGCAAGGCATTGACAAGGCAGTGAAGGTTGATGACTTGACCGTCGATATCCTGCTCACTGGCCCTAATCCTGTGTTACTTCGTCAATTGACGGAGGCAAGGATCATGAGCAAAGCCTGGGCGGAGAAGAACAATTCGCTCAAGCCAAAAGATATGCGCAACAAGGAGGAAACCTTTGCTCATCGCAATGCCAATGGCACTGGGCCTTATTCTCTCAAAGAGTGGCAGGCTGATGTAAGAACCGTGATGGTGCGTAACCCTAACTGGTGGGGTAAGCTAGACGGCGATATTGCTGAAGTGATCTATCAGCCTATCAAGGCCGATGCGACTCGCACGGCCGCCATCATCACTGGCGAGGTCGATTTGGTACTCGACCCCTCGGTGCAAGATCTCGGCCGACTGCGCCAAAGCGACAAGCTCAACGTGGTGGAAGGTGCTGAAAATCGTACGATCTTCATTGGCATGGATCAGTTTAGCGATCAACTGCCTGGCTCCGATGTGAAGGGTAAGAACCCTCTGAAGGATGTGCGCGTGCGCAAGGCCCTCTATCAAGCGATTGATATTGAGGCGATCAAGCGTTCGATCATGCGAGGCCAAAGCCAACCCACCGGCGCCATTATCGCGAGCCAAGTGTTTGGATGGACCAAGGAGGCTGACAAGCGTTACCCCTTTGATACCGATGCATCTAAAAAGTTACTCACGGAGGCGGGCTATCCCAATGGCTTCGAGATGACCATGGATTGTCCGAACAACCGCTACATCAATGATGATGAAATTTGCCAAGCCATCGTAGCGATGTGGACCAAGGTGGGGGTGAAAGCGAAACTCAAAACCCAGGCCATGTCCACCTATTTCCCGATGTTGCTCAGGTTTGAGCCTACGGTGTATATGTTGGGTTGGGGTGTGCCTACTTTTGATGCTTTGTATAGCTTGCAATCGCTCGCGCGCTCAAAAGGCGCTGGAGGCGATGGCAACTATAACGTGGGGCGCTACAGTAACCCGCAAATGGACGCCTTGGTCGAGCGTATCAAACAGGAAACGGACAGCAAGTTGCGCTTTGAATTAATCGCCAAAGCACTGGCTTTGCATCATCAAGACGTGGCGCATATTCCGCTTCACAATCAAGTGATTCCTTGGGCCATGAAAAAGAGCGTCACCGTGCATCACCGTGCCGACAATCGTGTCGATATTCGTTGGGTCAAGTTGAACTAAGGCCTTCAAGCTTGCGCGCTGCTCACCCGGTTCGAGCGCGCCAAATGCAGCCGGTGTAAGGTGAGCTTGCGAACCTCGGCCTTGCTGCTCTCAATGTGACTACGCAGCAAGAGACTGGCCTGTTCGCCACGCTGCTGCTTGATGGCGCGCAGAATCTGGCCATGCTCTTCATAGGTTGCGGTAATGCGCTCAGCCATGGTGAAATCTAGGCGACGCACAATGCGGATGCGATCCGTCACGTCGGCATGGACCCGCGCCAACTCCGGGTTGCCGCAGGCGGCGACCAACGACGCGTGAAAGGCTTCGTCCAGTCGCGAGACCTCTCGTCCATCGTTGAGGCGCTCGGTGTTAGGAATCAACCAAACTGACCCTAAGCTGGCAAGCATTTTCTTGTCGATGGTTTCGTGCCCGGCGCACAGACGCTGCACTGCGGTGGTTTCAAGCACCATGCGTAAATCATATAGATGCTCGTACACCTGAAAGTCAAAAGGTTTGACTAACCAGCCACTGCGAAATTGGACATCGATCAGGCCTTCGGACTGAAGGCGAAACAAGGCCTCACGCACGGGTGTGCGCGAGACCTTCAATTTTTCCGCGACCTCGGTTTCGGTAAATTTGTCGCCTGGTGTGAGTTTGAAGTCGGCAATATCTTTCTTGACTGCTTGATAGACACGGTCAGCCAGTAGAGATTTAATCGCGGCCATGACAGCACCTCAACACATCGACCCGCACCATGACTTCTCTCTCAAAGGAGATCCGTGAAAGGGAATCGCTCAAAGCAGGGGAAAGTGACAAGCCACTTGCCTGCTTTGGGTTTGTACCCATTGTAGCGAGGGATAGTTGTCGAGACAGCGTGCCTGCTCATTGGCGCAGCGACCTGCATAGCGGCATCGCTTGGGGTCGGGGTCAATCGGGCTTTGCGGCTCACCGGTATCGCCTTGCCAGGGCACCGCCGGAAACTCTATTTTCGGAATGGCATTCACCAGGGCTCGAGTGTATGGATGGGCCGGATGCTCAAAGACCTCTTGCGCCACTCCCGCCTCGACCACTTTGCCGAGATACATCACCAGTACCTGGTCGCAAAGAATGCGTACGACATTGAGGTCATGCGAAATGAACAAATAACTCATATTGAGCTTGACCTTGAGCTCCGCTAACAGCCGCAATACGACGGCCTGCACCGAGACATCGAGTGCTGCTGTTGGTTCGTCGAGCACGAGCAGCTTAGGACGCAGACAGACGGCCCGTGCAATACCGACACGTGCTTTTTGACCTCCGCTGAGTTGATGAGGGAAGCGACTTAACAACTCCTCAGGCAAGCCAACATCTGAGGCCGCTTGCCCGACCCGGGCCCGCACAACGGCGTCGTCACGTAAGCCTGCCAACAGGCGCAAAGGTTCGGCGATACAGTCGTAGGCGGTGTAGCGCGGGTTGAGGCTGTCGGTCGGGTCTTGAAATACCATTTGAATATCAGTGCGGCTCTCTGCTCGGGCAAACTTTGCAGCGGGCATTGCACCAATATCAGTGCCCGAAAACATCAGTCGACCGTCGCTTGTGTCGATGAGTCTTGCCACCAGCCTGGCCATCGTCGACTTACCGCAACCGGACTCGCCGACCAACCCAACGCTTTGGCCCGGCTTAATCTCAAAGGAAACGTCATCGACAGCATGCAATTGTTTGACGGCGCCGAACCAACCCTTTCGCCCGACAGAAAAGCGTCTCACGACTCGATGTACTTCAAGTGTTCCGGGCAAATAAGACTGACCGGTGATTGGCTTGTCCATTGAGTGCGCAGGCGTTGCGCTGCTCGCCTTGGCCGCACTAGCAGGTATGGCGGCAATGAGGGCGCGGGTGTACTCGTGTTGCGGATTGGAGAACAACGCCTCGACTGGCGCCAGCTCGACAATTTGGCCGTGACGCATCACCGCGATGCGCTCACAGTTTTGCGAGGCCAGGGCCAGATCGTGGGTGATGAGTATCGTCGCCATGCGCCGGTCGCGGGCGAGATCGCGAATCAAGCCCATGATGGCTGCTTGCGTCGTCACGTCCAGACCGGTGGTTGGCTCATCGGCGATCAATAGGGCAGGATTACAGGCTAGGGCAATGGCAATCATCACGCGCTGGCACTGTCCGCCAGACATTTGCGCTGGATAAGCGTGGTAGCGACTTTCGGGGTCGGGAATACGCACCTGTTGCAACAAGGCAATGGCGCGCTGTTGAAGTTGCGCTGCGGGCACCGCAGCATGGCGCCTGAGCACATCTTCAATTTGCAGACCAACCTTGCGAATCGGGTTCAGGGCGACGCGTGGATTTTGAAACACCATGGCCATTTCACGGCCTCGGATGTTTTGCATGGCCGATTCGCTTAAGTCGAGAAGCGACATGCCATCGAAGTTAATTGAACCTTCGGTCACCTTGGCCGCTGGATCGGAAATTCGCATGGTCGCGAACGACAACACTGATTTTCCGGAGCCACTCTCTCCCACCAAGCCGAGCGTCTCTCCCTTTTGCAAATCCAGTGAGACGCTGCGCAAGCCCTGCACAATGCCAGAGCGCGTCCGAAATTGCAGGGACAGATTCTTAATGCTGAGGAGGGGCTTGGGAGGGCTTGATGCAGCCGGGGCGGTCATGGCCTCTGGGCTCGCGGGCAATGTGCTCGTCACCACTTTCAAGTCCTCTGCCTAGGATCAATCAAATCGCGTAATCCGTCGCCGAGCAGGTTGAAGCAAAACACCGCCAACATCAGTACGGCGCCCGGGAAAAGAGCCACCCACCACTCACCAGAGACGATGTACTGAGCGCCTTCTGCGACCATAATCCCCCACTCTGGCGTGGGTGGACGAACGCCCAGGCCAATGAAGGACAGGCCCGCACAGTTGAGGATGGCTAGCCCCATGTTGAGCGACACCTGGACCATGGCGGGCGGCAAAATATTGGGAAAGATATGGTGGGTGAGTATGCGCAGATCAGAGTTGCCGGTGGCCCGCGCTGCTTCGATAAAGCCTGCACTGCGCCGTACCTTGGTCTCGGCACGGGCCACGCGCAAGTAGAAGGGCAGGTTAATGATGGCGGTGGCTAGTACGATATTGCCGATCGTATTGCCCAGTGCGGCCACGATACCCATGGCCAGAACGAACAGCGGAAAGGCCATGATGGTGTCGGTAATACGACCAATCACGAGATCCATCCAGCCGCCGAAATAGCCGGACAAGATGCCCAGGCTGATGCCCACAGTAAAGGATAGAGAAACGGCCGCAAAGGCAATACCAAAATCAAGTTGAGTGGCCACCAGCACGCGCGAGAAAATATCCCGGCCAAGTGAGTCTGTGCCGAACCAGTGCGATAGAGTGGGCGGCTTCATCGCCTGAGCCACATTACTGGCCAGAGGATCATGAGGCGCAATCCAGGGACCGATCAAGGCGAGGAGGATAAAGGCGGCAAACAGTGCAAAGGCAAGGCCTGTCACAGGGTTCTGCCCAATGACGTAACGCGCATGCGTCCAGGTCGTACTGCTCGGCCTCGTGGAGGGTGGAGCCGGATGGGCCGCCGGTTGATTGATGAGTGTGTCATCCATCGGCGCCAACCCTGGGGTCAATGACCACATACAGAACATCGATCAGGAGATTGAGCATCACGTAAAGCGTGGCCATGGTCAGCACGAAGCCTTGCACCGGCGCATAGTCACTGGCCACCAAGGCTTCGAGTGCGAAGGAGCCAATGCCCGGCCAAGCAAAGACCTTTTCAACCAAGACATTCCCCCCGAGCATGAAGGAAAAAACCATGCCAACCGTGGTGAGTATGGGTAGAAGCGCATTGCGAAAGGCGTAGCGAATGAGAACCGTGAAATTAGTCAAGCCCGAGGCTCGAGCCGTTCGAACGAAGTCTGCACTGAGCACGCCGAGCATGGCTGCTCGCGTCATCCGGGCAATGGGGGCCATGACAAAGAGCGCCATGGTGAGCGCAGGTAGGATTAATTGCTTGGCAGCTGAGACGAAGGTTTCTCTCTGTCCGGCCAGGAGGCTATCGATTAGGTAAAAGCCGGTGAAATGAGGCGGTGAGGTGGCGTAGGCATCGAGCCGACCCAAGGGCGATGGCGCCCAGTCCAAGAGAAAATAAAAAACATAGGCAAGCAGCAAGCCGGTGAAGAAAATTGGCAAGGACACGCCCGCAGTGGTGATGATGCGGCAGACTTGATCGATCCAACTACCCGGCCGGGTGGCCGCCAAAACGCCAAGGGGCATGGCTGTGCTCAAGGCGAGAGCCAATGCAATGAGGGTGAGTTCTAAGGAGGCCGGTAGTCTTTGGATAATTTCGGTCAGCACGGGTTGCCCTGTGGTGAGGGAATTGCCGAGATCGCCTTTTGCCAGGTCACCCACATAGCGTGCGAACTGCGTTGGGATGGGTTCACTCAGGCCGAGCTTCGTACGTATCTGCTCCACCGCTTCGGCGCTGGCGGCATTGCCCGCGAAGTACGCCGCCGGGTCGCCCGGCAGGAGCCGAGTGAGCGCAAAGGTCACGATCACCACCCCGATCAGGGTGGGGATGGATGCAAGCAGGCGACCTAGGATTAACTTGAACATGACACTTTTTGAGGCTTAGTTTTTCACGATCTGGCGATAGTCGGGCTGCAGATGGGACCAGTACATATAGCCGGTGATGTTCTTTTGCATGGCCACATCCATGGATGGCTGGAACAAGGGAATGCGCGGCACTTCCTCGTTCGACTTCTTGATGAAAGACTTGACCTGATCGTCGTAGATCGCCTTGCTTTCTGGGAAGCGCGCATTCTCGATCATCTTGTCCATCGCGGAGTCTTTGTAGGACATGGTGTTGAAGACCGCATCTTGACCGTGGTAGCACCAGAAGAAGAAATACTCGGGATAGTTCAGCCAGCCGCCGAAACGATTAATAATGAGCGGCATGTCCTTCTTGAGCAAGGCGCCGCGCCAGTTGGCGCCCGGCACTTTGTTGATCGTCGCTTTCACACCAATCTGTGCCAGAGCTTCCTGAATCAGGATGGCCATGGGTTCACCGATGGTGGAGTTCCCCAGATCGAAAGACAAGGTGGTCTCGAAGCCCGATGGGAAGCCACCTTCTGCTAGAAGAGCTTTTGCTTTGGCAATATCAAAAGAATAGCCGTGAGCCTGGGGCCAGATCGGCAACTTCGGTGTATTGGAGGCACCATAGAGCTTCACGCCACGCTGATACATGGCCGTTTCCCAGATCTTGTCGTAAGGCACCGCCATGGCCAGGGCCTGACGTACTTTGACATTATTGAAAGGGGGCTTGTTGACGTTCATGCCTAAGTAAACAATGGCATTTTCAACCGGCGTCGCTACGACTTTGATGTTGCCTTTTTCGCTGGCTAATTCGTTAAAGTCTTTGGGAGGCAACTCAAATGTCATATCGATATCGCCCTTCACCAGCAAGGCGCGGCGGTTACCGGCAGAAGGGACATCGCGTTGGATGACGCGCTTTAACTTTGGCAAGGGACCACTCTTCCAGTCATCAAATCGCTCGTAAACAATTTCCTGGCCTGGCTTATAGCTGGCGACCTTATAGGCACCGCCGCCGGCCGTATTGTTCTTCAACCAAGTGGCTGCCCAAGGATCTTGCGGGGTGGCATTTTTCTTGGCAAGAGTTGAGTTGTAAACAGAGGCAACAGGGACCGCCATATCAGGCATGGTCATTTTGTCGGGACGATAAAACTTTACTCGAAAGGTATGGTCGTTGACGACTTCAAATTGTTCGGGCTTGTCCAGCGACCCTGCCTTCATTTGAAAGGTTGGGAAGCCACCCATGGCCAGCGCCCGATCAAAGGACCATTTCACATCGGCGGCAGTCACGGGGGTGCCGTCATGGAATTTGGCATTCTTGCGCAGGTAGAAAGTGACGCCTGAGCCGTCCTTGGCAAGATCCCAGCGCTCGGCCAATTCGGGCTCAAGCTTGGTGAAATCATAGGTGACGGAACCATTGGCGAGCGTTTTCTTGCCGTAGGTCATTAAGCGGTCGTAAG
>JAYVKZ010000378.1:0-11215 GCA_043767985.1 Betaproteobacteria bacterium
TGGAATCAGCCCAGCTCATGTCGTGTTGAGTCAATAGAAAAATTACCCAGGCGACTAGTGAGAAAGTACCTAAGCATCCGCTCGCCACTACGGCGGGCCGGTAGCCTTTGCTTAGCCTATCTGGAATAAACTCTTTGTTTATCAGGTTAGCGGCTTCAGGCATCAGGTCTAGTCTTATATTTCGTTATCGAATATTGGAGAATATTACTTGTTTTAGTGGTTCGCCGACGCGTCAATGTGTTTTTCGACAAAGCCAAACAAGGTCAAGGCTGAAACGGGTTTTAAAGCGAACTCCAAGTTCGGAATCCCTTCTAAACGCTTCGGGTCAATATCAGAAGCGGCCGAAATTAGGAGGGCGGGCACATTGTTATCGAATTGCTCACGAAGCTTCTCGATTGTCTGCAAGCCGTCGAAGGACGCGGGGAGCCAATAGTCCGAAATGATGCAGGTCGGACTCGAGATGTCGTTGGCGGTAGCCGCTAGCGCGTGCTTTGCCGCAGGATAGGATCGTACATGTGCCCCTAGCTCCAGAAGTTGTGTTGTAAGGGCCGTTCGTAGGGTTTCGTCGTCTTCGATGAGGATAATTTGCGCGCCAGCAAGCGTTTTGGCCGATTGCTTGCTCACGTCAAAAACGGCTATAGGATTGCCGCGAATATTTGGTACTTGGTCTGTATTGCTTGACGCAAATTTGATCTGATCCTCACTTGCCAAAGGAATCGATAACTTGAAGCTCGCACCATTGCCAATACGAGAATTAAGTCTCAAATGATGGTCGAGCAAGGAGTTTGTCAGTTCACGAACGACAGAAAGGCCAAGGCCATACCCCTTAGCGCTTTGCCTCTCAGGGTTATTAAGTTGAACGTATTCATGAAAAATGCGCTCATGGTGCTCAGGACTAATCCCGATACCGTTATCCCTCACAGTGATTTGAACAAAGGGGACCCCGCCCTTTTGAATTCGCTTGCGAGCACGCACAAGAACCCAGGGAGGGTGCTGGCCGTGTGTGTTTGAAAACTTAATGGCGTTACTCAAAAGATTCGCCAAAATCTCAAACAAACGTTCCGATTGTGAGTGCAAAAGACTGTCATTTTTAGCGTCGATGCATACCTTCAGACGTACTTTTGAGGCCTCCGCGATCGGCTGAAACACTGTTTCGATGGTGCGAAGCGATTCGCGAAGTGAAATCGGCATTAAATCCACAGTGTGGGTGCGAGACTGGAGAAGTGCAATATCCTGAAGACGGGTGAGGTTGCCCTCCATGGCCGAGACGCATTCTTGAACTCGCTCTGCGATTGAGTTCAAGGCAGTATTTTGATCGCCACCGAATTTGCTTTTAAGCAGGTTGTTGTAGAGGCCTAGGCTGTTTAGGGGCTGGCGTAGGTCGTGACTGACTGAGGCAATTAGGCGGGTTTTGGCGGCGCTGTTTTCTTTTTCTCTGGCTTCGCTTTCGTGGACTGATTTCAGGGCTAAATTCAGCGCACGGTCCTTCACGAATAGCTCTACATCACGTTTGAATTTGAATTGGCAAAATGTGACTCCAACAATATGAGCAACTACAAAGTAAGTTGAAAATGCTCGACCATCGAGCGCCGACAGAAACTTAAAATTGAACGTAAAAGTCACTAAAGAAGGCGGTAGTAGAATAAGGAAGACCGTCGTAGAGCCAATAGAACCGAGCATGTAAACGACCATAGTGACTATTAATAATGCGGAGTTGTATCTATTGTGCGGCTGCGCAAATTCTCCTCTAGATGTCAGAATAAACTGAGTGAGCAGCAAAGCGGTTAGAACAAGAGAAAGTGATAGCCATACGACGAGGGAGGCGCGCGCAAAATTTTCTAATGCAAAGGCTTCATACTTTAAAGTCCAATAAATAAATAGGGCAACCAGAAAGAAAAGTCCTAGCCGAATTAATTGCTGTGTATTTCGCCCAATCGCACGTGTTTCCTCGTAGTTTTCAGCCGTGAGCACAGCGATAAATGCGAAGAGTGAGAATAGACCCATTAGAGCTAGGCCGAGTCGGAGCAGACTAAGGTGCTCAGCCCGATTGGCAATGTTGAACTCTCGAGATTTAAGTATTTGTCGATCTTGCAGCGTGAGGAAAAATTTATGCGCAAATTTCATCTTTATCTAGCATTACTGAAGGACAATGTTTTAAGATTGAGAAATCTCGTTTGCTTTACGTCTCAGTTAACAAGATGTGCCGTAATTCATAGTTCGACTGATAAGTAGCAATTATGATCGAAGGTTTTAAATTAGTAGCATCGGATTCTCAATTTCCGTCGTAATTGCACCAGTATTAATGTAATTTTAAAGTTTCGAAATGAACCGCAATTTCTACCTAAGCCAAGACTTCACTTGCAAGACGTCTTGGGCAATCGCCAGAGATACCCGTGATTCACGATAGTTTTTTTGATTTTGTTCCGACAAGGAACTCCGAGGTGAGCTTCCGCATTAAACTCGCACGAATGCCGCAAGACATTAGGCGAGTAATAAGCATTAGGCCCGAAAAGTATGCGCGGCGAGCACCTGACTACCTAGATTCACTTTATTCAGCAGAGTCTGAAGACGTAACACCTGGCGCGGTGATTGTATTTGCAGAGGATATCCGAACTGGCGAAGTGTTAGGAACACTGAGATTGGAGTCAAATTTTAGTCACCCGCTTAAGGAGGAGTTGATTGATGAGCTTAGTACCTATCTTCCAAAAGGTCGATTGCTAACAATCAGTAGACTTGTAATTCTTTCAAAACTGGCGCGATCTGACATTAAGTATGCAATGTTCAAAGCTGCAACTAAGATTTGTCAGGTCCTCCAAGTTAATTGGGTAATCGTTACAGCGCTGCCACCGATGGATCAGCAGTTTGTGCACGTCTTGGCGTTTGATTATTTAATGCCTTCAGAGCAAACGTTTGCCGAACCCGGGTTTCCCGATCGCCGCTTCTGCTTGCTTGGCCTGGAGGTCTCCCGATTTAGCGAAGTTTGGGAGGTTCATAATCCAAAGGTTCGAAAATACTTTTTGGAGGACCATTCTCCTGAGCTTGAACTTTTCTCTTCTCTGACAAGCACGATGACCTTGCAGCGGCGCACCGATCGATCTATAAAAGACAGTTTTGCTGATCGGATGACATTACCAGACGTCCCAATTTAGGTAACCGTAAGGGCGGCAGTCGCCAAAAAAAGCCCGTTGATCCGACGAGGATTTGAAATCTATTCCTTTTTGCGCATTATGGGCGAGTGAAAAATTTTGGTTTTAAATTGTTACGTTTGGATACCGCTTTAGAGCCTTCTAGGGTCCATTGCTACTTTTTGCTTGCACTTTGTCTTATTTTAGGTGCGTTTTTTGTTTCACGGTACGAGTCCTCGGCGACTAGTGAACCTAACTCAATTGCATTTGAACCAAAAGTCCTGGACGGAGCTGAAACTCGGAATCCAGCTAAAGCCCGTGAATTGCTAAGGTCACGTCCAACAAGCCTTCAGATGCTCCCAGAGGGAGATCATTGGATTTCCTTCAAGGTTGATTCTGGCAATCCTATAGAGATTCTCGAACTCCGACTTTTAAGGCCCCTCGCTTCAGAGTTTTGGATTGCGAGTGACGTTGGGTCGATCACCGGACTCCGTCGGGTATCTTCCAAATTGGAAAAAGGTGGAGTCTCGGTTTACTTAGATGCAGATGTGCAGGTCAAAGGTCCGTTTGAGGTTGTCGCAAGGCTTCAGGGGGCGCCGTCGATCAGACCGAAGTTAATCCCTTGGGAAAAATCAAATTATGAGCAGTCTATGTCGGTTTTTGCCAGGGCAGGCGGTGAGCTGGTGGGGGCTTTCTTAGCTCTGGCAGTGTTTTGTGCGCTGGTCGGGGTACTGAATCGCGACAATGTATTTGTAGTCTTTGGAGGATGGCTCGTTACGAGCGGAAGGGTAAGTCTCGTAAATAACGGCTGGGATTCAGTTTGGTTTGGTGCCTCACCGAGTTTCACAGGTCTTCAAATGATCCTGTCGTCGATGTTAGCACTACATGCAATGCTTACGCTTCGCCTTTTTAGAGGCTTATTTGCTAATAACTTCTCCAATACATCTAAGCTTCTCAGTGCGGCTCTTGAAGGGGCTTTAATTCTAGTGTTCTTTTCGAGCTTCTTCCTTCCTCGCTCCATCTTCTATCCGATCCTTTGGAGTTTCGCCTTTTTAAGCATTTGCTTTATCGCCGCCCATTGTTATCTCATTCTTCGTAAAAATTTCACGTCTACATTTGGTTGGTACGCCGGTGGTTGGATTGCCACGTTGGGCGGACTTTTGTCAGAAATACTTCGCGCCGTTGGACTTCTTGGCAGCGAATTCTCTTGGATTAACTCTAGAGTTGGCGCTGTCACTGGGGCTCTTCTGACTGCGGTTGCTCTAGCAGAAAGGATGCGAATTGATCGACAGGGGAGACTTAAGGCTGAGACTAAGGCAAAACTAGCTCTCCAACGATTTAAAGAGAATTACAACTCAGTCCCCGTAGGCCTAGCCACAATCGATATGCAAGGTGACATACGACACTACAACCCAAGCTTCCAAGCTATTTTTGGTGTCACACAAACAACAACCAGACAATCGATAAATAAATACTTTGCCCCAGTTATTTTCAACGAGATCAGAGATCGGCTAAGGACTGCATCTGAAACAAGCCTCCGAGTCGCCCCGAAAGACACAGCCTCAGGCGACCGAGCCTTCTCCATCCAAGCCAGCATCCGCGACAATCTGATCGAAGCTTCATTCCAAGAAATCACCAAGGAATACGAGGCGGAGATTCGTATGAAGCGCCTCGCTCACTACGACACGCTGACAGACTTCCTGAATCGCCGAGGCCTTGAGAAGGCACTAAAGGAGCTTCAACCAGCGCTTGAGGTCGGCTCGACTGCCTTAAGCATTGCCTATTTCGACTTGGACAAGTTCAAGCTTATCAACGATCTATACGGCTACCAGTCCGGGGACGAAGTGATTAAGGAAATGGGCCGTAGGCTGTCTAGTGTATTTCGCGCGCCTAATATGCTTTGTCGCGCCGCAGGTGACGAATTTATTGTGCTGATGGTCGGCTCAGAAGGAGAGGTAGCGAAGAATTTGTGCCGTCACGCCGTGATGGAGATTAACGAGCGCAGCTACCAAGTGGGCGGCAAATCGTTCAATTGCCACGTCAGTGTTGGTATCGCTACAGTATCGGCCGCGCTTTCCATTAAAGATGCGCTCGCCTTTGCTGATCGAGCCTGTCGGGAGGCCAAGAATTCGCAAGGCGACGAGCGTATTGTCTTGTTTGATCCCAATGAAGAAAGCTTCAAGCGGTTGATGGGCGAGGCTAAGATTGAAGCTCAAATGGGCCAGGATTTGCCGCTTGACCGTTTCTTTATTGTTGCTCAGCCGATTGTTTCATTGCAGAGCCCCGGAAGCAATTTTAACTATGAAATCCTGGTGCGTATGCACGGCGACAACAATGAAGTCCTCAACCCTGGGCATTTCCTTAAAGCGATCGAGCGCAATGGTTTGGTCTCTCAGCTTGATCGTTTTGTGCTTCGGTCTACCCTTCAGTGGTTGTACGAGCATCCTAAGCACGTCGAAAAGCTGACCTATGCGTCAGTGAATTTGTCCGGCGGCTCGTTGAATGATCATCGGTTCCTTGAAGACGCGCTTGCCCTCATGCAAGACTTCAGAGAGCTCGCACCTAAAATCTGTTTCGAAATTACCGAGAGCGTGGCGCTCGGCGATATCAAGAACACCCGTCACTTTGCGGAGCGAGTAAAGAGCATGGGTTGCATGCTGGCCCTTGACGATTTTGGCGCAGGGTATACGTCGTTCGCCTACATGAAAGAATTCCCAGCCGACGTGGTCAAGATCGATGGTGCCTACGTGAGAAACATGCGCCGTCGTTCGATGGACTATGCCATTGTTAGAGCAGTGACAGATCTCTCTCATGAAATTGGAATGTCCGTGGTCGCTGAATGGGCCGAGACTCCCGATCTCATTTCCTCGCTGGCCCGAATGGGCGTCGATTACGGTCAAGGATGGGCGCTTGGGAAGCCGATGGAGATGGATCGTCTACTCGAGGGCCACTGCGCTGCCGATTTCGTTCTCGACGCGAAACTCAAGACCCAGTTGATGAATCCTCCACAGCCTAAGTTCCGTAAACCTGGAATTTTTATTCCTGCCGAGAGCGAAGAGTTCTCTGGGTTGGTGATTCCTGCAGCGCGTTGAACCAGAGGAGTTTCTGTTTTACAGATGCCTTACTCCGGCTCAACCCCAAACGCCACCAAAAACCGCGACACCAAGTTATAAGCCCCAATCGTCGCCACCAACTCTACCAAACTCTGCTCACTGAGCAGCGCCTTCGCCTGTGCAAAAGTAGCATCTGATATCTTCACATCACGGGTCGATTCGATACTCATGGCCAGGGCGGCAAGCTCGGTCGGCGTGAACCTCAAGGCGACGTTACTTAGCGCCGCAATAGGGTCCTTCAAAGCATCGGCTTGAGCCTGACTGCCGCCTGCCTCAATGAACAAGGGCGCATGATGATGAAACTCATAAGGTGCATTGTTAATACTCGCCACCACGCACATCGCCATTTCGCGAAGCTTAGGGTCGAGGTTCAATTGGGTTCGAATGGCGCCTAACATTTGGTTCCAACCAGCGCTCAAGGCGGGGCTATACAGCAGAATCCGGTCGAGATTGAGGAGGGTGCCGCCCCGGCGCGCGCGTACGGCGTCCACAATGGCTTTGGGTTCTTGAATGTCTAGCGGCAAATAGGGAATACGGGGCATCTTGGGTCCATTAGTTGGTTGACTCGGTAGAATGCCCGCTATGTTATCCAATCTTCAATTTGCAGGCCGGTTATTGAAACGTGACTGGCGCAGTGGCGAGCTGAGCCTTTTGCTGGTCGCTCTGGTGATTGCAGTCGCCTCCATTGCGTCGGTCGGCTTCTTTGTGGATCGTATGCGCCAGGCGCTCAGCCAGCAGGCCACCCAATTGCTTGGGGCCGATGTGGTGTTGAGCTCCGACGCGCCACCCTCGAAACTGCTGTTGGAGCAGGCGGCTAAGGCTGGGTTAAAAACAGCCGAGGTGGTCGTCTTCCCGAGCATGGCACTGGCGGGTGAAAAGAATCAGTTGGCGTCGATTAAGGCGGTGAGTGCGGGCTATCCTTTGCGTGGGAGTTTGCAGCTACAAAGTAGCACCAGACTGACCGGAAATGCAGCGGCCACCCCAAAAGCAGGCGAAGCCTGGGTCGATCCGCAGCTATTGTCTTCGCTTGGTCTGAAATTAGGCGACGAGTTGCAACTTGGCGACGCTAGGTTCGTCGTAGCCGACGTGATTGTGTTGGAGCCTGATCGCGGCGCGAACTTTGTAAACTTCGCGCCCAGGGTGATGATCGCCGCCGAAAGTCTGCCCGCGACAGGCTTAGTTCAGCCTGCCAGCCGCGTCACTTATCGGCTTTTATTCGCCGGTGAGCCCGAGCCGGTCAAGGCCTGGAAAGCCTCTTTGGAAAAAACCATTGAGACCTCCGGCGCAAAAGGACAACGCGTGGAGTCGCTCGAGGCCGGGCGGCCTGAGCTCAAGGCCACCTTGGATCGCGCCGAGCAATTCCTTGGCCTGGTCGGATTCCTCTCAGCCCTCATTGCGGCCGTGGCCGTGGGTTTGGCCGCTCGCCGTTTCGTGCAACGCCATCTCGATGCTTGCGCGGTCATGAAGGCCATGGGGATGACGCAAGGCCGACTGGTAGGCTTGTTGCTCACGGAGCTATTGATGGTGGCGATGCTAGGTGCACTGATTGGCGGCGCGCTCGGTTGGGCCGTGCATTGGGCCCTGATCGCCGGGGTCAAGAATTTCGTGGGCATTGCTTTACCTGCGGCATCCTTCATGCCTTGGCTACAGGCTGGTTTAGCCGGTTTGGTGTTGTTACTCGGCTTTGCGGCCTGGCCCTTCATGAGTCTAGCAGGTGTGCCTCCTTTACGAGTGTTACGACGCGAACTGGAGGCTGGCCTGAGCCAATATGTTGGCGTCATCATCGCGGCGCTGAGCTTTGCAGGTTTACTGCTTTTGTTTGCAAGTAATCGACGGTTGGCAATGATTGTGCTGGCTGGGTTCGCGGCTGGTGCCGTAGTGTTTGCTTTGGCGAGCCTTTTGTCGGTCGCGGGTTTAAGTCGCCTGCGCCGTAGCTTCGCGCCTGGAAAACGAACGATGATCCTGCGATTGGCATTGGCCTCCTTGACCCGCCGAAAAATGGCCGTTGTGACCCAGACGGTTGCTTTGGCTGTGGGCTTGATGGCACTCCTCGTGCTCACCATTACCCGGACGGATTTAATCGACGGTTGGCGCCGCGCCAGCCCGCCGGATGCACCCGACAAGTTCGTCATCAATATTCAACCGGAACAGAAAGCATCGGTTACCCAAGCCTTGATCGCCGCCGGTTTGAAGTCTCCCGAGTTGTCTCCCATGGTGCGCGGGCGCTTGATTGAAATTAATGGCAAGACGATCAAGAGTGATCAGTTGGGCAATGACCGTGCTCAGCGCTTGGTGGAGCGAGAGTTTAATTTGTCCTATATGGACATGCTTCCTAGCCACAACAAGCTCTTGCAAGGGCGCTGGTTTGATCCGCGGATTCCGGAGGTGTCGGCCGAGGAGGGCATTATGAAAACCCTCGATCTGACGCTGGGCGATGAAGTCACCTTCGATGTGGCTGGCGAAAAGCTTGGCGCAAAAATAACCAGTGTACGCAAGGTATCCTGGGATTCGATGAAGGTGAATTTTTTTATGATTCTTTCACCGGCACTCTTAGAGAAAGCACCGCAAACTTTCATTACGGCGTATCACCAGCCCAAGAATCAAGCTCCGATCGATCATGCCCTGGTGAAGCAATATCCCAATCTCACGGTGTTTGATACCGGTAATATTGTTCGCCAAGTGCAGACTATGCTAGAGCAAGTCGTTTCTGCTGTCCAAGTGTTGTTTATCTTGACTTTACTGGCTGGTTTGGTGGTGCTGTATGGAGCACTTTCGAGCTCTCGCGATGAGCGAGAAAAGGAAGCAGGTTTGATGCGGGCACTCGGCGCGTCGCGCTCGGTCTTGGCTCGTGCACAGCTCTGGGAGTTATTGGCGGCAGGGGCTTTGGCGGGCTTTTTAGCAGGGCTAGCAGCGCTGGCTTTGGGTTCAGTACTAGCTGAGACAATTTTTGAGTTCTCATTGCCCATTCGCTGGTCGGTGCTGTTGATCGGTGCTGCGGCCGGAGGCTTACTTTCACTGAGTGTTGGTTGGTTTGGCTTGCGCAAAGTGTTCCAAACCTCCCCGATGGAGACGCTAAGACGTGTCTGAAGAAACCAGTCAGGCGAATGCGGCAGCGTCGCCAGTGCATGCTTCGAGCCCGGGAGGGCCAGTGAGCGAAGCTTTACCCGAGCCAACGCTCTTTGAGCTGATCGGTGGCGAGCCAGGCTGGCGTGGCTTAGTGGATCGTTTTTACGATCAGATGGATCTTGACGAGCGTTTTGTTGGAATTAGAAAGCTACACCCCAACACGCTAGACGGCTCGCGCGACAAGTTGTACTGGTTTTTGTGCGGCTGGTCCGGTGGACCGAATCATTACATCGAGCGCTTCGGCCATCCTCGCCTGCGCGCCCGTCACCTGCCGTTTCCAATTGGTGGGAGTGAGCGCGATCAGTGGTTGCTATGTATGGCGGAGGCGATGCGAGACCAGGGCTTGAACCCAACGCTTTTTGATCGTTTGCTTGAGTCTTTTTACGGGACTGCCGACTGGATGCGCAACACTCAGGGCTAGTGCCTTCTCTGATTTAAGGAATCAAGCAGGCCCGAAGTTCCTTGTCGATGGTGCCGCCTTTCGCTTTGCAATCACCGATCGGATCGATGGGCTTGAGCCAGGCGGGTCGGTTGTCCACTTCCTTTTTGGGCTGACCGTTCATCGCCTCACTACTGATGGTGTTGATTGGATTCTTCGGTGTGTATGGCTTGGAATCTTTGACGCCAGGACATTCCCGGTCCTGATACACCGTTTTGCCCGAGAGTTGGCACTTATAGAGCGCCGCTTCACTCGGACGAGGCAGGGCAAGCATCATGATCACCCCGAGGCCACAAACGATCTGCATGACCTTCACTGTGAAGGCTGAGTCGCCTCGCCGATACCCGCTTCCAGAGGGCCTGGCCTCAGAATGCGAGAATTGGCAAAAAAGAGGACTGTTTTGAATCAAGAAAATCATTTCCCGTGGATTGAGTTTGGGATCGTGGGCATCGCCATTTTGCTCGTCATCCTGCTCATTCTCATAGGCATTTTGTTGTTGCGCCGACCAACGGACCCTCGCGCAGGGTTAAACGCGGCTTTGAACGAAGCTTTGCCTGGGCAATTAAGCCAGTTTGGGTCGCAATTGAATGCTAGCTTGGGCAACCAACTCGGCAGTCAATTCAGTACTCAAATAGGCGGGCAAATGCAGGCGCTTCGTGAGGAAACAGGCCGCCAAAGTCGTGATCAAAGGACCGAATTGGCGCAGGCGGTGGGCGAGGTGGCCAAGGCTCTAACCCATCAAATGGGGACGATCGCCACCGTTCAGAATAATCAGATCGACACGTTTTCGCAGCAATTGGCGAAGCTGATTGAATCCAATGATCAGAAGCAGGACAGCTTGCGTCAAAGCTTGTTGGAGCAGGCTCACCTCAATCGAGCCGCGCTTGACAAAGCCTTAATGGAGATGCGGACGACGCTTGAGAGCAAGATCAAGGACTTGCAAACTGACAATGCATTGAAGTTGGAGGAGATGCGCAAGACCGTCGACGAAAAGCTTCACGCGACCCTCGAATTGCGGCTGGGTGAATCCTTTAAACAGGTCTCGGAGCGCTTGGAGCAGGTCCATCGGGGCTTGGGTGAAATGCAGGCCCTCGCCTCCGACGTGGGCGATCTCAAACGCGTCTTGACCAATGTGAAGACGCGAGGTACTTGGGGTGAGGTGCAACTCGAGGCCTTGCTCGAACAGTTATTGGTGCATGAGCAATATGAGCGAAATGTCGAAGTGGTGAAGGGCAGTGGCGAGCGTGTGGAGTTTGCGATTCGCCTGCCCGGCAAGGGTAATCATGACGACGCACCCGTATGGCTTCCTATTGATGCCAAGTTCCCTCGGGAGGATTATGAGCGGCTGCTCCTGGCGTTTGAAGAGGCCAATGCTGAGGCTGCGGTCGTGGCTGGCCGCCAATTGGAGGTGA
>JAYVKZ010000379.1:0-10312 GCA_043767985.1 Betaproteobacteria bacterium
AGCGTGGCCAAACGCATCGCCGAGGAAATCGGCTCACCGCTTGGAGAGCATGTCGGCTACAAGGTGCGATTTAACGAGACCATGCAGGCTGGCGCGAGCATTAAGCTGATGACGGATGGCATTTTGCTCGCTGAGACCTTATCGGACCCACACTTACGGGCCTATGACTGCATCATTATTGATGAGGCTCACGAGCGCAGTCTGAATATCGATTTCTTGCTGGGCTATTTGAAACGACTTCTTAGTGGACCTCGCAAAAACGACTTGAAGGTGATCGTCACCTCGGCCACCATTGATGCGGATCGGTTTTCGCAGCATTTTGCGCAAGACGGCAAGGCCGCACCGGTGATTGAGGTGTCGGGCCGGGTGTATCCAGTGGAAGTGCTGTATCGGCCTCACGAACCCGATGAGGAAGAAAACGATTTACCGACCCGCATCGAAGAGGCGATTGATGAGCTGTGGAGAAAAGGCTCAGGCGATGTGCTTGTTTTTTTGCCGGGTGAGCGAGAGATTCGTGATGTTGCCGACCATCTACGCCGTATGCTGGTCCTCAATCGCTCCAGAACCACAGAGGCACATAGCGCCGGGCGCCCCGGTGGGCCGGTGGAGATTTTGCCCTTGTTTTCGCGGCTGAGCGCTGGCGATCAACAGAAGATTTTTTCGCCTGGCAATGGTCGGCGCGTGGTCTTGGCGACCAATGTGGCAGAAACCTCGCTCACGGTGCCAGGAATACGGTATGTCGTGGACGCGGGTGTGGCGCGCATTAAACGCTACCTGTTTCGGGCCAAGATTGAACAGTTATTGATCGAACCGATTTCGCAGGCCTCCGCGAATCAACGCTCTGGGCGATGCGGCCGGGTGTCGGACGGCGTGTGTATTCGACTCTATGCCGAAACGGATTTTCTAAAGCGTCCTCGCTTTACCGAGCCAGAGTTGCTGCGCTCTTCACTGGCTTCAGTGATTCTTCGCATGAAGGCACTCAAGCTCGGCGAGATTGAAGATTTTCCATTTGTAGAAGCGCCGCAGCGCCGAGCGATTGTGGACGGGCTGGCCCTCTTGGACGAGTTACACGCGCTTGAGGAAGGTGGGCAGCTCAGCTCGATTGGCCGAGAGATGGCGCGCCTACCGCTCGACCCCAAGGCTTCCCGCATGTTGATCGCCGCGCGCGAGTTGGACTGCGTACCTGAGGTCATGATCATCGCTTCGGCGATGGCCTCACAAGACCCGCGTGATCGTCCGATGGACCGTCAGGCTGCAGCTGACGAAAAGCATCGTCGCTTTGCGGACGAGCGCGGGGATTTTTTGTCGTTTGTAAAAATTTGGGACTATTGGCAGGCACAGCAGCGCGACAAGGAAAGCCATAACAAGCTGGCCGCCAAGTTGAGCCAAGAGTTCCTGTCAGTTCGCAAGTTGCGTGAATGGCATGATGTACATGCGCAATTGCAGGAGGCTTTTCGGGAGCTGGGTGCCAAGAGTGGAGATCATCGTGGCCGCCCGTCGATTAGGGCGATATCGTCAATTGCGAGCGCCGAAACCGGTGGTGCGGGAACTGCAAGTGCTGTTGTTGAACTGTCCTCACCTAATGAAGAAGCAGGCGCTGCGAAGAAGGCTGAGGCCATTCTTAAGGCCTTGCTCACCGGCTTACTGGGCAACCTAGGCACTAAATCGCCCGAGGATAGTCACTATCAGGGTACCCATCAAACGCGCTTCGTCATCCACCCGAGCTCTGCACTGATCAAGAAACAGCCCAAATGGTTGATGGCAGGCGAGATGGTCGACACCGGTCGGCTCTATGCGCGCAATGTGGCGCGCATTGATCCGCAGTGGGTCGAGTCTGCCGCGAGTCATTTGATCAAGCGCAGCTGGAGTGAGCCGTCTTGGTCCAAAAACTCCGGGCAGGTGGTGGCCTTCGAGAGCGGCATGTTGTATGGTCTGATTCTGTATTCGCAAAGGCGCGTGCCGTATGCGGATAAAGATCCTCAACTGGCGCGCGAATTGTTGATCAAACAAGCGCTTGTGGAAGGGGATTGGATCGCTGGCCATGCGGCGCGTCATCTGCCGTTTCTTGAGCACAATCGCCATCTTGTCGCTGAAGTGCGAAAGCTTGAAGACAAGATTCGTCGGCCCGATTTATTGGTGGACGAGCAAACGCTCTTTGAATGGTTTGATGCCCAACTCCCCCAGGACATTACCTCGGGCAAGCGGCTCGAGAATTGGTATGCCTTAGCGTCTAAACAGAATCCCCTGGTGCTTAAATTAAGCAAGGAGGTGTTGTTAAAGAAAGAGAGCCAGGGCATCGCCCAGGAGCGTTTTCCGAAAACCATGAAAATGCGCGCGGCTGAGTTCTCGCTGGACTACAAATTTGACCCCGGCACGAAAGATGACGGGGTCAGCATTAGCGTGCCCATTAGTCTGTTGAACCAGGTGGATGCGATTGCTTGTGAATGGTTGGTGCCAGGGTTTTTACAAGATAAAGCCGAGGCCTTGATCAAGTCCTTGCCGCAAAGGCATCGTCGCCATATGGTGCCGGTGAAGGCCTTCGCACAGGATTTTTGTCAAGCTCAATGGGAGGCTAGAGCGGACCTGGACCTTGATCGCGGGGATTCAAGTACAGACGAGGAAGATGCTGATCATGAGAGGAGCGACTTTAAACTTGAGCAAGCGAGTTTGCGCTCGGAGCTACGTCGTGGCAAGGGCCTAGTGGAGGCCATCATTGATTATTGCCGCGAGCGTTTGCAAATACGCTTGTTGACCAGTGATTTCAAACTGGAAACCGTCTCCGCGCATCTCCTGATGAACTTCAAATTAGTGGATGAGCACGGCCGCTATTTGTCCGAGTCACGCATGTTGGCTCAGCTTAAGGCCGATTTTGGCGGTTTTGCGCAGAGTAGTTTTCAAAACGCTCAAAGCGGTGATCATCCTTTTGCGGCCCTGAAGACGACTCTCAAAGCACCTGGGGGCCAAAAGGGTGCGGCTGGCCTCGCAGACCTCGGGGCTCTTGCACGAAATACCGGCGAGCAAGCCCCTAAACACACCCCTGCCACCGGTGCGACGACAAGTAGTATTTCCGCCCGACAAGCTACCACGAGAGAAGCAGAGAGGGGCGTTCCTCAGCAAAGCGGCCAGCGCTATCAAAGCTGGAGCTTTGGCGCGTTACCTGAGCTGATGGAGCTAGAGGTCAATAGCCCCTTGGGTAAGCAAACAGCGGTCGGCTTCCCTGGTTTGAAGGACCTGGGAGATGGTTGCGAACTACAGGTGTTTGATGACGAGCGGGTGGCCTCACGAGTACATCGACAAGGATTGCGGCGCTTATTTCTGATTGCACTGAAGGAGCCGATCAAGTTTTTTGAACGCAATATCGCCGACCTCACTAGAATGGGTCTGTGCTTTACCAGCTTCGGGAGCCAGGAAGACTTGAAGGCGCAATTGGTCGCCGCAATGATCGACCGCGCCTGTATGAAAAAGCCTTGGCCCCATTCAGCAGAAAGTTTCGAGCAGTCTCTCGCCCAAGCCCGGCCACGCTTGAATCTTGTAGGCCAGGAGACCGCCCGTAGCGCCCTGGCGATTCTTAGCCAATGGCAGCTGACTCAAAAGAAGCTCTCAGCGATGCGTGCGCATCTGCCCAAAGACGTGCAAACCGATCTTGATGCTCAATTGTCTAGCTTGGTGTTTAAGCAGTTTTTAACGGAACTGCCCGAGGCTCAAATAAAACATGTGCCGCGATATCTCGAGGCTGTTTTTTTACGGCTTGATAAATGGCGCACCGATCCGGCGCGTGACGCTACTTTGGCTCGCGAGATCACTCCCTTGATCCAGCAGTATCGCCGTTTACAGCAGGATCTACGAGATCAGGATGATCCGCGACTCGAGGATATTCGTTGGTTGTTAGAGGAATTGCGGGTGTCGCTGTTTGCGCAGCAGCTAAAAACGGCCATGCCGGTGTCCGTCAAACGAGTTCAGAAGGCTTTGGCGGCCCTACAGTTTTGAACTCCGCGCTTTGTCTTAAACTACGCTCATAATGAGGGGCGAGCGTACTTTGCCGGAGGTACGAGCTTGGGCTACTGGCTTGAACTGGTCGGCATAATCAGGCGCGGCAAGCTTGATTAAGCTCGAAAGCTTGGGCGAGATTGCAATTTCTTGGGGGCCTGCGGTATTGGCGATCTCAAAAAGCATCTCCATCGAGCCCTCGGTGAAGCCGGCCAAACTGCTTGCCAGGGTGGCGCGTGAACGAATGCCCTGAGCAAGACCGCCACTAATCACGAAGCCGTCTAAGCTCGCACTATCCAATGCGACTCTAAGTAAGGCTAAGCCCTTGTTAAGGTCGCCCAGGACGAACATCATCTGTAGCTCTTCGCGGTGTAATAACTCCGCCTGGAACTGAGGCAAGAGGCTCTCAAAATGGTCGCAGGCCAACCTGACGGGTTGCATGACGCCATGTGAGGGGGAGAATCTGACGAGTCCAAGGAGTTCCATAGCTTCGATTGTGAATAGTTAAACGCGGTTTGAGTGAACCAGGCCGTCGGAGAGACGTTATCCCCGGATGAGCGGCGGTTATATTAAAGGTGGCACAATTCGGGCGTGACAATGTGCACATTGGTGTGTGGCCAGGTGTTCTATCGTCCTCGCAGTATTAGGGTTTGAATTGAAACGATCATTTATTAAGAAATCACTGGGCCTTTCAGCTCTCGCTGCTGGGTGGGCCTCTTCGGCACGGTCTCAGACGCAGCGCGTGGGACATGCCATCGTCTTAAATTCCCGCGATGCTTCGCTTTCGCTCATTGATCGACAAACCTATAAGGAGGTCGGTCGGGTCGATGTCGGCAAAGAGCCGCATCACTTGTATCCCACACCCGATGGCAAGGCCTTGATTGTGGCCAATGCGGTGAGCAATGACCTTCATTTCGTTGATCCTTTCGACGGTAAGGTCTTGCAGCGGGTTCGGGGCATTGACGATCCGTATCAGATTGCGTTTTCTCCGGATGCAAAGTGGTTCGTGAGCGCGGCACTCAGGCTCAACCGGGTAGATATTTATACCTTGAAACAAGAGCCGGGCAACGCGGCGCCTGAGTTTAATTTGGTGAAAAAGTTACCCGTGGCTCGTGCCCCGAGCCACGTATGGTTTTCGGCCGATAGTCGCTGGTGTTTTGTCACTTTGCAAGAAAGCGAAGAGATCGCCGCCATCGACATGCAGAGTCAAAGCCTCGCCTGGCGGCTCCAGGTCGGAAAGTTACCGGCCGGCATCATGATGAGTGCCGACGATAAGCACTTGCTCGTGGGCGTGATGGGCGAAGATTTTGTGAATGTCGTGGACTGGCGAGCTCAAAAGTCTGTCGCTAAAATTAAAACCGGTAATGGGGCGCACAACTTCCGAGGTTTTGGCGACCAGCGACATGTATTTGTGAGTAACCGCGTGGCGGGTACCGTCTCCAGGCTTGATCTGAAGAACATGAATGTCGTCAGTACGATGAGTGTGCCGGGGGGGCCTGATTGTATGGAATTAACAGCAGATCGTAAACAACTTTGGGTCACGTCACGCTGGGCCAAACAAGTCAGTGTGATGGATACCGAGACGCAAAAGTTGATGGTGGCGATTCCTGTTGGGCGATCTCCGCATGGGATATTCTTTGCGAATCGTGCCGCCCTGGTATGAGCGGGTCTTGGGTCGTCTCGTGTTTCGGCGCAAAGTGCTGAGGTTTGCTAGGATGACGTGGGTTCTGGCCATTGTGGCCATTGTGGCCCAGGGGCTATTTTGCTTGGGTGCGGCCCAGGCTCAGGCTGAATGTAAGGGGCAGGTGTTTCTCACCCTAGATACGGGTGGCATGCATCAGGCCGAGGTCATCGCGGATATTTTGAAGAAACACCAGGTGAAGGCGACTTTCTTTTTGGCCAATGAAAAGACCTTTCGCGGGGATCACGCGCTAGATGCAAGCTGGGGAGACTACTGGCGCGCAAGGCTCGGTGAGGGCCATCAGTTTGGCTCCCATACATTCGATCATGTGTATTTCAAGACCAGTACGGCTGTGGCGACCTCCGTGCAACCGGCGCCTAACTTATCGCTTGCGAACGTTCGCCACTCAGTGCGCCCGCAGTTTGGCTCACTGGCCGGAAAAAACCTCCTGTGGAATGATGGTCAAATTTGTCAGGAACTTGATCGGGTCAATGAGCGCTTTTATCGCCTCACCGGCAAGCGAATTGCAGCCCTGTGGCGAGCGCCTGGTGGGCGAGCACCCCAGGATGTGCTGCAAGCCGCTCGCTCCTGCGGTTACGAGCATGTTTACTGGGCCAAGGCGGGTTTTCTTGGTGATGAATTACCCTCGGAGAAGTATTCCAATGCTTCTCTCTTAGGGAAGGCTTTGAGCGATGTGCGCGATGGAGATATTTTGATGGCCCATCTTGGCATTTGGTCACGAAAAGACCCGTTTGCGCCTATGCTAGACCCACTCATTGCAGGCTTGAAGGCCAGGGGCTTATGTTTTTCCACGATCGCGGCGGCGCCCGTTTCAAGATGAAGGGTCTTTAAATGCGCCACCTGCCGGTTTGCCCGCGTCACTCCGTATGAATATCTTGGAGGCGTTTACGCAATATTTTTCCCGATTGCAGGGTTGGCTGTTTGAACAATGGGTTCAGCCAGCGCTGTTTCAGCTAGGACTCAACCATTTGTCTGAGCTGGCATTCGACGCCACAGAGCTCCTATTGGCGGGTGTTTTAGAAATTGCCCTGTTGATCCTGATCCTTGGCACCTTGGAGCGCTTTTTCCCAGTAGAAAGGCAAGACGATTCTCGCTCGATGAGGCTAGATCGCTGGTACACACTCTTGCATCGCCTGGGCCTGTTCCCGTTGTTCGCCTTTGCCTTGCTTACGCCTGCCGTGGACGCCCTGGAAGGGCAGCTAAGGTTGCTCGGCGTATCGCGAGTTAATCTCGAACAGGCTCTGGCCAGATTGAGCGATTCGCCTGCGTGGCAGAGTTTTTTTGAGCGACCCATGGTGTCGTTCTGCCTGTACTTGCTGATCTTGGATTTTGCCGATTACTGGATCCATCGGGCGCAGCATCGTTTTGAGCCCTGGTGGCAGCTCCATGCGCTCCATCATAGTCAACGTCAAATGAATTACTGGTCCGATAATCGCAATCATTTATTGGACGACTTGCTACGCGATGCCGTAATGGCTGCCCTAGCGATGTTTCTAGGCGCGAGCCCCGGACAATATGTAGGGCTTGTGGTGGTATCGCGGATGTTACAAAGCTTGCAACACGCGAATCTAAAATGGCACTTTGGGACGATTGGGGAGCGCCTTCTCGTGAGTCCAAGTTTTCATCGACTGCATCATGGCATCGGGATCGGTCACGAGGGCAAAGCGAAAGGGTGTAATTTTGCCGTGTTATTTCCGGTGTGGGATGTTATGTTCAGAACTGCCGACTTTCGTTCAGGATTTGTAGCGACTGGCATTCGCGATCAACTTTCCGGGAAAACATATGGTGATCACTTTTGGGGTCAACAGTCCCTAGCATTAAAACGAATGGTCTTTTCTCTGCTGAGTCTACTGCCTTTATCGAAAAAGAGTTCGCCGCATGCCCCCTAGTTTGAGTGCGTTTTTGAAGGCTTTGCTGAGCCAGTTGCACCCGAAAATGCTCGGGCTATTGGCCTTGCCGGCTTTTGTGTGTGTCATCGTTTTAACGTTGGTAGCGGGCTTCGCCTGGACGCCGCTATCCGCTTGGGTGTCCCTCCACATGCTCGAACCCAACACAACGATTGGCAAAGCTTATGTCTGGGCATCTGGGTTGGGCCTAGGTGGCATCAAAGAAATACTAATGATCTCGATGGCGCTGTTGATTTTTACGCCCTTAGCTTTTGTGCTTGGCTTGGCGGTTACAGCAGCCGTTGCGATGCCCGTTGTGGTGCGCTTCTTGGGTTCAGGGGGTTACAAAGACATCCATCTAGAGGGTAGTTTTTCGGTGTCAGGCAGTTTGTTGAACAGTTTCGTGGCGCTGGCTGTCTTTGCCGTGGTCTATTTGTTGAGTGTGCCCCTTTGGCTCTTTCCCATCGTGGGTCTGTTAGTGCCTTGGCTCTGCTGGTCCTGGCTGACCGCGCGAATTATGCGTTTCGATAGCCTGCTTGAGCACGCCACCTCTGCTGAGCGAGATGTCATCATCAAGACGCATCGCACCCAGTATTTTTTGCTCGGTATGATGCTCTCAGCCCTTAATTTCTTTCCGCTAATGGTGTTGGTGACCCCGGTCTTATCCGCCTTGGCCTTTGGACACTTTTCTCTACGGGCTTTGCGCGAGTTGCGCGCAACCGGCTTTAAGTCGCCCATCCGCGTCACCTGAGGGGGTTTGATATGAACATTGGCGCAATTATTATTGGCGATGAAATTTTGTCCGGCAAACGCCAAGATAAACATCTCTCTAAAATTATTGAACTGCTCTCTGCCCGCGGATTAGAGCTCAGTTGGGCGCGTTACCTCGGCGATGATCGGCAGCGCCTCGTAGCTACTTTGGAGCAAACCTTTGCCAGCGACGATTTGGTTTTTTCCTGTGGCGGCATTGGGGCGACGCCTGACGATCACACACAACAGTCGGCTGCCGCAGCGCTCGGTCTAGCGCTTGAGCTACACCCCGAGGCGGCTCAGTTAATCGCCGAGCGCACCGCTGACATGGCGCGAGAAGGTCGAGGAAGCTCTGACATGAGTACGCCAGAGAATTTGCTGCGCTTAAAGATGGGAGAGTTCCCCAAAGGGGCCGAATTGATTTTGAATCCCTTTAACAAGATTCCAGGTTTCGCAATTGCAAACCATTATTTTGTCCCCGGCTTCCCGGTCATGGCCTGGCCCATGATCGAGCAAACCTTGGATCAAAAGTTTGCGCACCTGTTCGCCAGCGGCGCTCGCGCTGAACAGTCTTTTTTGGTGTATGAGCTTCCGGAGTCTGCGGCAACGCCCATTATGGAGGCCATGGAAGTGCAGTTTCCAAAGGTAAAGACTTTTAGCTTGCCTTCGATGGGCGAGCAGGCCGTACGTCGCCATATTGAGCTAGGTGTCAAAGGGCCGATGGCCGAAGTTCCTATTGCTTTCGCTGCCCTCAAAGCGGGCATCGAGTCGATCATTGGGGTGCATCGCGCCGAAATTGGGCAGACCTTTGAATTAAAGTCGCTATAGGTTGGTTCCGAGTGGAGCGCTCACGTCAAGACGGAGCGGCCTGACGATTTTTGTCACAAGGGTGACGAGAATGTGAAGTTCGTCACACTTTTTAGCCTCGGAGTGCGAAGTGATGCCCTACAAAGAAAAAGCCCAGTCCGTGAGGACTGGGCTTTAAGCACCCCTGAGGGGAGGAGGGAGGAGACCGGGGTGCTGAGGAGACAACCTTTAAAACCTTGGAACTTAAGCAGCCTTCTTGGTGCGGACTGTTGCCTTAGTCGCAGCAGCCAAGTTAGCCTCAGCGAGTTCAACAGCTTGCTTGCCAGCTTTCGACACTTGATCAAACGCGCTCGTCATGGAGCCAACTGAAGATTTAACGAGAGAGATCAAACCTTCGGAGCCAGCTGGAGCGTTTTTGGCCATCGAGTCGATTGCCGCATGCAGAGACTTATTGCCATCCGCTAATTGCTTCTCCCATAACGAAGCAAGCTCTGTGCCAGTCACGGTCGAAATGTCATAAATATGTTTGGCGTAGGCTGTAAACTTCTCAGCGGCAGGTTGAACAGCACCAACGGCGTTCTGCGCAAAACCTTGCACGTCTTTGGCTTCGAACAAGCTAGTGGCCTTTGTGTAGGACTCTTCCAAGCTTGCTTTAGCTGCTTGCACGTTCAAAGCGGCGATTTTCTCTGCGCCAGCGATGGAGGTGAGGGCGGCTTTCTGGAACATCTCGAAAGCGTCTTTTTGAATTTTTACGAACTGGTCTGGGGTTTGAAACATTTGAATACTCCTTGGTTGCTGACATCTGAGCAGCACGGGTTAAAATTGTTAAGGGCGTTAGCAGCAATTACTTTGCTGCGTTGCACAAAACGAATTCTACCTAGACTAATTACGCTGTCAAGATATTTTTGTGCAACGCAGCATTTTTAGATGAGCTTGCCTAAAAACAACCCAGAACAGCGTACTTCCACCGGTAGCCTATGAACCTAGCCCAATCAACTTCTAAAGAATTACCTAGCGCCTGCATCAGTGATCTAGCGGCGAACGCTGTCGATGAGGCAATCGTCTCGCGGCATTCGATTCGAGCTTACCTCGACAAGCCTGTACCTCAATCACTTATTGAGGAGATTTTGAAGGTATCAGCTCGAGCACCCTCTGGCACCAACACCCAGCCCTGGAAGGT
>JAYVKZ010000380.1:0-12999 GCA_043767985.1 Betaproteobacteria bacterium
GGAGACGACTTTAAGGAATCGCCGCGAGGTCGCTTTGAAACAACTTCAGGTGGCGAAGTCAGACGCCTTAGCCGCTGAGCAAAAAGCCTTTAGTAGTGATCAAAGCCGCTCGGAGTTGGCTGCACTCAATGGCAAAGTTGCCGAGAAAATGGCCGAAGTGGCCGCTGTCGACGATCTATTAAAACGGATCGAAGTGCGCTCACCCGGACAAGGGGTGATTGTGTTCGGCGATATCAATGACTGGCAAGGAAAACCAGTAGTGACGGGCGAGCGGATCGCTCTGCTGGCCGATCCAAAAGACGCGGGTGTGCTCATTTGGCTGCCGGTGTCGGATGCACTCAACATTGAAGCCGGTGCCGCCATTAAGTTATATCTACAAGTCGCGCCGCTCAAACCTTTAGAGGCGACACTCACGCAAACCAGTTATCAAGCCGTGCAATCGCCCGATGGCATTAGTGCCTATCGTCTGCGTGGCAAGCTCGCGATGAAGAGTGATGAGGAGCGAGCCTTGGCACGGGTCGGCTTGCGCGGTACCGCAAAGATTTATTCCGAGAAGGCTCCTCTAGGTTACTACTTGTTTCGTCGACCTCTCGCCTCGCTACGCGAGCTCACCGGGTTATAGAGCGAGCGCCATGCTCAGCCTCTGCCGCTAGCCATGATTGCGCTTCGAGAAGACCTGCGGCTCTTTCCAGCGGCGAGCAACAAAGATGGCTCGCCGTCCTGGATGGTGCAAGACCCTGTGACCAATCGCTTCTTTCAGATCGGTTGGCTAGAGTTTGAGGTGTTGTCACGCTGGCCCATGCAAGACCCGGAGCGCATTGCCCAGGCGATTGAAAATGAAACCCCGTTGGCGGCTGAAGCCGACGATGTCATTAAGGTGATCGGCTTTTTTCAGCAGCATCAATTGATGCGCGCGTCCGATCCGCAAGGGGTTGCGACCTTAAGTCGTATCGCCGACAGTCATCAACTCTCCAAATGGAAGTGGTTGCTGCACAATTACTTGTTCTTCCGAGTGCCGCTCGTCCATCCGCAAAAGTTACTCAACGTGCTCACGCCCTTGATTGGCTTTATTTATCGGCGTTGGTTTGTCATGTTGTCGGTGCTAGCTACTTTGCTGGGACTCACGCTTGTCGCCAGGCAATGGGATGTATTTCTGCATACCTTTGAAGACTTTATGTCACCCGCCGGTTTGGCTGGTTATTTGGCGGCCCTGGTGTTTGCCAAAACGCTTCATGAGATGGGGCATGCCGTTACGGCCACCCGCTATGGGGTGAGGGTGGCCCATATGGGCGTGGCCTTCCTCGTGATGTGGCCGATGCTATACACCGATACCGGCGAGTCTTGGAAGCTCTCAGATCGACGCGCACGTTTTCATATTGCAGCGGCTGGTGTGCTCTCCGAATTCATGCTGGCAGGCTATGCCACGCTCGCCTGGAGTCTTACAGAAGACGGCTCAATGCGTAGTGCGTTGTTCTTTTTGGCGACCACCAGTTGGATCATTACTATCGGGATTAACGCAAGCCCCTTTATGCGGTTCGACGGTTATTTTCTTGCCTCGGACGCCTTGGATATTCCGAACTTGCACGCGCGCAGTTTTGCCATGGCGCGGGCCTGGATGCGGCGTTTGCTGCTTGGCTGGAACGAGCCTGATCCTGAGCTGTTCGAACCGCGTATGCGTCGCCTATTAATTGGCTTCGCACTCGTCACGTGGCTTTATCGGCTCGTCGTATTCGCAGGTATCGCCATTGCGGTTTATGTGTTCTTTTTTAAAGCCTTAGGCGTCTTTCTGTTTGTGGTTGAGGTCCTTTGGTTTATCGCCCGCCCGGTCTGGAGTGAGGTCAAGGTGTGGATACAACGACGGCAGGAGACGGCTGTGATTCGAAAATTAATGATGCTTGCCCTGTTGGTCGCGGCAGTCGTGATGTTGGCCCTACCTTGGCGCCTTAAAGTGCATGGCGAGGCCTGGCTACATGCCGAAAATCAACAAGTGATTTATAGCCCTTTCCCGGCACGGGTTTTGGAGGTCCGCCCCGACGGCATGGTCAAGAAAGGCGAGACCTTGGTGGTGCTTGATTCACCTGACACGAGAACCAAGGCCAATCAATCTCGTCTCGCTGCGGATGCCTTGTCTTTGCAGATGGATCAATCGGTGGGGCGTAGTGATGGGGCCGAAAAGCGCAATCTCTTTGCCGAGCAAATGGCCGAGCAACTGGCTGAACTTGAAGCTCAAAAAGACGAATTGAAACGCCTGAAGCTGGTCGCAAGTTTCGATGGCAAAGTGGTGGATCGAGATCGACAGATTCAATCTGAGACCTGGGTGAACGCTAACCAAGCGATTGCGATTCTCATTGACCCGAAGCATTGGATTATCGATGCCTTGGTCGAGCAACGGGATCTCGAAAATATCCAGGTCGGTGCTCGCGCGAAATTTTTTTGGCGCAATACGCTTGATGAGCCACTTGTCGCAAGCGTTGTCGCGATTGACTCCACCCGCGCACAGGCACTACCCGACCCCATGTTAGCGACGGACCGAGGTGGTCGAGTGCCCGTGCTCAAAGCTGCTGCCAACGGTGCCATGGTGCCCCGAGACGCTTTGTATCGAGTGCGCTTGAAGCTTGATCAGCCGATCAATCGCAGCAGCACGGCCTTGGGTTCAGTGGCGATCGAAGGGGCTGAGCGTAGTTTGCTGATGCAGTGGAGCACGGCCTTGGCGGCCGTATTTGTTCGGGAAAGTGGCTTTTAGCCCTCCCAGTCCCACGGACTATTTCTTTCTCAGATCGCGCTGCCAATCGGGTGAGGCGCTGAGCACCAAGCCACTTTCTTTCAGCTTGTTGAGCGCCTTGAGACCCTCCATGCCCGATGGCGTTTGGACCAACCAAACGAGTCCTGCCGTATCTTTAGAGGCATCAAGCTGAAGCCCAAAGGCTTCCAGCATGATCTTTATGTCGTTCGTGCTCTTGGCGGCCGCCAGTTTAATTTCGCCGCGCCCGACATGGCGCAGGTCAGTCCCAGAGCCGACGATCCGAAATACCGCCTGAGCGGGATCGCCTTTCGACTCAATGGCGACTTGCTGGCCGTTTTGATACACATAGTACTTTTGCGTGGGTGCACTGACCTCTTTGCCTTGAATGCCGGAGGACTTGACCGCAATCTGCTGCTCGGGGCTTAGTTTGCTCCAATCCAGACGTAAGGTGTCCGGTGCTGCTTGCGCCACGCCAAACGAGCCACTCGATACGGCGAAACCCACTATAGCCATCAGCCCTCGCAAGGGCTTACGCGACCAGAATGTTCCAAGAATTCGCTCAGAAAAATTAACGGCCATGAATTCTCATCCCCCAAGATTTCCAATTGCCCGAACCTTGGGCTAACTTGTCGCTCACTTTCAAGGTCCACACGCCGGACGCTTTCTCATCCAGATGGCGCACGCTGCCAAATGTCCAGTTATTGAAATCACCACATTCGGTCGTGTTCGACCCGCCGTCGAGTTTGCACACTCGTGGTGTGGCGAGCTCACTGAGAGTGCCGATGGGGCTAGTGAGTTCAATCTTGAGGTCCCCGGAATAGGTGGCTGCCCCAGGGATATTCTCGTAAGTGAAGCTAATCTCTATGAACTCAATGGCCGTGATTGCGGGGCAATTCACGTTGAAAGTCGTTGACTTACTTTGTAAATCAGGAATCGTAAGATTGACCGTCTGGGTGCCGATGTCACAGGTCTTCATGCTGTTGCTACCCCCGACACTCGTCCAGGTCTTGGCCTGATTCACCGCCGCCAAGGCATCCACCACGCCAAAGCCGTACTTGTCGTTAAAGTTGAGATTGGTACTGCGCACCCAGGCGGTATCCGAGATGTCGTTCTTGCGCGCGGTCTGCGCCAAAATAATGCGCACGTCTCGCCACGTCAAATTATTGTTCGCGGAAAGCATGAGCGCGACGACGCCAGACACCATCGGTGTGCTCGCCGAGGTACCCCCGAAGTCGTTGCGGGTGCCATTCTGAACACTCAGGGTAGTCACGGCGTTTTGATCCGAATAATTGCTCGAAGGTGCGCAAACAAGAATGTTCGCACCACGCTCGCCGTAATAGGGTTGCTTTCCTTGGTCGTCCACTGCACAAATGGCAAGCACGGCCGGGTTGTTCACATAAGCGTCGAAGTTTGAATTTTCTTCGACACAGTTGTTCCCGACCTGGTAAATACACCCGCCGTTGCCGGCAGGAAATACGTAAATGGAGCCCTTGCCATTGCGACCATACCGAACCCCACGGTAGATAGCCTCTAAGTATTGGGTGTCGGCCCCGTGTAACAGGCCATCGTCAGACGAGCCCCAGCTATTGTGATAGATGCCCGTGAGGGCTTGGTCGCGATTAAGCGCGTCGGCGATGTCGTGATCTTTGCCGCTGGCTAGGGCATTAAAGGCGGCCAGTTGAACGCGCGGAGCGACGCCTGCGGTGCCAATGCCGTTCGTGTCACGCGCTGCAATAATGCCAGCCACGGACGTGCCATGAGTATCGTCCGAAAGGCAAGGCAGCGGGTAGGCGGAGGGGGTCGTGCGCGTGTAGTCAAAACTACTAAAGGCTGCGACATTTTGGATGAGGTCGCTATGGGTAATTTCGATGCCATCGTCGATGACAGCGACCCGCACGCTTTCGCCCTTGTTGATCGCCCAAGCTTGGGTGGCTCGTAGGTCTTCACCAATTTTTGCAGCGATGGTGTTGGTGCCGGGGGGCTTTTGCCCAGTATTGACAAGATGCCAAAGTGACGAAAAGAGTGGGTCAGTGCCGCTGCCCGCAGGCGCCGGATTGGCGTAGGTGTAGTTGAAAACACACGGCCTGGCATCGAAGCGGGTCCCTGGCGCTAAGGATGCGCCTACCGCCGGTGTCGTGGTTGGCGTGGGAATTTGAGTCGGATAGGCCGAAGCGTAAGAAGCGAGAACCTCCGAATAATTCTTACTCACCAGTAATGACCCAGAGCTGGGCGATGCTGGTATTGGCACCGGGCTGCTACCCGAATCCGATGATCCACCACAACTTGAAAGTGCGACACAAACGAGTGCGCCTAATAAATTTCCAGGATTGAACTTGAACGGATCTTGCATTAAAAACGCTATCGGGAAAAATGCTAAAGAAAAAATCGTCGAACCAAACTAGGGTAAGTCCGGGTGCTTTGCAAGGATTACGACGGCATGCAAATCTTGCCACGAAGGTTATACTGCTTTGCACCATTTGCCCCAACCCGTAACTTAACCTTGACTGACCCTTTTAGACAAGCGCCAAGATGAGTACAAACCCAATTAAATCAATTTTAGTTGCTAATCGGTCCGAAATCGCGATTCGCGTCATGCGAGCAGCGGCCGAATTAGGGATACGAACGGTCGCGATCTATTCGCATGAGGATCGTTTTGCGTTACACCGGTTTAAGGCGGACGAGAGTTACTTGGTGGGCGAGGGTAAAAAACCACTGCAAGCCTATCTGGATATTGGCGATGTGATTCGCATCGCGAAGCAGGCCAAAGTTGACGCGATTCACCCTGGGTATGGGTTCCTCTCCGAAAATCCTGAATTCGCCAAGGCCTGCGCACAGGCAGGAGTTGCCTTTATCGGCCCAAGTGCCGAGGTGATGACGACGCTGGGCAATAAGGTTGCTGCACGCAATGCGGCGCAGGCTGCTGGCGTGGCCGTGATGCCCGCGACGTTGCCGATCACGGATTACAGCGAAGCGCTCAACGAAGCCAAGGTCATGGCCAACGCGATTGGCTATCCGCTCATGCTCAAAGCCAGCTGGGGCGGCGGCGGACGCGGTATGCGGGTGATTGAGTCTGATGCCGATCTTCAGGCGCAATTACCGGTGTCGCGTCGCGAGGCTGCTGCAGCTTTCGGTAACGACGAGGTGTACCTCGAGAAGCTAGTGCGTCGTGCGCGCCATGTCGAGGTGCAAATCATGGGTGACAAGCACGGCCAGATCGTGCATTTGTTCGAACGTGATTGTTCTGTGCAAAGGCGTAACCAAAAAGTCGTGGAGCGCGCCCCCGCACCCTACCTCAATGAGGAGCAACGGCAAGCGCTGTGTGAGTCGGCCCTGCGTCTAGCACGCGCCGTGAACTACACCCATGCGGGAACGGTCGAGTTCTTGATGGACGCCGACACCAGTAAGTTTTACTTTATTGAGGTCAACCCGAGAATTCAGGTGGAGCATACGGTGACGGAGGAGGTCACCGGCATTGACATTGTGAAGTCGCAAATTCGCATCACAGAGGGCGCGAAAATCGGCTCTCCAGACTGCCCTGTCCCTGAGCAAAAAAACATCAAGCTCAATGGCCATGCCTTGCAGTGCCGAATCACGACCGAAGATCCTGAAAATAATTTCACGCCCGACTATGGGCGAATCCAAGCCTATCGTAGCGCGGCGGGTTTTGGCTTGCGATTAGATGGGGGGACTGCGTATTCAGGCGCGGTGATCACACCGTTTTATGATTCCCTATTGGTAAAAGTCACGGCGTGGGCGCCGAGTGCCGCCGAGGCGATCCGTCGAATGGATCGGGCGCTGCGTGAGTTTCGCATTCGCGGCGTGGCAACAAACTTGCAGTTTGTGGAAAACGTCATAAATCATCCCGACTTTGGCGCAGGGATTGTGACTACCCGCTTCATCGATCAAACACCCGCCCTGTTCAACTTTACCAAGCGGCTTGATCGCGCCAGCAAGTTGCTACGATACATTGGTGATGTGTCGGTGAACGGTCATCCCGATATGAAGGGTCGGGTACTTCCTGATGTGTCTCGCTTGCGCCTGCCTCTCCCGAAGATTGATTTGACGGTGCCGCCCGCAGCGGGCTCAAAACAGCTTCTGACCACACTCGGCCCAGAGAAATTTGCGAAGTGGATGCTGGAGCAAAAGCAGGTGCTGTTGACCGACACCACCATGCGTGATGCCCATCAGTCACTGTTTGCGACGCGCATGCGTAGTGTGGACATGGAGCGTATTGCACCGTACTACGCCCGCATGTTGCCCGGTATGTTTTCGATGGAGTGCTGGGGCGGGGCGACCTTTGATGTGGCCATGCGTTTTCTTAAAGAAGATCCCTGGACCCGTCTGAGAAATCTCCGCTCGGCCATGCCCAATCTGCTCTTGCAAATGTTGTTGCGCTCGAGCAATGCGGTGGGCTATACCAACTATCCCGATAATGTCGTGCGTTACTTTGTTCAGCAAGCGGCCAAAGAAGGTGTGGATCTGTTTCGCGTGTTCGATTCCTTAAACTGGGTGGAGAACATGCGGGTGGCGATTGATGCCGTGCTTGAAAGCGGTGGGTTGTGCGAAGGGGCGATTTGTTATACCGGAGATGTGTTCGACACCAAACGCAGTAAGTTCGATGTTCGCTATTACGTCACCCTGGCCAAGCAATTGCAACAATCAGGCGTCCATATTCTGGGCTTGAAAGACATGTCGGGCGTTTGCAAACCAAGGGCCGCAAGCTTGTTGATCAAAACGCTCAAGGAAGAAACTGGCCTGCCGATTCACTTTCATACCCATGACACCAGCGGCATCGCTGCGGCGTCCGTCTTGGCCGCGATTGAAGCGGGTGCTGACGCGGTCGACGGTGCGATGGATTCTATGAGCGGCTTGACCTCGCAGCCTAACCTGAATGCGATTGTGGCCGCCTTGGCGGGCAGCGAGCGCGATCCTTGCGGCATAAGCGGTGAGGGCATTAATCTTGATGCCATGCAAAGCATTGCCCACTACTGGGAAGCCGTCAGGCACTTGTATGCTCCCTTTGAGTCCGATATTCGCTCGGGGACGGCCGACGTATACCGACATGAAATGCCGGGCGGCCAGTACACCAATTTGCGCGAACAGGCTCGCTCGCTTGGGCTGGAGCATCGCTGGCCAGAGATTTCCAAGACCTATGCCGATGTGAACTTTATGTTTGGCGACATCGTGAAGGTGACCCCGACCTCGAAGGTGGTGGGCGACATGGCGCTGATGATGGTCAGTAATGAACTGAGCGCGGCGGATGTGCAGGATCCGGCTCGGGAGATTGCGTTTCCCGAGTCGGTCGTGTCCTTGTTTAAAGGGGATCTAGGCTTTCCGCCTGACGGTTTTCCGCCCGCGCTTTCCCGAAAGATTTTGAAAGCAGAGCCTCCCAAGGCATTCCGCCCGGGTGACAGCTTGCCGCCGCAAGACTTAGTACAGGCACGCCTTGATGCTGAGAAAATGATCGCTCGCAAGGTAGACGATGCCGAGCTCGCCTCCTACTTGATGTACCCCAAGGTGTTTAAGGATTTCGCGGAGCATCAACGCCAATATGGTGATGTGCATGTCTTGCCTACCCAAACCTATTTCTACGGCATGCGGGAACGCGAAGAGGTCGCGATTGATCTTGATCCCGGCAAGACGCTGATCCTGCGCTTGCAAGGCTTGGCGCCCGCTGAAGAGGAGGGCGTCGTGAAGGCGTTCTTTGAGCTGAACGGCCAACCCCGGACGGTTCGCGTCCAAAAATCAGGCGTGGCCAAGGCGACTCAGCGACCCGTCGCCGAGAGTGGTAATCCCTTGCACTTGCCTGCACCAATGCCGGGGATGGTGGCGACCCTGCTGGTGAAAGCCGGTCAGACGGTGGTGGCAGGTCAGCCCCTGCTGTCCATTGAAGCCATGAAAATGGAAACCCAATTACGGGCTGAAAAGAGTGGAACGATCAAGGCGGTTCACGTGAAGTCGGGCGACGTTGTAACTGCCCATGATTTGCTGATTGAATTTGCCGCCTAATGGAGATATGCCTTATGGAGATGTTGTAGATGAGTTTGTTTACCCAGTTTGATGCGATGAGCTTGAAAGACATCTCGGAGGCACTGGTACGCGCCAATGCACCGATGATGAACCACATCGGGTTCGAAGCGCTTGATGCTTATGTTCGCGAAGAAAAACGCCTGCGCGTTGCCTTCATGGTGAGGGCGGAGTTTTGTCATAGCGGCGGGCGTATCGCGCAAGGAGGCTTTGTCACCGCTTGGCTAGATTCCGCCATGGCGCATGTGGTATTACTGGATTCGAAGGGGGTGGAAAATATCGCAAGCTTAGAGATCAAGGTGAGCTTTATTGCTGCAGTGTCTCCCGGACCCGTGATGGCGGAGGCTCGTATTGTCAAGAAAGGCAAGCGCATCGCGTTTTTGGAGGCGAACTTGTATGACTTGCAGGGCAAGCATTTGGCCTCAGCCACGCAAACCGCTATGTTGACGGCCATGCCTAGTGGCAATTAACGAGGCCCTACATCCATTCAAGCGACGCGAGTTCCAACGCTTCTACCAAGCCCTCACTTGTTGTCTGAAGCGCATGAGTAGCCAAGCCGCGCAGGTGGCAACGACGGCACTGACTACGAAGCTGCTGGTGTAGGGCCATCCTGCCTTCAAGAGTTGCGACAGGATCACGAAAAACGCTGTGAAGCCGAGCAAACCGTTTGCAAAGCCACGCAGCAGTTGAATCGTTGCTTGAGCGCCGTAGAGTGAAACGGTAAAGCAAGGTAGTACACAGCCGGTCACAGGCCAGGTCAGAATGATGCCGCTTAAAGACGGGCTTAAATGGCCCGCGCTCCAAAGTAAGATGAGCGCCATCAAGAATGCAACCACCATCCGCAGGGATAGTTCTCGTTTGGGAATCTGAAAGCTAATTGGCGCGTTACTGGGTAGTCGCGGCATGAGCATGAGTGCTAGCGCCGGACACAGCAGTGCGAGTGCCGCGCCCCAAGTGGGGTTCGTATTGTAGGTGAGCATCAGCAGGCTGGTGCCGATGAAGACCCCTGCGGCGAGTATGAAACAAACACACCAAGGTTGGATACGCTTGCCCTCGACGCAAGCCTTGAAGGCTGAGCGACTTGGCGAATCCGCGACCCAGCGCGCAACCCAAGCGAAAGCGATGGTGTAAGCAAACGCCGCCGGTGCGCTCAAATAGGTGGCTTGCGCAACGGCAACAACTTGCTCGCGCGAGGCTTCTGTCATTAACAGCGCGGTGACGGTCGCGGCGATGACAGGCAAGCCTGACAACAGACCGGCTAGACTCTGTCCAAAGCGCTGCGAGATCAACGAGGTCAAGCCCACCATGGCTGGAACAGCAAGCAGCTTGAAAAAAATGTCCAAAAATACGATGTCCGAAAATAGCGAGCTTGATGCTCTAGATGCTGCACAATACGCCCATGACAAGCGCTACCCCAATCGTTTCCAGCCTGGCCCTTGAAGCGAGCCAGTGTTACACGGCCATGCAAACTCGAGACACTCGCTTCGATGGTCGCTTTTTTGTGGCTGTGAAATCGACCCGAATTTACTGTCGACCCGTTTGCAAGGTAAAGCTGCCGCGCTTTGAGAATTGTACGTTCTATCCCAGTGCTGCAGGCGCTGAGCACGCAGGATACCGGCCCTGTTTACGCTGTCGCCCCGAACTCGCTCCGGGACATTTTGCGCTCGATGCCTCCTCACGCCTGGCGCAACAAATGGCAATGATTATTCAGCATGCCAGCGCCGAGGTGAAGCTCGACGGGGTCGCCGCGAAGCTGGGGGTGACCGAAAGGCATGCACGACGCATTTTTCAAATTAGTTTTGGCGTGACTCCCGTTCAATATGCGCAAACGTGTCGCTTGCTGGCTGCCAAGCGACTTTTGACAGACACGGATATGCCGATGCTGGACGTCGCCCATGCCGCTGGCTTTCGAAGCCTCAGACGGTTCAATGACCTGTTTGTCGAGCGCTATCGACTTCAGCCCAGTGCGCTACGAAAGTCGCAACGCCATGACGAACCTGCCAAAGCCTGGCTCGAGTTTCGTCTGCCTTATCGTCGGCCCTTCGACTGGCCTGATCTCCTTAGTTTTTTAGCCCTTCGAGTGATTCAAGGAGTGGAGCAAGTCGATATCGAAGCGTCTCTGTTCAGGCGAACTATTGCAGTGAGGCATGAGGGGCAGCGTTTAATCGGTGAGCTTCGTGTGAAGGATTTGCCAGAGCATGATGCTCTGAGTGTCAGCTTGAGCCAGTCCCTTGCACCAGTGTGCTTAAAAGTGTTGCAGCAACTGCGCAAGGTGTTTGATTTGGATCTTGAACCCGAGCAAGTACAGTTAGCTTTGGGTGCAGTGTGTCGCAACCCCGGTGTGCGTTTGCCCGGCGGCTTTAGTGGCTTTGAGATTGCGGTGCGCGCCGTCTTGGGCCAGCAAGTCAGTGTGAAAGGTGCTCATACGTTAGCAGGTCGGATTGCAGAAAAATTTGGAACTGATCACTGCTTTCCCGAGCCTGAAGAGATCGCGGGAGCCTCGCTCGAAGCGCTTAGCGCCTGTGGCCTCATTCAAAGGCGCGCACAGACTTTGATTGATGTAGCCAGTGCCATTTTAGAGGGGCGAATGACCCTCGACGGCACTGTCCCCATCGAAAGCAGCATCCTCGCCCTGAAATCAATAAAAGGGATTGGCGAATGGACAGCGCAATATGTCGCGATGCGCGCCCTGCGCTGGCCGGATGCCCTGCCTGCCGACGATTTAGTCCTCAAGAAACGCTTGGGAGTTGCAACGGGCAAAGCGGTTGAACAGGCCTTTGAGGCCTACCGCCCGTGGCGCGCCTATGCTGTGATACATACTTGGAAATGACCATGATCTATGACATCTTCCCCACTCGATTTGGCGATACCTTGGTGTGTGCTGAAGACGATGCTCTACGTGGGCTTTATTTCATCGGGCAAAAGTATCAGGCCCTGGTGCTGGCCAGTTGGCAAGCGGCACCGCAAGACGCTTTGCTTCGGGAAGTGAAAGCGCAATTTAAAGCCTATGAGAAAAGCGGGGTTGCAGGCTTTGATGTTCCACTCAACCCGCAGGGTACGGAATTTCAAAAAAAAGTGTGGACAGCCTTGCTGACCATTCCGGTGGGCACCACCACCACGTATGGCCGTATCGCGCAAACGGCTGCAACCATGGCGGCGGTGCGAGCTGTAGGATCGGCGATTGGCAAGAACCCAATCTCCATTATTATTCCCTGTCACCGGGTGGTGGGTAGTGATGGCAGCCTTACCGGTTATGCTGGCGGGCTGAGTCGCAAGGCTAGCCTTTTGAAGCACGAAGGTGCGAGCTTCGTAGGTATGTCTGAAACGCCTGATCTTTTTGCTTGATGGAATGAAACCTCGCGACATTTTTGATTTTGTTTTGCTGGCTGCCATCTGGGGAGGCTCCTTTCTCTTCATGAAAATTAGCGGCCCGGAGTTTGGCGTTTTTGGAAGCATGGCGATGCGCACGGGCTTGGCCGCGCTCATGCTTTTACCTCTGATTTTGGTCCGTGGCCTAGGTGAACAGTTGCAGGTGCACTGGAAGAAAGCGCTGGGTATTGGCGTCCTCAACTCTGGCATACCCTTCGTACTCTTTGCATTTGCGACGCTGCATCTCAGTGCGGGCTTCACGGCCATTTTAAATTCCACGGTGCCCTTTTGGAGTGCTCTCATCGCTTGGCTGTGGCTTGGCGACAAACCTCGGCGCACGCAACTGTTTGGGCTGGTGATCGCCTTGGCCGGTGTCGTGTTATTGGTCTGGGGAAAGCTCGACTTGAAGCCAGGCGGAGGCGGATGGGCGATTCTGGCTTGTCTCGTGGCCACCTTGCTCTATGGGTTCGCGGCCAACATAACGAAGAGAATGTTTTCTGGGGTCGATCCCTTGGTGTCTGCCTCGGGCAGTCAGGTGGGCGCGGCACTGTGCCTGATTCCCTTGGCCCTCTTTAATTTACCTGAGCAGAATCCAAGTGCCATCGCTTGGATGGCCACGATCGCTCTGGCCTTGGTATGCACGGCTCTCGCCTACATTCTTTACTTTCGCCTCATGGCTAATATAGGCCCGACGCGCGCCACGGCGGTCACCTTTCTCATCCCCGTATTTGGCATGCTTTGGGGCGTGCTCTTTTTAGGTGAGGTCGTGAGTGCGCGAATGATTTTTGCGACCCTGGTGATCTTGGCGGGTACCTCGCTCAGCACGGGCTTAGTCAAACCTCGTTAACCGCATGAACCTG
>JAYVKZ010000381.1:0-8398 GCA_043767985.1 Betaproteobacteria bacterium
ACGCGGCCTCGCGGGTGAGTCGCAATCTTGAATTGGTCAATCTTGCGGGTTTCGAAAAGAAGTTTCCCTGGCAATTGTCGGGCGGCATGCAGCAGCGCGTCTCGATCTGCCGGGCGCTACTGCACGACCCTTCGGTGCTACTGATGGACGAGCCGTTCGGCGCGCTCGATGCCATGACCCGTGAAAAGATGAACCTCGAGCTGCAGCGCATTTGGCTTGAGTCGAAGAAAACCGTGCTGCTCATCACGCACAGCATTCCCGAGGCGGTGTTTTTATCGGACCGGGTGCTGGTGATGACCGAGCGACCTGGCGCGATCGCCGCATTTTACAACATCGATCTGCCACGGCCACGGCCTCTCGACGTCATGTCCACCCCCGAATTCGCGCAGTACGCCAAGACCATTCGTGCGCACTTTTTCGCACAGGGCTCTCTCGACCACTGACCAGGCAGCCGTGACTTTCGATCCGTGACCCTCCATGACAGCAGCGACTTCATTTCGTGTACAAGCCCTTGAGCTATTCGAGCGGCCGGTCAGCTTGCGCCTGCCGTTTCGTTTCGGCGTGGTGACGCTGACACACTGTCCGCAAGCCTTTGTGCGGGCGCGCATCCGCATGCCTGATGGCCGCGAATTGACCGGTGCTGCCGCCGAGATGATGGCACCCAAGTGGTTTGATAAAAACCTGGCCTTGTCTAACGACGACAACTTTGACCAGCTGCGTGACGTGTTGCATTTGGCACGCGAGGCCTACCTCAGCGACCCGAACCCTGACACCGCCTTTGGGCATTTTGCACGCCACTACGATGCCCACCAAGCGATGAGCGCCGCGCGCGGCTACAACCCCTTGCTCGCCAACTACGGCCCGGCGTTGATCGACCGCGCCATCCTTGATGCGCTATGCCGCGCACAGGACACGTCGTTCTATCAGGCCATGCATAGCAATCTCCCCGGGATGATTGCGACCCGCATGGAGTTCACTGGCCTCGACATGGCGAGCTTCCTCGCGGCGCAGAAGCCGGCCGCCTCGATCGAGGCGCGCCACACGGTAGGCCTGGTCGATGCAATCACGGCTGCCGATCTCAAGCAGCCAGTCGACGATGGCCTGCCCGAAACGCTCGAGGAGGTCGTGGCCCATTACGGCCACCGTTACTTCAAGCTCAAGGTGGGTGGCCAATTGGATGCTGACCTTGCGCGCCTGACGGCCATTGCCGAGGTACTGGACCGCAGCTCCAGGCCTTACTTCGCCTCGCTCGATGGCAACGAACAGTACGACAGCGCCGACCAGGTCGCCGAGCTCCTGGCGCGCATGCGTGCGGCCCCACCCTTGCAACGCCTCACCGCATCGATCCTCTTCGTCGAGCAACCGATCAACCGCAAAACAGCACTGCAAGCCGATTTCCGGGGCGATGGCCTAGGCCTGCCGGTGATCATCGACGAATCTGATGGCACGCTGGACACCTTCATCGCTGCACGTGAGTGCGGCTATCGCGGCGTGTCGAGCAAGACCTGCAAGGGCCTCTACAAGTCGCTACTCAACGCCGCACGTTGTGCGCGCTGGAATGCCGAGGCCGGTGCGCCTCGTTTCTTCATGTCGGCGGAGGATCTCACCACCCAAGCGGGCCTGGCAGTGCAACAGGACCTGGCACTGGTCAATTTCCTCGGCATTAGCCATGTTGAGCGTAACGGCCACCATTACGTGAACGGCATGGCCGCGCTGCCGCCAAGCGAACAGCAGGCCTTCCTGAGCGCACACCCGGATCTCTATGAACAGACTCATGGAGCCGCGCGACTCAAGATCAAGCAAGGCCGCATTGCGCTGGGCTCGCTGGATTGCACCGGCTATGCGAGCGCGGCCATGCCTGATTTTTCCACGATGCAATCGATCATCGCTCCCACTTTACCTGCTTAACTCACCTCTACGGATCCGCAATGGCAATTCAACGACTCGGCATCATCATGAACGGCGTGACCGGGCGCATGGGCACCAACCAGCACTTAATTCGTTCCATTGTCGCGATTCGCGCACAGGGTGGCGTGGCACTCGCCAACGGCGACCGGGTGATGCCGGACCCGATCCTGATCGGCCGCAACGCCGACAAGATCGCCGCACTGGCCCAAGCGCACGGTATTGAGCGCTGGAGCACTGACCTCGACAAAGCACTGGCGAACCAGGAGGACACGCTGTTTTTTGACGCCGCAACGACCCAGATGCGCCCGAGCTTACTCGCCAAGGCGATCCATCTGGGCAAGGATATTTACTGCGAAAAGCCGGTCGCGACCAACCTCAAGGAAGCCACCGACATCTACAAACTGGCGCAGTCCAAGGGCATCAAGCATGGCGTGGTGCAGGACAAATTGTTTTTGCCTGGCCTGATGAAACTCAAGATGTTGCGCGACGCCGGTTTTTTTGGACGCATGCTGTCGGTGCGCGGCGAATTCGGCTACTGGGTGTTCGAAGGCGACCTGCAACCGGCGCAACGACCTTCCTGGAATTACCGAGATGAAGATGGCGGCGGCATTATCCTCGACATGATCTGCCACTGGCGCTATGTTCTCGACAACATCTTCGGTGAAGTCAAATCAGTGTCCTGCTTGGGCGCGACACACATCGCCGAGCGCATTGACGAGTCCGGCAAAAAGTATCAGGCGACTGCCGACGACGCGGCCTATGCCACCTTTGAGCTTGCCAATGGTGTGATCGCACAAATCAATAGTTCTTGGACCACGCGCGTGCGCCGCGATGACCTGGTGACCTTTCATGTCGACGGCACGCATGGCTCGGCCGTGGCCGGACTGACCGATGTGCGAACCCAGGCGCGGGTCAATACCCCCAAACCGGTGTGGAACCCTGACGTGCGTCAACCATTCAACTTTTTCGACCACTGGCAGTTGGTGCCCGAGTACAGCACCTTCGACAACGGTTTCAAGGCGCAATGGGAATTGTTCATCCGCCACTTGTTTGATGATGGACCGTTCAAATGGAACCTGCTCGAAGGCGCCAAGGGCGTACAACTGGTGGAATGCGCTTTGCAATCGTGGAAAGAACGGCGTTGGGTTGATGTGCCCGCCCTGTCTGCCTGATCGCCTGTGAGGAAACATCATGAACGCACCTGAGCACCTACACCACACGATCAAGCTGCCCACGGCTGCGGGCGGCCTTGAAGACTTTCGCCTGTCGGTGCCACGCGACTTCCCGACCAAGGCCCAGGGAGCATTTACGCGCATTGCCTACTCAGCCGCGCATGTCGTCTCCGATCCCCTGCAAAAACAGGACCCTTGGCTTGACTGCGCGATCGATTGGGACGCCACCCTCACTTACCGCCGCCACCTCTGGCAGCTCGGCATGGGTGTGGCCGAGGCCATGGATACGGCGCAGCGCGGTATGGGCCTGGATTGGCCGACCTCGCTGGAACTGATCCGTCGCTCCATTGACGCCTCCAAGGACATCCAAGGCGCGTTTCTCGCGAGCGGCGCCGGCACCGATCATCTCGCCCCCGAAAACGCGAAATCCATCGACGACGTGATCCGCGCCTACGAAGACCAGGTCGGCGCCATTGAAAAACTCGGCGGCTCCATCATCCTCATGGCGTCGCGGGCGCTGGCCAAAGTGGCCAAGGGGCCGGACGACTATCACAAGGTGTACGACCGCATCCTCTCGCAGGTGAAAGCACCGGTGATCATCCACTGGCTCGGTGAAATGTTCGATCCCGCCCTTGCTGGCTACTGGGGCAATGCCAACCACATGCAGGCGATGGACGCCGCAGTGGAGGCGATCAACCGCAATGCCGCCAAGGTCGACGGCGTGAAAGTCTCGCTACTCGACAAGGACAAGGAGATCGCCATGCGTCGCCGTCTGGCCAAGGGCGTGAAGATGTATACCGGTGATGATTTCAACTATGCCGAGCTAATTGAAGGTGACGAGCAAGGCTTCAGCCACGCCTTACTCGGCATTTTTGACGCGATCGCGCCCGCTGCGAGCGCTGCACTCAGTGCGCTGGCCAAAAACGACACCAAGAGCTTCAACGAGATCCTCGCGCCAACGGTGCCGCTGTCGCGCCATATCTTTATGGCGCCGACGCGCTTTTACAAGACAGGGGTCGTGTTCATGGCCTACCTGAATGGGTTGCAGAGCCACTTCACCATGGTGGGCGGGCAGCAAAGCACCCGCTCCATCGGGCACCTCGCTGAATTGTTCCGCTTGGCTGACCGAGCCGGCCTGTTGCATGACCCGGATCTGGCCTGCGCGCGCATGCGTGCCACGTTGGCGGTGCACGGTATTGTTTAATCTTGCGGCCGCGCATACCTCGCTTAATATCACACGAACTGTTCTATCATAGGCAGGCGCTCATGTCGCTTTCTCGACACGCCCGACCTTCCTCATGATTTGGAGATAGGGCGCACAAACAACTTGGGTTACAACATGCGAACTTTTTCAGCGTCCTTTTTGCGTCGTCGCCAGACTTTCACCGGTTTAGTGGCGTGTGCGGTGTTTGCGCTAGCTGGTCTCATGGCATCGCGCTTGGCGCAAGCGGATGACTGGCCTAAACAAGGGCTTCGAGTCGTCGTGCCTTTCCCTGTCGGCGGCTCGAACGATTTTGCCGCAAGAGTGGTGGCAGAGTCGATCAGAGTTCGACTGGGTCAAACCGTCACCATCGACAACAAGCCCGGTGGGAACGGTGCGCTCGGTGTGGATAGTGTGCTTGCCAGCGGCAAGGACAATCACACCTTTCTTGTCGCATCGGACTCGGTGGCCTTGCTGCCGCTTTTTCGTTCAAACTTGAAATGGGATCTTGCCAAAAATTTTGTTCCGGTTGCAATACTGGCCTCGCAGCCGATCATCCTGGTGGCCGCGCCCAGCGCCAATATTCGAAGCATCAAAGAGCTACAGGCACTGGCCAAAGCCAAGCCGGGCCAAATACCCTATGCAACCTCAGGGCAAGGCTCGATTCAGCATTTAGTGGGCGAGTTGGCTGCGGCGAACTTGGGCATCGATCTCCTGCATGTGCCTTATAAGGGAGGCGGGCAGGCCGTGGCAGATGTGATCAGCGGTCAAGTGCCCTTGGCGGTGCTGGGTGCGGCAGCGGTGATGCCGCACATCAAGTCGGGCAAATTGCTCGCCCTCGCAGTGTCAACCCGCGCGCGTTCCAGCATTTTGCCCACGGTGCCTACTTTGGGTGAATCCGGTGCCGGTGACATCGATGCACCGCAATGGGCAGGACTCTTTGCACCGGCTGGGATGGATGATTTCGCGCTCGCAAAACTTAGATCAGCCCTCACAGCCACTTTGGCAGAACCGGCGTTAAAAGAAAAATTCGCGCAGTCCTCCATGGAGGTGGGCAAGCTCTCCCCCGAGGAGTTTCGCAAGCAATTGCTCACTGAGCGCGAACGCTGGACGAAGCTGATTGTTGATCGTAAAATTAACCTTGACTAAGGCTTGTACATGAACATCGTGTTGATACTGGCCGACAATTTAGGGTGGGGCGAGTTAGGTTGTTATGGCGGCGGCGCCTTACGTGGCGCACCGACCCCACGCATTGATCAGCTCGCCAAAGAAGGTATTCAATTTTTAAACTTCAACGTTGAAAGTGATTGCGTTCCCACCCGTTCGGCGCTCATGACGGGTCGGCACCCAATTCGTACCGGTGCCATGCAATCGGTCCCCGCCGGCCTCCCCCAGGGCATTCACCCCTGGGAGGTGACCTTGCCCCAATTGCTCAAGCGCCAAGGCTATGCGACTGGTATGTTTGGCAAATGGCATCTTGGAGATCGGCCTGGGCGATACCCGCATGAACGAGGGTTCGACGAATGGTATGGCATTCCACGCACGAGCAATGAAACGATGTTTACCAGCACGCCTGGCTTCGATGCTTCGGTGGTTGATGTTCCCAAAGTGATGGAAGGATTTGCGGGCCAAGCCGCTAAGGAGCTTGCAGATTTTGATCTTCAAAAGCGGCGACTGATCGAATCCGAAATTGTGGACAAGAGCATTTCTTTTTTGCGCCGTCATGCGTCAAAGGACGCGCCCTTTTTTCTGTATGTGCCGCTCACCCATCTCCATTTTCCGACTCTGGCCCATCCTGACTTTGCTGGGAAGAGCGGCGTCGGAGAGTTTGCCGATTCCATGATGGAAATGGATTACCGTGTGGGCCAGATCATTGACGAGCTAGAAAAGCTCGCACTCAAAGACGAAACACTGATGATCTTTGCAAGTGATAATGGTCCGGAGTTTCGGCGCCCTTGGCGAGGTACAGCCGGACAATGGACGGGGACTTATCACACTGCAATGGAAGGTGGCCTTCGGGTCCCGATGATTGTGCGCTGGCCCAAGCGTATCGCGGAAGGCGTGCAAAATGATGACATCATTCATGTCACCGATCTCTTCGCAACGCTCGCTGAAGTCGCGCAAGCGCCTCTCCCCGTGGATCGGCCGATTGATGGCGTCTCACATCTTGCGCAATGGCTAGGGCGCTCGAAGCAGCCCGTACGTGAGGGCTTTGTGTTCTACATCAAGAAGGAGCTGCGGGCGGTCAAGTGGCGCCATTGGAAGATGCATTTGATCCTGGAAAAAGAACCTAATACGGGCCCGATTCACCTCGAAACGCCGGCGCTGTTTAATCTAAAGCGGGACCCAAAAGAAGAAACAGATGCGTCCATGGAGGACGGCTGGGTCAGGGGGCCGATTCGCAAATTGCAGATGTCCTTTGAAGCTTCTTTACGAGAACATCCTCCGATACCGCCTGGTGCGTCCGATGACTTCAAGCCATTGACTTCCCCTTTTGCGGGGTGACAAACAATTTGGGTTTCAATCCAAGTCATTTTCCTAGCATCGCTCACGGCCCGAGCGGCCCGAGCGGCCCGATTACGTCATTCAGCCAAGCCTTGCGATAATGGCGCCATGCATGCATTAAACGCAATTGATTGGTCTGGCGTTGCCCTTTGGTTGTTATCTTGGTCAGTCTACGGGGCCTGGGCCGCAAGGAGCTCGCTCAATAATCCGAGCCTGATGGGTACGGTGGCTCACTACCGCCGTACCTGGATGCGTGAGGCCTTCAAACGCGAAAATCGCATCACGGATTCGGCCTTGGTTAATAGCCTGATGCAAAGTGCAACTTTCTTCTCCTCGACCACAGTCCTTATTTTGGGCGCACTGTTTGCCGTATTGGGTTCGATTGAGCGCAATCCTACCGACATTCTCGATGTGGTGAAGAGCCTTCCTCTGGCTCGCGTAGTCTCCCAGCAACTGTTGGAAATCAAGGTGCTTTTGCTAGCCTTGGTCTTTGTTTACGCGTTTTTGCGGTTTACGATGTCCTTGCGCCAGTTCAATCTCATTAACATTTTGATCGGCGCCTTCCCGACCCAGGCTCCTGGCACCGAAGCCTTACCCACGAAGCCAGACGACCCGATGGTGACCCAGTCCGCAGGCCTTAATGAGCTGGCGGGCAATAACTTTACCCACGGACTACGGGCTTTCTATTTCGCCATGCCGGTTGTCCTTTGGTTGGTGAACTCCTGGTTGTTCCTGGCCGGCACGGTGGTCATCACCTTTGTGACCTATTACATGGAGTTTCATTCCGCGACGGTGCGCGCCTTGTCACCACAGTCTGCTGGCGATAAGGTTTAAATCGGTGCCAATTCCCAAGATTCGCTCATCATTCCACTTTCGGCTGCAAGCTCGAAGCCGATTACTTAAAGCATTTATTGCTAAGAAAAATGACCCTAAAAAACGATACCTTCCTCAAAGCGCTTAGGCGTGAAGCTACCGACTACACGCCGGTGTGGCTGATGCGTCAAGCTGGCCGCTACCTGCCGGAATACAACGCAACCCGAAAGATTGCAGGTGACTTCCTCACCCTTTGCAAAACGCCGGAACTGGCATGCGAGGTCACCTTGCAACCGCTTGCGCGCTTCCCCCTAGATGCGGCGATTTTGTTTTCGGACATTCTGACGATACCGGACGCCATGGGCTTGGGCCTCTATTTCGCGGAAGGCGAGGGACCGAAATTTCAGCGCCCCATTAAGGACGAGACGGACGTCGCCAAATTGCATGTGCCTGACCCGAATGTTGAACTGCGTTATGTCATGGATGCCGTCAGGACGATCCGGGGAGCCCTGAATGATCGCGTCCCGCTGATCGGTTTCTCGGGTTCGCCCTGGACTTTGGCTTGTTACATGATCGAGGGGGGTGGCTCGGACGATTTCCGCAAAATCAAGACTTTCATGTACCGTCGCCCCGATCTATTGCACAAAATTCTCGACACGCTCGCAATCACGGTGGCTGATTATCTCAATGCTCAAATTGAAGCGGGCGTTCAAACCGTAATGATTTTTGACAGCTGGGGGGGAGTTCTAGCCGACGGAAATTTTCAGCGCTTTTCCCTGGTCTATACCCAAAAAGTGAT
>JAYVKZ010000382.1:0-7606 GCA_043767985.1 Betaproteobacteria bacterium
GAATTGCGCTCTGAGCTATCAGGCCAATCGGCAACGCACGCATGCGCAGGCCACTCTAAAACTGAAGCGTAGCACTCTGAACCAAGTGCTGATGAAGCAAGCGAGCTTTGCGGACGCGGTCGCTAAGGGGGAGCTAAGCGTTGAGGGTGATGTGCGATGTCTGATGGAATTGATGTCGACACTGGACGAGTTCAAGACCATGTTTAAAATCGTCGAACCTTGACAAGAATGAATAAGCCCGCGAATGTCCTTAGGATCGTTCGTTCGAACTGATGAGTTCAAGCTTATAAATTCAAACGATAATAAAAGTTACCGTCAAGAAAGCCGTGGTCGCCGGTGACATGTTCCATGAAGCCCAGTTGTTCAAAGCGGTGCAGCACAATCCAGGCATCTAGACGACTCAGGGAGTATTTCTTTGCGACCAGGCTCAGGGCCTCACTGCCGACGAACGAGGTGGGATACGACTGACCCAAATAACTTCGATCCTTGATGTCGAGTTGGGTGAGCAGGGCATTCCATATCTCAAGTGCGGGAGCCTTGTCCGCAGCACTCGAGTTTGCAAAACGAAAGTACAAACGTTCATTGGCAAAATTTTGCTCATGCGTAACGTGATAGATGAGTCCGAGCTCTTGTAGCGCTTTTCCAAGGGAGACCGCCTGCGCCTCCACTAGCCTGAATTGCTCCTGAAGATACTGGCAAGCCTCAAGACCTAAGAAGCAGGCGGGGTAGGTCTTTAAATGATAGCTTCGGTCACGAACTTCAAGATGCTTCATGAGATGGGCCAGCAATATCTCGGCGCACTGTCCGCTCAGTCTTTGTATGAGTGCACGTGCGGGTTCGTTAGCGCTTGGGAAGGCAACAGTCTTCAGAAAGGCGGGTAGGCGACTAGTTCTTTCCACAACAATCGGCGCTTGTAGAAAGATCCAATCATTCAGGGATTTCAGGCCGCCTAAAGCATCTCTTGGATCGATGTCGGCCACGAGCTCCGCGAAGCCCAAGGATTTAACAAGGTTTCGGCTGCCTATGCTGATCGCACCTTCGCTATTGCACAGGGTTATCCGGCTTCTCAGCTCTGGTGAATCAATTTGATCGCGCAATTGCAAAAGGGTGAGGCCCTGCTTGGCAAGCTGGCCAAGGTCGAGAACAAAAGACGATTTAGGCCAGCTTTGCGCGAGTGCTTGCAGCTTGGCGCCAAATCCTGTCCGAGGCTTGTAGAGACTCTTATCGAGCGACAATAGTTTCAGACCCAAGGCATTGACCATTGCGTTCACGGTACTTTGGCTGATACCGGAAGCGAGATTCGAGTAAAGGTGATGTGCTGTGTCTGACGCTGACATTTTTGTGCCCTACAAAAAGTAGTACTGGCCGAACAATAGAGTCGTCCCTTAAGCACTCAACTTACCCGATTTAGCCGATGCTGTGGCTCTGCTGGTCTGCCCCTAGTGACCGAGTGTCGGTTAGAAGATGTTGGGCGAGCTTGGACAATCAGCGTTTTCTCTTGGTGGGAAACAAACGTTCTTCACGAGAGATCGCTGTTTCCTCATCCAAATCCATCGCCACCTGCGTGCAAACCGCTCGACAAAGTTGTACGGCGCGTTGGCTCAAAATGCTGTAGAAAATCTGTGTGCCCTCACGCCGCTTGGCTAAAATGCCTGATCGATAAAGCGCATTCAAATGTTGCGACAAATTGGGTTGCTTGGTCGCGGTCGCAGCGACCAAGTCTGAAACGTTGCGCTCGCCATTGCAAAGCGCACTGAGCACTTTGAGTCGCACTGGTGTTGATAGTAAGGCGAGGAGTTCGCCGGCAGCTTCGAATACTCGGTCGTCTTCGGGTTGAGAAAGTTGCGGTTCGCTCATGCTTGGCATTCTAGCGAAAATATTTAGGTTTTACTGAGCCGAAGCGCTCTCGCGATTCTGTCATCGAGGTAGGCCCCATAAAAGTCACTAGACGAGCCACCTTCCAAACGCTCCACCAGCTCCTTGCCATCTTTTCCTAAAAAGAGCAGCGTGGGGGCAAGTTTGATGCCCCAGGACTGAATGAGTCGCTCGTGGGTGCTCGAACGCCCTTGAGGATCAAGCGTCACGGTGCTTTTGCCCATATCGACTTGCACAATTCGCAATTTTTGCTCCATCTGTACGGAGCGCAAATAGTGATCGCGGGCGATCTTGCAAAATGGGCAGCCGTCCAAACTGACCATGACAATCAACGGCTCTTGCTTGGCTAAAGTTTGCTCAAGTTCAAGTTTGAGGTTTTTTGCAAGCGCTAAGGAAAATGAGGCCGCCTGCACCTTAAAGGGCAGGATGCAAGGCAGGCAAAGCGAAGCAAAGGCACGCAGCGATGCGCGTTTAGGAGTTTTCAGCGCCATCGCTTTGATTATTCATGTCTCGAGACCTTGGCTCCGCGGGCGCCGTTTTTTAAGGCTTCAAGTAGCCGTAGCCCTGGGTTTGCAGCTTGGTGATTCGCACGACACCGGAGCTTGTAAAGCTTGCTTCCGGAATAAACTGCTCGCGCTTCAAATCGCGGTTCTTCAGGGTGATCTCGCAAACTTCAAACTTCACGCCGCGCCGACTGAGCTCTTCGACCGCGATCGAGTAGGGGTTACCGTTGCGGTCTTTTGCATCGAGCATCAGCGCGTCGACGCCTTGTGCATGAGTGACGACGATAATCTGCGCGCTCGGGTCCGTGTCCAAATGGTTTTTGAGATTGCGCAGGGTCCCCAGGGCTTGACTGGCCGTGTCGTTGAGGTGGTACACCACTTTGTCTTGAGCCCACGCGCTGAAAGCCGAGGTCGCCAGGGCAAGGCACAACGCGAATTTTTGAATGTTCATAAAAATCTCCTTAAGCACTTTGTATCATGGCATGGCCTCAAAATTGACAGAGCGTACGTTTTGCGTACTAGCTCATCAGTCCAAGGTTGCCTTCAACGCCGATAAGACGGGGCTGATTAATCTTTCTAGGGGTGATCGAACGCTTCGACTTTAACCAGCCTTCCATCACATCCCACACCATTTTGTTGCCGGCGTCGCGAGCTTCTTCGGCCACTGGTGCCCAGCCTGCGACCTTATATTTTTTGTTGGGGTCAATGAGCTCGCCCTTGAGGCGCATGTCTTGAATACGGCTACCCATTTTCTCGTTGGGCGCGCAGGCATAGGTAAGGCCGCCCACCCGCACCATATCCCCGCCTTGCTGGTAGTAGGGGTCTGGGTTGAACAGGTTGTCACAAACGTCTTCAAGCACGGTTTTGATGGTTTCACCGCTCATCTCCGAGACGGTTGCATAGGAGTAGGTGGTGGCCACCTGATCCATGAGATGTTCACGGGTGATGGCTTGCCCAGGCAGGAGCGAGGTGCCCCAGCGAAAGCCTGGCGAAAAGGCAATTTCAGCCCCTTGCACGTCCATGAGCCCGTCGAGCAGAAGTTGGTCCCAACTGCCGTTGAAATTGCCACGACGATAGAGTACGCCTTCGGTGATCGCCAGTTTCTCGGCCAGCTTGCTCTCATAGGGTGCCCGAACCTTCTCAATGAGGGCTTGCATCTGCGGATCGGCTTTGAGCATATTGGAGAAGATCGGTAGCAGCTTGTAGCGCCACGCTTTGAGCTTGCAGCCTTGAACATCAAGATCTAGCACCGCCAAGAACTTGCCATTGCTCCCCGCATTGGTCACTAGGGTTTGTCCGCCTGAGTTTTTGACCACGGCGGGCACCGGCACGCCATCATGTGTATGCCCACCCAAGATAGCATCGATGCCACTGACTTTTGCGGCCATTTTCAGATCGACATCCATGCCGTTGTGCGACAGCAAAATCACCAACTGAGCGCCTTGCGCGCGCACCTCGTTGACGGTCTTTTGCATGGACTCGTCCTGAATGCCGAAGGTCCAATCAGCCATCAAGTAGCGCGGGTTGGCAATCGGCGAATAGGGGAAGGCTTGCCCTAGAAAGGCCACTTTGACGCCGTTAATCTCGCGCCATACATGCGACTTGAACACCGGATCTTCAAAGTCGCGGGTACGAATATTTTGCGCTAAAAAATCAATCTGGCCTTTGAAATCCTTGTCGACAATTTCTTTGACCCGGTCTTGGCCGAGGGTAAATTCCCAGTGACCCGTCATGATTTCTACACCAAGTAATTTGCTGGCCTCCACCATGTCTTGGCCCTTGGTCCACAAGGCGGTGGCGGAGCCCTGCCAAGTGTCGCCGCCGTCAAGCAAAAGGGCACCGGGTCGCGAGGCCTTGAGTTGTTTGACGAGGGTCGCGAGATGGGCGAAACCGCCGACCTTGCCGTAGCGCCGGGCGGCCGTCTCGAAATTCAAGGCGGTAAAGGCATGCGCTCGCGGACTACCCGGCCAGATACCGGCGGCCTTCAGCAAATTCTCGCCCACCAAATGGGGTGCCCGCCCACGCATGTCGCCAACGCCCAGGTTAACGCTGGGCTCACGGAAGTAAGTGGGCAGGAGCTGGGCATGGCAGTCGGTCATGTGCAGGAGGGACACCTGCCCGAACTTGGGCAGGTCGTAGAGGCCTTGTTGTGCCTGTGCTGCATCAGCCTGCGAATACTTGCCGAGCGCCATGCCGGCTGTTGAGGCCATGCCCAGCAAGCGAACGAACTCGCGACGAGACAGACTCACTTGCTATTGACGGGTGAGGCCGGGTCGAGGAGCAAGGCCATGACATCTTTGATTTGCTTTTCGCTCAGCGCACCCACATGGCCAAGGCGCGGCATATTCGAGCAAGCGTTGTAAGCCTTGGCATTCCAGAGCTTGCCCCAAGTGTACTCGAGCATGGCCTTCGCCGACGGCGCATTGGGATCGCTCACGCCCCGAAGTTTGCCGTACTGGTAGAGGCTTGGGCCAATCGTGCCGTAGGAGATTTCCTGCTCGGTAATTTTATGGCAGTTGTAGCAATTGCCGCCATTGGCTTTCGGGTCTGTGTCGGTCCAGGTCATGCCGCGACCATTTTGAGCGAGTCTTTCGCCTTCTTTCCAATCGCCCAGAAACTTGCCGTCACTGGGCCACTTGATGGTTTTGAGGTTGGCGGCTTCTATCGCCTTGGCTCGCGCTTCAGGCAGCGTGCCGGTAGTAATTTGTGAGCACTCGCGATTGGAGTCGTCCTGCTCTAAGCGATCGATGGTGGCAATGCCTTCACTACGAAACGAACCCTTCATAATGGCGTTGGTCAGGGCATCATAGTTTGCGCCAGCGATCGTTGCGCAACCTGTCACCGCGAGCAGGGTGAACAAGCTCAGCAAGAGTTTGGTTTTGTGAGTGAGTTTTATCAAGGCAGCCACCTTAGCGTTTCAAGGAAGGGGCGATGGACTGGGCGCCTTTCGCGTTGACACCCATGTAGACGCCCAGTGCGACGGTGACATCTGAGGCATAGCCAGGGTAGGGGAAGCGTTGCTGGCGAAAGCAATCGTTCAAACGCCTTTGCATCCCCCACAACTCACCTGACGATACGCGGTAGGCGGGCCAGGCCGCAAAACCCACGCCATCGCCTGGGTTCTCAGTAAGATTGGGCAGGTCTTGCAAACGGATGCGTTTACCGCCCTCCCCGTGGCAGGAGGCGCATGAAAAATCATAGCTGCCTGCACGATAGAAAAAAGCACGTTTACCGAGTTCGAACATTTTCTTTTCTTCAGCATGTGCTTGAGGCAGCGCAAAACGCATGCCTTTTGATTCCGCCGAGATCCAGGCGACTAGGCCTTCGATGTTCTTTTGCTCGCCGCGGCCAAATGGCGTCTTGATCGTTTCCGCCGCCAAAATACCTTGGAGCGATTCCATGCAAGTCAACAAACGCGATTCGAGGTCTTGAACTTTTTGCGTGTCGCTGAAGTATCTAGGAAGCTCTACAAACACGCCTTTGATGACACCTGCCCCCTTACCCAAATCACACTTCTCAAGACTCGCGGCTTTTGGGCCACGCTTTTGTTTCCAGAGATCTTCACCCTTGGCCTCGAATAGTTCAGCCGGGTTACCGTCGGCCAGCATGTTGCGATATTCGTTGATACCGTCGGCCGTGGATTTAGGCTGGGCACTGAGGTTGCCAACGCTTAACGACAGAGCAAGTGCCCCGAGCGCAGTAAATAATCGAAACGTCTTCAACGGTAGGCCCTCAACTTACTTGGTCCGGCACGCCGGTGATTGTCCAGCGCATTGTTGTTATGCAACCGTCGCCTCGTCGGTACGGGTATCGCCTTTGTTGTCCTTCCAACTAATGGCAATTTTGTCGCCCGCTTTGGCGCCCTTGACGGTAAATTGCATGAAGGGGTTTTTCGAGATCGCCGGGCCCCACTGAGCCGTCATGACTGATTTGCCATTGTGACTTGCACTGACTTCTTGAATAAACCAAGCTGGAATGGTCTTGCCTGCCGCATCTTTACGTTGCCCGGTTTCCATTTCGTGGCCGATGAGGACACGAACGGTGGCCTTATCACCAGCGAGTTGAGCGCGAATGCGCATAGGATCTGCCATGAGTGTTCTCCTTGTTAGCCGCCGCAGCCACCGAGGGTGACTTTGACTTCTTTGGTTGCGTAGAGTGCTCGACCATCGTTCATCAAGGCCACTGCAAAAACATTGGACGACTGGCCCATTTTGACGCGCGTCGAGATGGCCGTTTCAATGCCGTCGGTAAAGTCAAAGATGGCGGCCAGAATCGAAGGGTTTTTCTCAACTAAGAGCATCATGCGTTTGACGCCAGGCAGCGACGTTGACGCACCGATGGGTACAACTGCACCGTTTTCTGCGATGTCGGCGGCTTGCAAAACAATGTCTTTACTCGCTACCGGGGCTTGCATGCCCAAAGCCTTGCTCACATCGGCCATGGTTTTCGCATCAAAGGCGCTACTCGGGTAGGCGTTTGTCTGGGCCATACTGAGGCTCGGCCACACGCCCGCGCTCAGCAGTAAAGACGCGACCGCAGAGCTGCGCTTGAGCATTTCTCTTCTATCTGTCATTTGAATCTCCATTCTTGGTTTTTGCAATTTTACAACTAATCGGCGATTTTCAATTAAGGCTTTCCCTTAAGAGGGTTGGCACTTGACCCTGCAGTTGTCACTAACCACGCTGCAATCTTTTTGGCATCGTCCTCGCTGAGGCTTTGCGCAGGCATGGGAATAGCTCCCCAAACCCCCGACCCGCCTGCCTTGATTCGCCTCGCGAGATAGTCCACGGCATCGGCTTGTCCCTGGTATTTTTTAGTGACCTCGGAAAGACCTGGACCCGCCAGCTTGCTGTCCATGCCATGGCAGGCAAGGCAGTTGTGTTTCGCCAGGAGGCCTCGCATGGCGGCAGATGGCTCGTCCAATGTAGCGATGGTGACATTGGACGGTGTCGAAGTCACTGCCCCTTTTTGCGCACCCACCAGTCGATTTTGCTGTGCGAGGTTGCCGTGAGCATCGCGCGCGAAATCAGGCAGGAACGACGACACCTTCGCCTCAGCTCGGCAGTCCTTCATGCAGGTTGAACCCTGATAGTCAACCCTTGTTTGGTTGCCGAAAAGCTTGCTGTCCTTCGGTTTCAGGGGCCACATGGCGTGCGACGTGCTCATGCCATTGCGGTTGGGTATGAGCAGTTGGGTTTGCTCCATATTGGTATTGGAGAGCACGAAAT
>JAYVKZ010000383.1:0-36627 GCA_043767985.1 Betaproteobacteria bacterium
TGAAGAGATGGCGGCGACCTTGGTGAAGCTGCGCAAGGACCATGGTTTAACCATTTTGGTGGTTGAGCAAAACCTGGATTTCATTCTTGACTGTGCGGATCGTGTTTTAGTGCTTGAGAAAGGGCGTATCGAGACTGAGATCAGCGGAGCAGATCTAAGGGATCCAAAAAAGTTAGCCAGTTTCGTTGGCCTTGGCGCGGCGCGCGCGACTCGTAGCCCGAAGTCTTCGGGCGGGTCCGTTGGCGTAGTCACTGGCGCGGGCACGCAGAGCATTGCACGTAGAGTCGGCAACCCAGCTTCGGGTACGGCCATTTCGGTGGCCAGCGCGACGCTGAGTCGCACTGGTCTGTTGCCCCGGGCGGCCGCAGCAAATGCTCTGCATGCGACGGCCGTGCCAGAACGAGCATCCGCGCCCTCCCAAACACTTCCGGTTCGAGCCTCGGCTCAGCCTTCTAATCTTTCCCCTAGTCAACCCAATTACCAACCAATAGGTCCTGCCATGACGGTACGACGCCCTACGCTTGAACAAATGAAGACCCTGATTGCGGGGCTCAGCATGACCATGTCTGATGCCGAGGTGCAGGACTATATGACTGAGATGGAAGGCTCGATGCTAGCCTACGACCGGATCGATTCTTTGCCCGATTACCTGCCTAAGGTCAAATATCCGCGTACCCCCGGTTATCGCCCCTCGCAAGCGGAAAACCCTCTCAATGCCTGGTATGTCAAAGCCGAGGTGAAGGGTGCGACCAGCGGTCCGCTCGAAGGCCGCAAAGTGGTTCTCAAAGACAATGTCTGCCTGGCAGGTGTGCCGATGATGAATGGCGCTTCCACCTTGGAAGGCTATGTACCCGATTTGGATGCGACCATCGTGACCCGTATGTTGGATGCCGGTGCAACCATTATGGGCAAGGCGCATTGTGAGTATTTTTGCCTGTCGGCTGGAAGCCATACCAATGCCACCGGGCCGGTGCACAACCCCTGGCGCATGGGTTGGATGACCGGCGGCTCTTCTTCTGGAACTGCGGCGCTCATTGCCTCGGGTGAGTTGGATATGGGCATTGGTGGCGATCAGGGCGGCTCGATCCGTATGCCAGCGGCCCTGTGCGGCATTTACGGCATGAAGCCCACTCATGGCCTCGTGCCCTACACTGGTGTGATGCCGATTGAAGCGACCATTGATCATGTCGGGCCGATGACCGCAACCGTCTCGGACAACGCCTTGATGTTGGAAGTGATCGCGGGCTCGGACGATCTCGATCCGCGGCAGTACAGCCCAAGAGTGGACAAGTACACGGCTGCCTTAGGGCGGGGAGTCTCAGGGTTAAGAATTGGTGTTGTGCGCGAAGGCTTTGGTCATGCACAAAGCGATCCTGAAGTGGATGCCAAGGTGCGTCAGGCAGCCGAGCGCTTTGCGAGGTTGGGTGCCATTGTGGAGGAGATCTCGATCCCCATGCATTTGGACGGCGCTGCGATTTGGACACCGATTGCGCTTGAAGGCTTACAAGCACAAATGATGAATGGCAATGGCATGGGCTTTAATTGGAAGGGCCTTTATACGACGAGTCTTTTGGATCGTCATGCTAACTGGCGGAGCCGTGCCAATGAGCTGTCACCCTCGCTAAAAGTATCGATGTTTCTCGGCCAGTACTTCATTACCCATTATGGTGGTCGCTTCTATGCCAAGTCACAAAACTTGGGCCGCTTACTTCGCAAGACTTATGACGATGCGATGAATCGCTGCGATATTTTGCTAATGCCAACCACCCCTCTTAAAGCTCAGCCCATTCCACCGCCGGGTGCGCCTTTGTCCTTGTATTTACAGCGGGCGTTTGAGATGATTCCGAACACCGCGCCCTTCGATGTGACTGGCCATCCCTCGATGAGTGTGCCCTGTGGTCTCAGTGACGGCTTGCCGGTCGGCGTGATGCTTACCGCCAAACATTGGCAGGAGAGTACGATTTACCGGGCGGCTTATGCCTTCGAGCAATCGGGCGATTGGCGGACCTTTTAACATGAGTAATCCGTTTAGTAGTTTTAGCACTGGAACTCCCACAGCGTTGGGCGAGGCCGAGGGCAGCTCGGTAGGCAATCGCCGAGCCCCGCAAGATGGCCTGTCCTATGTGCGTGGTGACACCACCAAGCCCCTCGCGTACATGACCATACCTGCAATGTTGGAGCACACGGTCAAGACCCATGGCCCACAACTGGCGGTTGTTTTTCGGGAGCAAAAAATTCGCTGGACCTGGTATGACTTGGCGCAAAAGGTGGACGAGTTTGCGGCAGGCCTGTTGTCGCTTGGCGTCAAACAAGGCGATCGAGTCGGTATTTGGTCCCCCAATCGCATGGAATGGTTAGTCACTCAGTTTGCGACAGCAAGGATCGGTGCAGTGTTGGTGAATATTAATCCAGCTTATCGCCTGTCTGAGCTGGAATATGCTTTGAACAAGGTGGAGATGAAGGCGCTGGTGAGCGCCGATGCTTTCAAGACCAGTGACTATCTAGGGATGTTGCAAACCTTGGCGCCCGAGCTTGCGAGTGCCAACGCAGAGGACCGCCTGCATTTGAAATTGGCCAAGCTGCCTCATCTGCGCATGATTATTCAACTGGGTGCGAACGCGGTGCCCGGCATGCTTCAGTATGCAGAAGTGAATGCGGCAGCAGGGCCTGCGCATCGCTCCCGTTTAGATGCGCTCTCCAAGGCGCTTGGACCGGACGACGCGATCAACGTGCAGTTCACCAGTGGCACCACGGGGAACCCGAAGGGCGCGACCCTCTCGCATCACAATATTGTCAATAACGGGATTGCCGTGGCCCAGGCGATGCGTCTTGGTCCGACGGACAAGCTATGTATACCGGTGCCGCTCTATCACTGCTTTGGGATGGTGCTGGGGGTGCTTGCCTGTGTGGCGGGCGGCTCGGCGATGGTGTTTCCGGGTGAGGGTTTTGACCCACTGGCAACACTCTCGGCCGTCGCTGAGGAACAGTGCACGGCCTTGCACGGCGTGCCGACCATGTTCATCGCCATGTTGCAGCATGATGACTTCGCCAAGTTCGAGTTGAAGAGTTTGCGCACCGGTATTATGGCGGGGGCACCGTGCCCGATTGAGACCATGAAACGCGTGGTCGCCGATATGCACATGCGTGAGATCACCATCGCCTATGGCATGACCGAGACCAGTCCGGTATCGTTTCAAAGTGCTGCCGACGATCCGCTCGAAAAAAGAGTGTCGACGGTCGGCCGTATCCTGGCTCACCTAGAAGTGAAGATCGTGAATGATGAAGGCCGCATCGTGAAGGTGGGCGAACGCGGTGAGCTGTGTACCCGAGGCTATTCGGTGATGAAGGGCTATTGGAACGACCTGCCCCGCACGCAAGAGGCGGTTCGCGATGGCTGGATGCATACCGGTGATTTAGCCACCCTCGATGCTGAGGGTTTTTGTAACATCGTTGGCCGGGTGAAGGACATGCTCATTCGGGGCGGCGAAAATGTCTTTCCGCGCGAGGTTGAGGAGTACTTGTATCGTCATCCCAAGATTCAAGACGTGCAAGTGTTTGGCGTGCCCGATGCCAAGTACGGCGAAGAGGTGGCGTGTTGGATTGTGCTCAAGCCAGGGCAAGCTTGTAGCGAGGACGACATTAAGAGTTTTTGTCAGGGCCAGATTGCGCATTACAAAGTGCCGCGCCATATTCGCTTTGTCAAAGAGCTGCCGATGACAGTCACGGGTAAGCCACAAAAGTTCGTGATGCGTGATGCCTTGATGAAAGAGCTCGGATTGCAGGCTGCAAAAACCGCATGAGGTGTAGGGGATGAATCTCACTATAAATGACGAGACCGACGTTTTACTGATCATTGATGTTCAGAATGATTTTTGTCCAGGAGGCTCTCTTGCGGTGCCTGATGGCGATGCCATCGTCCCCTTGATCAACAAGATTGCCAGGCGTTTTGCCCATAAGGTGTTGACGCAAGATTGGCATCCCGCCGGGCATAGCTCCTTTGCTTCAAGTCACCCTGGGCAGGCGGCGTTCGGTGCGGTACGGATGCCTTATGGTGATCAAACGCTCTGGCCCGACCACTGCGTGCAGGGCTCGCACGGTGCTGAGTTTCATCCTCAGCTCGCGGTGCCAGATGCCGAGCTTGTCATTCGCAAAGGTTTTCGACCAAGCATTGATTCTTACTCGGTGTTTTTCGAGAATGACAAAACCACCCCCACCGGCCTGACCGGCTATTTACGTGAGCGGGGATTGAAACGGGTGTTTATCTGTGGACTGGCGACCGACTTTTGCGTAGGATTTTCAGCCGAGGATGCGCGACGTCAAGGGTTTGATACGGCGGTGTTGCTCGACGCCAGTCGAGCGATTGACCTGCATGGCTCCTTGGCTCAGGCCACCACGCGCCTGCGTGATGCCGGAGTGGGCTTGATTGGGGCTAGCGCTCTTTTGTAGCGTTGTAGTTCAAGACAAGAAAAAGGCCGACACCCGATGTGGGGTCGGCCAACATTGATTGACGCTGGTTAGATTGGTGTCGAAGTAGGCGCTGCGGGCAGAGGTGTTCCGCCTGGTCCTGCCTTGTAGGTCTGTGGCGATACCGGATCTTGTTGGCCCACGCCTGGTTTGCTCCAGTCGCAGACTCCGCCGGCGAACACCACACTGAGGCGGGATTGCTGAACCGCGCTAAAAACAATGCTGCCGTAGTCGGTGAAAGCGAGTGGTTTCAGTTGGCACTTGAGAATATTCTCAGACAAGGAGCCGCCCGCAACCTGACGTGGTGAGGCATGTTTCACCAAGCGTGCATCGGCATCACATAGAGCCATATCAGTTACTTTGGTGGCGAAAGTCGTGTCACCGGTGAGATAGCACAAATCAACTGCCGCTGCTGGCTTGGCTGCAATGACTTGGGCCTGGGTCCGCTCAGCATTCATCGACGACTTCGGAGCACTTGTCAGTAGGCTCGACAGCCAGGTGTCCATGGTCAATAGAGATTGGACGGTCACAGCACTCACCTGCGCTGCGGTGCCGGGCAAGAGTCCGGTGCCATAACGCCACATGACATGATTGCCATGATTGTTGGCATTTGACACGTCGATCCTTGCGCGTTCCGAAAAGCTACGCCAGATATAGTGAATTCCCGCTTCGTCATAACCGCGCGAATCAATGATCGGCAACTTGGCGAAGTTTTTCCCACTGCCGACGATGCCACTCTTGTACGCGATAGGCAGGGCTGCAGCATCGGCAACTGAACGAGCTGCTTGACGGTTCGAGTCGGCGTCAAAGCCACCGATCTTTTCGTTAAGCGTCACAAACTCTTCTGGCGTGATTGCACCCGCTTGAAGCGCCCCCAATCCGTACTGAATGCCGACATTGTCCAAGGTGGTCAACGCTCGAGTGCTCCCGGGCGCGATACCGGTGGTGGTGCCCCACACAGCCGCTGAGAGATCTGCATCCCCGCATCGTGTACCCGTTGGGTTGCTGACAGGATCATAGACCAGAGCAGCAGGCAACAGACAATTGTTACGAGGGACTTCGGTTGGCGGAATACTCATTGCGCCTGTCACCGTATCTGTGACCAGGGTTCGAACATAATTTCCGGGCTTGCCATTGAAGCCAAAGGCGTTGTTCCAAGATTGGCAGCCAAGCTGGTCAAGGTGACCATTAATCGCAGTTTTCTTGGTGTTGATTTGAGCCTGGGTGAGGGTGCCGGTTAAGGCGGCCCAATCCGCGCTGGCGTAGAAATTAACCAGTAATACGCAGTCGGTGACTTCCATGCCGGTGGTGATCGAATCTGGATAGTCGCAGCTTGGCTGGATACCGTCGAGCAGCCCAGGGAAGGTCGATGCCACGGTGTTTTGTTGGATCGAGCCGCCAGAGCAACCATTTCCCAAGGTGTACTTGATCTCGCCATAGTTCGTGACAATCCGCTCTTTCATCATCATGAGTGTTTCGGCGACGAGCATGCGGTTGGAGTTGTAGAGCGAGTCGGTCAAGCTATTGTCAACCACCATGAAGCCACGCGATAGTGCGGCATCATCCGCCCAGTTTTGCTCGGTACGGAATTGCTGACGGGGTTGGCCTGTAGACGCGCCAAAGGAGTACACGACTTTGCCGTTCCACTGCGCTTGTGGCGCCAGTGTTGTCCATGGGGCCGTCTTGGTTGGATCGAAAAGCACAGCAATGTCATAAATCCCGCGGTTCACCGTGCCGCGTTCGACCCGCACGATATAGGGAACCGTTAAGCCATTCGTCGTGGTTGTGGTCGCTAAATCCGGCGGTGTTGTCCCTACGGTATAGGGCTTGAAGCAATTGTTGGTGGGGGCTGCGGCCGGCGGGCTAGGATCGGGCAACGCGGTTGAGCAACCGACCGTGGTCGTGCGATAAAACAACTTATATTCAGTTGCGATGTTGCATTGTGCGTCAGTTGCATTGGTGCTCAGTCCGCTGGCGTTCGACGCTGGCGTGTTACCGCTGGCTGCGACGGGTGAGGGTGTGGCGCAAATCCAGGGGGATGGTTGCGCGCTTAAGATGACGGGCCCGCCCACCGGAGCGTTAGTGATGACCAGTTGTGCCCCCACAAAGGAGCCGTTGGAACTCTTGACGCTGACGGTATTGGTACCGTTTTTTAGGCCCTTGACGACACCTAAAGTGCGACCGTCGGCGACTGTACTGAATGCCGAAGTGACGTCGGTGCCATCTACGTCGACCCTAAGTTGGGAGGCGACCGCTTTTTCTGGGAGCTTCACCTCCACCAGGGCAGCGCCACCGCTCACCAGATCGGCCCGGTTCGAAAGGGTTTGCAGGCTGGTTCCGGTCAGCGCCGAATCGCCGCACCCACTCAGTATCAGGGAGGTCCCTAATGCCGTTGTTACAAGATAGGTTCGCAAGTTCATTGTCATCCTCCTCTAGTCCAAAGGTTCTTGCCCTTGGCATCTCAATTACGCTTGAGGCCCGCCCTCTTCGCGTGGTTCGTAGACAATAGCAGTACCATGGGAAAAGGGGTAGGGATATTGGGGTTTGATGGAATCCCAGCGTTTTCGGGCTAAGTTGCTCCGAATTTAAATGGATTCCTAGTCTGGGGTGTAACCCACTGCCTTCATGGCGTCAATTCAGTGAAACATTATTGACCGACTAATACCCGCCCAAGCACTTTCAGCTCTTTTCCTTGTCCATACATCACAATCCCCTCGCCCGATTGCGTAAAAGTATTGGCGAGCGCGGTGATATTGACTTGATGGGTCACCACGACCAAAACCCCTGGCCCCTTCCACCTAAGCAAGATCGCTTGAGCGGCGGCCGTGATCTGTGGCTCTTGTGGGCGTTCATTAAAGAATGAATTGAATACCGGGTTTTCCTGAATGGCTTGCGCTGGTAAATTTGGGAAAGCAAGCGCCGCAGTTTCTTTGCATCGACACCACTGCGAGGTCAACACGCGAGTTACTTTCACGCCCTCGCCTCGCAAATAGTCGCCGATTCGCTTGGCTTGCGCGCGCCCTACATCATCCAAATTTCTTTGGGTCGTGCAATCGCCTATTTGAAACTGAGGAGGATCACCCACGCCGGGGGCGTTGGCATGCCGAAACAAAATAATATTGCCTTGCTGCAAAGCATCGGCGCCGAAGGCATTGAGAAAGAACAGCGATAAAAAACCAGCAAGAAATAGGCGTTTCATCAAAATTTTGCGGCTCGTAAAACCTCGACCTCTTGTAAGAACGACACCATGGCGTAATCCTTGAAGTATCTGGTTTGCAAATGCTCGAGAACTTCCTCCGCCTGCGCTCGTGCGCAAATAATTTCGATACGAATGTTGGCGAGCTCTTGCCACGCGGCGTCGCGAGCGCCACGGCTACCCATGCCGCGCGCATCGGAGACGGTATAGCCCTTCACTCCCATGCGCTCCAATTCGCGCAACAAAGTTGGTTCAACCACCGATTCGGTCACGATGGTGAGCAGCGTTTTTTTCTCGGTGACTAAACTCATAGGGCTCTCATGACGTTGCCGCTGAAAAATAGATGGCCATGCGGTAATACAGGGGAATACCAATCAAAATATTAAAGGGAAAGGTAATTCCCAGCACGGCAGCGAGTGATAATCCTGGATTCGCTTCCGGTAAAGCGATACGCATGGCCGCAGGCACCGCGATGTAGGACGCACTGGCCGCTAGCGTGGCCAACAATGTACAGCCGCCTACCGACAACCCTAGCAACAAGCCACAGCCTAGGCCGAGCAGGCTTGAGAACAGTGGCATCAAGAGCCCAAACACAATAATGAAAGAACCTTTGTGCTTTAGCACCATGATTTGTCGGCTCACGATGAGGCCCATCTCCAGCAAAAATAGCGTGAGTGCGCCTTTGAACAGATCAAAAAACAATCCCTTAATCGGTATTAAGCCTTCGGGTCCGGCGATCCAACCGATTGCCATGCCGCCCAGGAGCAAGGTCACCCCCTTGCCTAGGAACGTCTCATGGAGCAGTACACCCCATGCCGTATTCTTGCCCATGCCCCGGGCCAAGACAATACCCACCATAATCGCAGGCACTTCCATGACCGCCAAGAAAATAGCCATTTGTGGCTCGAACGCGATGTCTCTGGTGGTGAGCCAATTCACGCCAACAGCAAAGGTGGCCACGCTGACCGAACCAAAGTGAGCGGCAATCGAGGCGGCGTCGGGGCGATTCAATTTGCCCAGGCGCAGCAGAATGAAAAACGCAATGAGGGTTTGAACGACACCCAGGGCGATCACTAGCGCCAGTTGGGGAGCCAAGGGCGCCAGAGCTTGCTTGGCTAGGCCTTCGCCGCCTTTCAGCCCGATCGCCAACAAGAGTATGAGCGACAGCGAATCGTAAAGCGCTGCGGGTAATTTCAGCTCGGAACGAGCTAGGCCAGCAAACAAACCGAAGAGGAAAAATAGAACGACAATATCCATAATGTCTCGATGTTGCCATAACCACTCGCTAAAGCGCCAGGCGGCAAGTCTCCTTGATTGCTTCCATCACGGCAGAGGGAGGGTATGGATTTATATTCTGCATGGTGGTACTAGTTTAGTGAAACATTAATCAAAAACAATAGGATGATTGAGGTATTCACTAATCTAGGAGACTTCAATGTTGCAACGCCTGCCAACGCCCTACCGCCCTGAGGCGTCCGTTGTAGCGCATCTTCTTGGGCGTTTGGGCGACTCCCTCGATGCGTCTGCCTGGCAACAAATCTGCCAGGCCGCACGTCCTTGGGTGCAGGCGGTACGAGACCACCCTGCTCCTTTTTGGGCGATGGAAACGCTTTTGAAAGAGTATCCAATCTCAAGCGCCGAGGGACTTGCCCTGATGCGATTGGCGGAGGCTTTGCTTAGGGTGCCTGATGTGCCTACCGCGATTACACTCACGGCGGATCAACTCAGCCGGGCCAACTTTGACGGCGCGAGCGACTCTTCTTTGAGCCGTTTGAGCTCGGCGGCGATTGCATTGAGTAAACACTTCTTGCCGCAACCGGGCCAATCGCCGGGGATCGTTGCGAACTTGGGCGCCAATATGGTGGTGCGAGCCAGCCTGCATGCGGTGCAATTATTAGGCCGACAGTTTGTGCTGGGTCAGACGATTGCGGACGCACAGCGGGTTGCCCAACAGTCTGCGGATAAAACCCCTGGGCGCCTCGCTTATTCGTATGACATGCTGGGCGAAGGCGCGAGAACCATGGGCGATGCCAAACGCTATTTGGCAGCCTACCGCGAGGCGATTCTAGCAATCGCCTCGAAAACACTTGAGCGCGCGTCATCGGCCAAAGGCGACGATGTTCGTCTGAATGACGGTATTTCCGTCAAGCTGAGTGCCCTCCATCCGCGTTACGAATTTACGCAGCGCGAGCGTGTTCTGGCCGAGCTTGTGCCGACGGTGTTTGAGCTTTGTCAGTTGGCCGCTGCGGCTAACATCAATCTGACCATTGATGCCGAGGAAGTGGATCGGTTGGAATTGTCTTTGGACGTGTTCGAGGCGCTGCTGGTCAAGATCGCCGCCCACTGTCCGGGTTGGGGTGGCTTTGGGCTGGCACTTCAGGCCTACCAAACCCGGGCGCTCGAGCTCGTGGAGCATGTGGCTGAACTGGCGATAAAACATCAGGTGAAGTTAATGTGCCGGCTGGTGAAAGGCGCTTACTGGGATGCCGAGATCAAACGCGCACAGGAGCTTGGCCTGGCGCACTATCCGGTATTTACCCATAAGCAGCACACCGATGTGTCCTATCTCGCCTGCGCTCAGGCCTTACTAAAGCATAGCGATGTCATTTTCCCGCAGTTTGCCACGCACAATGCGGTGACGATTGCAGCGATCAAACACCTGGCTGCACAAACTGATGCTGCCTTTGAGCTTCAGCGTTTGCATGGCATGGGCGAGGGCGTGTATCGCGAAGTGCTTAAGCAACCCGGCGTACGCTGTCGGGTGTATGCACCCGTGGGGGCTTATCGAGACCTCCTGGCTTATCTGGTTCGGCGCTTGTTGGAAAACGGCGCTAACTCCTCTTTTGTGCATCAGTTGGCCAGTGATGAGGTCAGCATGGATGAACTACTGGCCTCGCCCCTGGTGCTCCATCCTGTCCCTTCACTTGCCTTGCCGGCACAGTTGCTCGGCAAGCGCTTGAACAGCTCTGGGGTGGATCTCGCGGACCCCTCGATGCGAGCGCCCTTCGATGCTGCATTTTCTGATGCTGCTTTCTCAAAGGTTTCGTTGGCCGCAGTGCAGCCCTTTGACCATTTGCAAGCGCCCTTAGCCTTTGCCCTCGCTCACACTGGCTTTATAACATGGGCTGCTTGCACCCCGACTGTTCGAGCCGCAGTCCTGCGCAAGGCGGCCGAGGCCATGCAAATGCAGATGCCTGAGCTTAGTAGTCTTCTGGTGAAGGAAGCCTTTAAAACATGGAACGATGCAATCAGCGAGGTCCGCGAGGCCATCGATTTTCTTCGCTACTATGCGGACGAAAGTGAACGGATCATGGCACCCATCCACCTGCCGGGTCCGACGGGTGAGACCAATACCTTGAGACTCAAGGCGCGTGGGGTGTGGGTGTGTATCAGCCCTTGGAATTTTCCGCTGGCCATTTTTACCGGGCAAGTGGCCGCTGCGCTTGCCACGGGGAACGCGGTCTTAGCGAAGCCTGCTGAACAGACCCCTGCGATTGCCCAGGCGGTGCTCGAGATCCTCAGGAAAGCAGGCTTGCCCGCAGAGGCGCTGCAACTTTGTCAAGGCCCTGGCGAGACGGTCGGTGCGAGCCTGGTGGCTTTACCCGATATCGCTGGTGTCGTGTTCACGGGTTCGACCCCGGTGGCTCGCCTGATCAATCGCGCGCTTGCCGGGCGCGACGGACCGATGATTCCTTTCATTGCCGAAACCGGCGGCATCAATGCCATGGTGGTGGATTCCTCGGCCTTGCCTGAGCAGGTCTGCGATGCGGTGATTCAATCCTCGTTTCGAAGTGCGGGTCAGCGTTGCTCGGCCCTGCGATTGCTTTGCGTGCATGAGGCGATTGCGGACTCGCTGATTGAGATGATTCAGGGCGCGATGCGCGAACTGGTCACGGGTGACAGTGCGAATCTGAGCACCGATGTGGCACGGGTGATTGATGCACAGGCCCGAGATACGATTGAAGCCCATCTTGGCAAACTCGGGGTCGAGCTTGAACGTGGGCGCGGCGATCAAGACTGCCTGATCCGGCCTTACTTGATTGAGGTGCCCTCGATTGAGGTCGTTCAGGCGGAAATTTTTGGGCCCGTCTTGCAGGTGCTCCGCTATAGCGGCGATCCGCTTCGCGTCATTGAGCAGGTGAACCAGCTTGGCTATGGCCTGACGCTTGGGATTCAAACCCGGATCGATGCGCGCGCCCAAGCCATGGCCGAGGCAGCCCAGGTGGGTAATGTTTACATCAATCGCAATATGATTGGGGCGGTGGTGGGCGTGCAACCGTTTGGTGGGGAGGGGCTTTCCGGCACCGGTCCGAAAGCAGGCGGTCCGCACTATCTAGTGCGGTTCTGTGCGGAGCAGACCATTACCGTCAATACCACCGCAGCGGGCGGTAATGCGGCCTTGCTTGCGGGTGCTGAAGCTACTGCAAATTGGTCGAAGAGTCCTTAGAACAACTAGGGCGCAAGGTACCAAAAGGCCCATCTCCTCCATCGTCATTCTTTGCCCGCTGGGCTTGAAGGTGACTTCGTACTTGAACCCAACAATAAAGCGGTTGCCAAGGTGCCAAGGGCCCGCGACTACCGCAGAGTGAACTTCGTGATTGTTTCGCCACCAGTCGCCTTTACCGCGAATGGCCTGCAGACCCTTGGTTTCTTGCTGAGAACCAGGGGGCGCAAAGGCTTCAACACTGACGGCGTCGTCAGCGGTCCGTTTGATAGGCCTCTACACCTACGTTACAGCATAGGTCATCGCCGACGATCAGGTCGCGGTCGCTCCGGCTTAACGATGCCTCGTTCGAGTATGAATCAGACCCCGGCTACTAAGGCACTCCGCCGGAAAAAGCTCTTTAAAAAGCTTTGCCCACACATCAAGGACAAGGGCGACAATAATCGAGCGGAGAATTCGCACCAAACACGAGGCAACTAAGGCTAAGGCTAAGGCTAAGGTGAAGGTGAAACCGGTTGAAAACACCGGACTCAATGCAAAGAGTTCTTTCCACGGTTTGCACGATCAATATTCGCTTCCACAGTTGTCGCCATACACTGTGCGCTTCGAATCGTCTGTTGACGATGACTAAGCGTTTTACCCAGTGGGTCCTCTAGTGCGAGTGCCTGCCATGAAGTTCGTCGCTTACCACTTGTTCTAGCGCTCCGGAAGCAGATGTAACAGTGAAGCTATTCAATGGCGCTCCAGCAACTACGACACTACTAATGCCTCCCCAATAGGCGGTATGGTTGGCCGCAACCTGATGTTCATGTCATCGCCATAAGTTCATGCAGTTTTGGCTCAGGAGGTGCTCAAGAGATCCGAGTTAAAGATCCGCTTCAGTAGCTTTGCCCAACCCAAGCGCGTCGATCGGCCTTGGACTACCTCGCCATCCTACGGTGATGATTCTTTCTGGGGAGGATCATCAAGCGGCTGCCGCACAACCTTGGACCGCATTTTGGCACTCGCAGCCAGTATGATATCATTTTCATTGCTGAATTGATATCATGGAACCCGATCATGAGCACGACTTCCATCTTGATCCGAGATTTACCTTTAGAAACCAAAGTTGCCCTAAAAGCCATGGCTGAAAAGCATCGGCATTCCATGGCCGAGGAGGCTCGCCAAATTTTAAACAAAGCAGCGGCGCGCGCAGTCAAGCAACTAGGCGATCAAATTCCGTTGGAACAACAATCTGTCGGGCATCGGATTCACGCTCGCTTCAAAGTCCTTGGTGGAGTTCAACTCAATACCCCAAAGAGAGACGCCCTGCGCGCATTGCCTGACTTTTCTTCAGATGATTTCGGCAAGGCACGATAAGGAATGTTGTTCATTCTGGACACCAACGTCATTTCGGAGTTGATGAAGCAGGAGGCGGCGCCTACAGTGCTCAAATGGTTCTTACGCCACGCAAAAGAAGAGTTCGCAACAACGGCCATCAGCCAAGCGGAAATCCTGGGCGGCCTCGCACTGCTTCCCGAGGGCAAACGTAGGCGAGGCATGCTCGTCGCCGCCGAGGCCATTTGGGACGAAGACCTAAAACAAAGGGTTATGCCGTTCAATCAAGACTGTGCCAATGCATTTGCTCACATTCTGCGCCGCAGGATCGACATGGGCAAGCCGATTCAATTCGCGGATGCCGCCATCGCGGCTATCTGTGTAATGCATAAGGCAGCCATTGTGACGCGGGATACTACAGGCTTTAAGGGATGCGGCATTCAAATTGAAAACCCTTGGCTCGGATGAACCACGCAAAGAGCCGCGACCCGATCTACTTCGAACGCAATGAAAGGCCCTTGAACTTCGGTAGACCCTTGCTCTTTGAATTGGCAAACTCGCTCAAGCACCAAGCAGCCTAATAAACGCGTGACAAAGTCTGTTCAAGATCTTCAAGCAAATCATCAATATGCTCAATGCCTAGCGATAGCCTTACCATCTCCTCGCGCACTCCAGCCTTGGTCATTTCTTCGGCGCTAAGCTGTCGGTGCGTGGTACTGGCCGGATGGCAGGCTAGAGATTTTGCGTCGCCAATATTGACCAATCGCGTAAATAGCTTCAATGCGTCCTGAAAATTAGCCCCAGCTCAACGTGCGTCCTTGGCTGTTAGCCCAAAGCTGATCATGCCCGACGGGCGCCCATCCATCTGCCGTTTGACCCGTGCATGATCAGGATGATCTTCGAGGCCAGCGTAGTTCACCCATGCCACTTTGGCGTGCTTCTTAAGATACTGCGAGACGGGAACTGCATTGCTGCAAATGCGATCCATCCGTAAAGGTAGTGTTTCGATCCCTTGCAGAATTTGAAAGGCAGCCATCGGACTTAATGCAGCGCCCATGTTGCGCAGTGGCACAACCCGAGCGCGACACCGCGTCTCAGGCAACCAAGCGTTTGGCGGTCACTCAGGGCACCGCGCATGACTACCTGGATGCGATTTATCTCAAGCTCGAAGTACGTAGCCGACAAGCCTTGTTAGAAAGGATGCATTCGCTACATTAGCGATGATATCCAGGGTGATGCTAACTCCCGTAAAAAAACTCTTCCCGGACGATTTTCCCATTTTCAATCGTAAAAAGGCCCATCTCCTCCATCGTCATTTTTTGCGCGCTTGGCTTGAAGGTCAATTCGTACTTGAACCCAACAATAAAGCGGTTGCCATGGGGCCAAGGGCCCGCGACCACGGCAGAGTGAACTTCGTGATTGTTCCGCCACCATTCGCCCTTTCCTCGAATCGCCTGTAGGCCCTTGGTTTCTTGCTGAGAACCAGGAGGCGCAAAGGCTTCAACACTGACGGCGTCGTCCGCGAAAAGGGTAGTGAGGGATTCATCATTTTTGCCTTGGCGGCAAAGTTCAATGAGTTTGTTGGCGATGTCCATAGTATCCATAGTGCCTCCTGTGAGTGACGGCGCGAAATTGCGCCCTACGACATTCTAAGCCGACTGTTTTTGCGAGTCATCAATTTTTGAAGCTAAGAATCCTGCTTTCGTCGCGCGGCTAAACTGGACTCACGATGGCGATCAGACACTGACTTGGGACTATGATTGGGAGCATGATGAGATTTAGCGAATTTGGTGGTTTCCCTAAGGTGGGTCTGTGTGGCCTGTCGCTCGCGTTGCTCGTCGGCCTTGCGAGCCTTTCTGTTGAAGTCGGCGCTCAGCAAAGTGCCCAGCCCAATTCTCGGGCGCAAGCACTTCCTGCTGCGGCCGCATTGCCCCAGGTTTCGCGAGCTGCCATCGCGACCGTGACGGTGTTCCCCGCCCAAGTGAAAAGCGGTGCCGTTGAAGATCTGTGGCTTTCCATTGGCCTGCAGGACAGTGCGATGCAGTCGTTGTTTAATCTGCCCTCGGTTTACAACCTGCCCATTCTCACCTTAGCTAATTTGATCGCGAAGGTTTGTCCACAGGTAGACCTTGCCTGTTTAGCCGGGCTGAGCGATGCCAAGCTCGCTGACATGACACGCGATGCCGATGTCGATGGCGCGGTCTTGCAGGAAGTGATGCGTAACGGTTCGATCTACTCCGTTCAGTTAAGGCTCATGGCTGCCGATGGTAGGGTGATCGCCAAGACACAGGCTCAGGCACCGCTGGAAGGTTTGCAACAGGCCAGCCTACTGGCCTTGACGAACCTGATGGAGCAGGGCGGCTTCGTTGCCGATGCTGACAATCGTCGTCGCATGATCTCGCAGCAATCTCACCTGCCCAAGGCCTGGCAAACCAGCTCTCAAGGCGGCTGGCAAATGACTCGCGCGACCGCTTTGCCAGGGACGGCCGGGCAAGAAGCCTTTACTGCTTGGGAAAAGGCGGTGGTGCAGCCTATCAAGATTGACCCCAGCTACGCTGAAGCTTGGACGAACTATGGCTGGTATCTCCTGCACTATCAACAGCACAAAGACTCCGAACAAGCGTTTGCCAAGGCGCTTCAACTTAAACCCGATTTGATTGATGCCTTGGCAGGTCGCGGCATTGCTTTGCGCTCGCTTCGACGTTCGCAAGATGGGCAGGCCGAATTACTGCGTGCCACTCGCCAAAATGCCGCCTGGCCGATCCTTTGGGAGTTGCTGTTGCAAGCGCAGGCCGGGGATCCACGGGCACAACTCGCGACGGTTACTCGGTGGTCGGAGACGTTGTTGCAACAGCGCGCAACCCATGTGGTGGGACATTTGCATCTAGCAGCCCATATCGCAAAAGTTGCGGGCGGCGAGGCTCTGGCGAACCGTTTGTCTGCGGTTGTGAAGACCATTACGCTGAACCGAGACAAAGCTTTCTCACCTGACCCGGTCGCCGCTTTAAGAAGTTACGGTAGCTTTTTGCTGGAGCGCAGTCGCCTTCCTGAGGCGACCGAGGTGTTGGAGCGCGCCCTGGAAATGGATCGCGCTTTCTATGCGCGAGACTTGGAGCGTTTGAGCATTAGCACCGGTAATCTCGCCTCAGCTTTGAAACAACTTGGACGGATCGAGGAGTCCTTGGCCTTACGTGAGGAGTCCACCCGATTGGCCGAGAGGCACTATGGGCCGAATCATCAGTTCGCAGCCTATGCACTCATCTCCATGGCCAATGACTATTCCCTGTCAGGACGATATGCCGACATGTTGAAGCTGAACGAACGGGCCACGAAAATTCTACGCACGGTCTTCAAAGGCGCCCATCCGGTGATTGCCTCTACTTTGTTGGCTGACGCCCATGTGCACAGCTTGTTCGGTCAAAAGGATTTGGCCCTCAAGGAAACCCGCGAGGCGGTGGAGATGTTCAAGCGCACTTTAGGGGAGCAGGAAGCAGATACGGGGAGCGCTCTCCACAGCTTGGCGAGCTTACTCATTGAGGCGGGGGACAACAAGGCAGCGATTGAGCCGCTCAAGCAGGCCCTGGCGATTAGTCGTAAAACTTATGGCGAAGAGCATATTGAAACAGCCTGGCCCATGGTGACGATTGGCGAGCTTTATGACGCGCTCGGCCAGCATCAGGATGCGATCGAACTCTTGGAGAAGGCCCGTAAGATTTTCGAGGCGAATCGTGGCGCCAAGAATGCGCTTAATGTTCGGGTGTTGACGAGCCTCGCCGATGCCTATGAAAACAACAAGCAAATTGCGCGCGCGATGTCCCTCTATAAGCAGGCGTTGACGAATGCTTATGTCGCCGATCTGCCGGCCATGCAAAGCGGCATTATGACCAGCTATAGCTCGCTCTTGGACGCCGACTCACAACGCGATGCGGCCATTCTCTTTGCCAAGGAGGCGGTCAATCGTATTCAGCTCATGCGTCGCGGCTTGGCCGAGCTGGACAAAGATACCCAGCGAAGTTTCTTAAAGCGTCAGGCTTTTAGTTACCGCCATCTAGCGCAGATGTTGGTGAAAAGTGGTCGTATCCCAGAAGCCCAACAAGTGCTCGCCATGCTCAAGGAAGACGAGTATTTTGAGTTTGTCCAAAGAGACTCAAAAGATGCGGCGACCAGTACCTCGGCCACGTTGTCTGTTCAAGAGGCGCCATGGGCGGCTCGCTATAAACAAATTACCGATCAACTAGGCTCGATTGGCCGTGATTTGACCGTGCTTCGCGCGCGCCAACAAAAAGGTGAACTCAGTGCGGCGGAAGGCGTCCGTGCCACCCAACTGGAGGCCGATCAGGATGTGGCGAGTCAGGCCTTTGATCGGTTTTTCTCGGACATGCTCGCCAGCATGCGGGATCTCGCCGCGCGCCAAGCCAGCAGTACCCGTATTGCCAATGCGGGCGGCTTACAAGAAACCTTGGAGATCTTGAGCGAGCGTAGTGGTGGCCCGGTCGTGCTGCTGCAATACCTGTTGCTCGAGAAAAGCGTGAGTTTGATTTTGACGACGCCGACACTGCGTATTGCGCGCGAGTATCGCGGTGAGCAAGGCACTGGCGGCGGTAATTTCACGGTCGCGGGCCTCAATCAAGCGATCCAGGCTTATCGTGCTGTGCTCACTAATCCGAAGGCCAATCCCCTGCCTCACGCCCAGGCCTTATACAAAATGCTCTGGGCACCGATTGCCAAGGACTTGGAGCAAGCAGGCGCGAAAACCGTAATGCTCTCTCTCGACGGTGCGATTCGTTATCTGCCGATCGCCGCGCTGCACGACGGCCAAGGCTATGTCATGGAAAAGTATCGCACGGTACTTTTCAATGATGCGGCCAGTGACAAGCTGAAGGATGCCAATAGTGCGAACTGGAAAGTGTGGGGCTTGGGGCTGACCAAGGCCTATCCTGGCTTTAGCGCCCTGAGTTCGGTCAAGGGTGAGCTTGAGGGCATTGTGGGCCAGGGTGGCATGGCGGGCCAAATTTTGCTTGATGATGCCTTTAATGAACAAGCTTTGCGTTCAGGTTTGTCACAGCGCTTTCCAGTCGTACACATCGCGAGTCATTTCAAATTCACGCCGGGTCCGATGTCGGAAAGTTACCTACTGATGGGTGATGGAACCAAGTTGAGTTTGGAGGCCGTACGCGCCCGAATGAACTTTACCGGGGTTGATTTGGTGACGCTATCGGCCTGCGAAACCGGATTTGGCGGCGGGCAGGATGAAAACGGTCTTGAGGTCGACGGCCTGGGGGCGGTCGTGCAACGCAAAGGCGCGAAGAGTGTGTTGGCCTCGCTTTGGCCGGTGGCGGACGCAAGTACGGCGCAGTTAATGAAAGCCCTCTACCGGCTGCGCGATCAGGAAAAATTGGATAAGGGGGAGTCTTTGAGACGTGCTCAATTAAGCTTGTTGACGGGGGCCTCGGGGGCGCTGCGCGTCGGCGGCGGCATGCACCAAGACAGTGCTCATTCCGACGCCAAACCGTCGGAACGCGGTGCCGCGCCAGAAGGGCTTAGAACGCAAGACAGCGCTAATGGCCAGGCAGGTTCGGGCGGCAAGTTCGTTGCCAACCCGAAAGCTCCCTTTGCACATCCCTACTTTTGGGCACCCTTCATCTTGATGGGGAACTGGCTTTAGGAGTTAGTGAGGCCGCGACTCACTTAGGCAAGATCACGCTGTCGATCACATGGATGACACCGTTGTCGGCCACGATGTCGGTAGCAGTCACTTTCGCGCCGTCCACCATCACGCCGTTAGCCGTGGTGATTTTGATCTCGGAGCCCTGCACGGTCTTCACCATGCCCGCTTTGACATCGGCGGCCATGACCTTGCCCGGCACCACGTGGTAGGTGAGGATGGCGGTGAGCTTGGCTTTGTCTTTCAACAAGGCATCCACGGTACCGGGGGGCAGTTTTGCGAAGGCCGCATCGGTAGGCGCGAACACTGTAAACGGGCCCTTACCTTTGAGGGTGTCAACGAGACCGGCAGCGCCTAAGGCGGCGGCTAGGGTCTTGAAGTTGCCGGCGCTAACGGCGGTGTCTACGATGTCTTTCGCCTGAACGGAAAAGCTGGCAGAGATCGCCAGGATTGAGGCAATGATGGTCTTTTTCATGAGCATAGTCCTATAAAGTTTCTGAACGCTTCGCTGGCTTTTGCCAGAAACGGGAGTATATAGACTAAAGAGTTCCCATTTTGACTGTATGGTCACTATTATGACTATATGGTCACATCCAGTAGACGCTCGACCACTTTAGAAAGCTTTCTATCCTTAAAGCCCAACTCCCGTAGAGACTTCCAAGTGTTGATGGCGTAGTCGCGGTTCGGTCCTCGCTCGCCGTCGCAGCAGGCGAGGCGAGCAACCAGTTGATCTAGATCTAATTGGATATAGGAGGGTAGCTTGCGGTCTGCCAGAAAGGTCAGTGCTTGTACTTTTTCGCCGACCGCCAATGGCGCTACTGCCAACCCTGGCTCCCCAAGCAGCTCGCCAGAGGGAGAATATTGACTGGACGCACAAGTTTCGCCAAGTACCAATCGGACAATGTTTGGCCGATACACCGAGGACTTTGGGTCTGGCATTTCGCGACGGAATAGCTCGCCTAAGGCGGCCTTTCTGGCACTAGGCTTAAATCGGTAGGCCACGCCCATACAGCTCCCGCCTCGATCAAGACCCAACACTGCCCCTGGTCTTTCGGCGGTACCGCGATACCGTGTGGAGCTAATGCAAAAAGCCCGGTGATAACCATAGAGCTTGGCAGCACGTCGCTCGGCAAACTCGATGTCCGGGGACCAGATCAGAGAACCGTAAGCAAAAACCCAGTCGCAATTAATGTCGTGCATTTGCATCATAAGGTTATATGTTAGCCTCGGTCCCCCTGAAATGGAAAAGCCATTGGTCGTTCGCGCAGATATTTGAGTCAATTTGTGACGATAGGTTGTCTTTGGGCGACAATCGGAATTGGTTTTGCCGACAAGATCATTTTTGAGAGTTGTTTTGACTGTATCGAGCGCTGTACGACATGAGACCGGTGACCCAACTAAGAATCTTCGTGTCGATGGCCCGTATTTACCAAACCTTGACATGCCGCCACTAGGTCCCTTCACGATTCAAGCGCTCGAGCAAGCGATTAACCGCGCACGTCAGGCGAATCCCGCGCAGGGCACGGAGGCGAGCTTGGCCCCCGAAGTCGCGAAGCTGGCGTCGCTCTACGGATGGATGATTTACGAGCGTCGACAAGAGCTTTCGCCGGACTTATTAAATACCGACGAAATGGATGCTCTGTCGCGTTGGCTCTAGGCGGAGCTTACTTTTTGGCAAGCTTCGTGGGTACTTTAGCTACGGCCTTTTTTGCAGCGGGTTTCTTGACTGCGGCTTTCTTAGTTGCCGACGTCTTTGTTGCCGCTTTTTTAGCGGCTGGTGTCTTAGGGGCTGCTTTCTTGGTCGCAACCTTCTTGGCGGCAGCCTTTTTTGCAGGAGCCTTCTTAGCGACAACCGGCTTTTCTGAGGCTTTTCCCGCCGCGCTGGCGGACTTCGCCACGTAGGCCTTCACTGGCTTGCCCTCGTCGCCGGGCTTGACGGGACGGGCCTGGAACTCGAAGCCAATCTTGCCTTCGGCACCTTTGACCAGAAAGGCTTTGAACTTGCGACGGGTGCGGCTCGAAATGAAGTTCTGCAAAAGATCCGTGCGCCCTTCAACCAACAGCTTATGCATTTGGGCGGCTTCAATTTCCTGTTGCAAAATGATCTTGCCGGACCGGAAATCGCACGTTTTAGGATTAGCGACGCTCTTTTCGCAAACGTAACTCAAGCCGTGCTCAAACACTTGGCTGCCACATTTTGGGCAAGGACCCAGCGCTGTTTTGCCGGTAAGATCCACCGCCTCTTGTTCGCCATCTTCACCGACTTGACCTTGACCAAAGTCAAATTCAAGCTTGTGCTCACCCGTAATTTTGAGAATAGCGGCAAAAGGACGGCCCATCTTGGAGCGAAAGCCCTGTAACGGACCTAGGGTCTTTTCGCGCAAGAGTTCTTCAACTTCAGGGACTTCGAATTGTCGCGATCCGGGGGTTTTGCTGATCGAAAAGTCGCATTCGGTGCAGGCAAAACGCTTGTAGTTTTCTTTCACGACCTTGCCGCACTTCGGGCACGGTGTCGTTAACGTGGCATAGTCTCCAGGGACAGTTGTTGAGCCATAGTTCTTGGCGCGCTCAACGATTTGCCGAGTCATCTCGGCAATTTCGTTCATGAAAGTGTCGCGTTCAAGCTTGCCCTGCTCGATCAGGGAAAGCTTGTATTCCCATTCGCCAGTAAGCTCTGGCTTGGTCAATTCTTGAACGCCCAGGCCACGAAGCAAGGTCAGAAGCTGGAATGCCTTGGCAGTGGGTATTAACTCACGCCCGTCTCGGATCATGTAGTTTTCGTTGATCAGGCCTTCAATAATGGTGGAGCGGGTGGCTGGCGTGCCGAGGCCTTTCCCGACCATGGCTTCGCGTAGCTCGTCCTCTTCCATCAATTTGCCGGCGCCTTCCATTGCTGAAAGAAGGGTGGCCTCACTGTAGCGGGCGGGCGGCTTGGTAATAAGCTTGAGGAGTTCAATCTCTTTAGTAAGCGCCAACTCACCTGGTTTTACGGGCACAATTTGATCGTCGTCAGTTTGTTGTTCACGCCCATAAATGGCCAGCCAGCCTGGGTTCACTAGCACTCGACCCTCCGTTTTGAAGGAGTGACTGCTTACCTCAGTAATTCGTGTACTCACCAGATATTCGGCAGGAGGAAAGAACACTGAGAGGAATCGCTTTGCGACCAAGTCATAAATCTTATGCTCCGCCTCAGACAAGTTCCTGGGCGCCTGCATGGTCGGAATAATGGCGAAGTGATCAGATACTTTCGTATTGTCAAAGATCTTTTTATTGGCTTTGACATAACCCTTGGCTAAGGCTTGTTTCGCGAAGGGGCCAATGCCGGGGAGTGACTCCATCTCGGCCATGGTTTTTTGAACCGTTGGTAGATAGTCCTCAGGCAGAAAGCGTGAGTCGGTTCTCGGGTAAGTGAGCGCCTTATGACGCTCATACAAGCTTTGTGCCAAAGACAAGGTTGTCTTGGCTGAATATCCGAAGCGACCATTCGCTTCGCGCTGAAGACTGGTTAAATCAAACAACGCGGGAGACATTTGACTGGACGGCTTGGTTTCTTCGGTGACCTTGCCTGGCTTGCCTTGGCAGGCGTCGACAATGGCTTGAGCCTTGTCTATCTCCCAAAGTCTATCGGCTCTTTGCTCCGGATCTTCTTCGTTCTTTTTGAACTTGGGATCAAAATATTTACCTATATACTGACCTGCCGAAACAGCGAAGTTAGCTTTTACTTCAAAATAAGGGCGGGATATGAAGCGCTTAATCTTCTCTTCACGTTCCACAACAATGGTCAGGGTTGGCGTTTGAACTCGCCCGACCGTGGTGAGGTAAAAACCACCGTCTTGTGAATTAAAAGCAGTCATGGCTCGGGTGCCATTGATGCCCACTAACCAATCCGACTCACTTCGGCAGCGAGCGGCATCGGCCAGGGGCAACATTTGCTTGTCGCTTCGCAACTGGGCAAAGGCCTCACGAATCGCGGCTGGGGTCATTGATTGAAGCCAGAGACGCTTCACGGGCTGTTTGGCCTTGGAGTGCTGTGCGATCAAACGAAAGATCAACTCACCTTCTCGGCCAGCGTCACAGGCGTTGATCAGGGCCGTGACATCCTTACGTTTGATCAGGCGGCTCAGCAGACGCAGTCGATCTTCGCTTTTGGCGATTGGGCTGAGATCGAAATGAGGCGGAATGACTGGTAAGTGAGCAAACGACCACTTACCTCGTTTGACTTCATATTTCTCAGGGGCGGCAATTTCCACCAAATGTCCAACGGCCGAGGACAATACAAAATCGTCGCTTTCAAAAAAATCGCCGGTGCGGGTGAAGCCACCCAGGGCACGGGCGATGTCCGCAGCGACCGAGGGCTTCTCAGCAATGATCAGCGTTTTTTCGGAAGTTGCTATCGTGGAGCTGGCCAAGTCTGTTCCTAAATAGTTCACGCCGGAAAACCCGGCGAAGGGACGCAAGTTTAAGTGCCTTCTACGATTTGAAGCAAGCGGCCATCATCCAGCCTTGCGATTTGGCCAAGCAGTTCAAGCTCCAGAAGTCGGGTTTGAACCCGGTGCGAGGGTAGTTTGCAACGCCGGGTAATGTCAAGCAACTGTACCGGATCGAAGCCCATGGCCTCTAAAACAGGGTCGACAGCAACGGCTTTCGCGCCAAGCAAGGCGCCCTGATCAGCCGCCGCCTCTTGATCACAGGGCTCCCAAAGTGGCTGGGTCGCCCCTGGCTCGCTTAAAGGCTCCAGCTCTTCAATGACATCTTGAGCGGACTCGACAAGCTTGGCGCCTTGTCGGATCAGTTGATGGCACCCCTTAGAAACAGCCGAGTGAATCGACCCCGGAATGGCAAAGACCTCTCGCCCAATATCGAGGGCCAAACGTGCAGTAATCAGTGAGCCACTAAGCTTCGCGGCCTCAACGACCAAGACGCCTTTCGCTAAAGCCGCAATCAGCCGATTGCGTCTCGGAAAATGCTGTTGCAACGGGGGGGCGCCCAAGGCAAACTCGGACAGGATGACGCCTTGGGCAGCAATCTCTTTCGCGAGACGATGGTTTCGAGCCGGATACACCCGATCAATCCCCGTTCCAACCACCGCAATCGTGGGCGCACCGGCCTCAAGAGCGCCTTCATGGGCAGCAGTATCAATCCCAAGGGCAAGGCCGCTGACCACCCCGTAACCAGCCTTACCCATGGATTTTGCAAAGGCTTTAGCGTTCTCCAAGCCCTGTGGGCTGGCGGACCGGGATCCAACGACGGCCAGCGAGGGCGGTGTCAATGCGCTTAACTTGCCGCAGGCAAAAAGCAACAATGGGGGGTCTGCAAGATCCAAAAGAGCCTTCGGGAAGTGCGCATCGACCAGCGAGATCAGGTGATGATCAGCGCTTTTAGTGAGCCATAGCTCACAGGCTGCTAGGCCTTCATCAAGTTCGGCCGTGCCAAGCCGCAGGGCTAAAGCTGCTTCCTCACCTACGATCTCAGCAATCTCGCGCGACGAGGCGGCATAGATGTTTTCGGGCAGCGATAGGCCCTTGAGTAGGGCGAGCTTTTGCGCAACGCTCAGACCGTAGTTCAAGCTTAGTCGATACCAGTGCTGCCAATCGGGTGAGCTTTCGGTACTCATGAGGTCCTTTGGAGAGTTGCTAAGGAGCAACTCTCCAAAGGAAAGGTGCACGGGTTAGCTAGGGGTTGGCGACCATATCGCCTAGCGACACGGCATCGCTTGCGGCCGTCACTAGGCCGTAGGAAATGTTATCAAACACGCGGAAAATTAATAGATAGCCTGTTGGCTCATCCGGAAGTCTTACTTTCTTCTTGGTCTCAGGATCGAGGACCTCGCGGCCGCGTTGCTTGATGGACAGCACATTGCCCACTTCCAAGCCAGTTTTCGTCCCCAGATTGACAGCCACCACGCTATTGCGCCCGACCTGGGACACACCTCGGTAAATGGAAACAATTCTGCCATTCACATCCTGATCAGGTGCATGCGGAGCGTAGTTAAAGGGTCGACCTAGCTCGGCCGGAATCAAACGGTCACCCACACCGACTTCCTCACTCGTGCCGGTGATACGTATCGTGGCGGTTTCGCCAGATCTTTCCAAGCGCGCTGAACCTACGAACAATGCCTCATAGGCAATAGGTTTGCGAGTATCAGGGTCGAGAATGGGCCGCGCCTCCCGGTAAATATGCCAATCAGTCACTGCCTCGCCGCTGAGTCCCCGTACATAGGCGATATCGCCCGGACCAACATTGACGCGACCATCTTGGGTTGCCAAAATTCTGGGATTGGTCTTAAGCTGTTCAGCAGTGACGATGAGCGGGCGATTGATGAAGGCTGCAATCACCGAGGAACTAATCGTAGGAATCGCCGTGTCCCGTAGCGAATCCGCTCGCGCGGTGGGTTGCAATTTTACCGTACCAGCACTGCCATTGCCGCTCTCACTCATCGACTGGCCGAGACGCAGGCGAGGCTGGCCGCTACTCATATCGAGATACACGATGTTGCCTGGATAAATCCAGTGCGGATCGCGAATCTGCTCTCGGTTGAGCTGCCAAATCTCTGGCCAACGCCAAGGCTTTTGCAGAAATTTGCCCGAAATGTCCCACAGCGTATCGCCGCGCACGACGATGTATCGGTCCGGCGCGTCCTTGGCAAGTTCCAAGGGCGGGGTGGCTTTGGCAGTACGAGGTGGGCGCGAGGCGGTAGGGTTCGGAGCCTGAGCTTGACCTGAGGCCGCACTTGGCGCTTGGTTCTGGGCCTTGCCCTGATCGACTGCCTGAGTGGGCGCGGCCGTTTGAGCCTGGGCGGCGACTTGTAAAGAGGCGCCAAGTACCCATATCAAAGGTAACCTGGTGAGGCTCATAGAGCGCGTGTTAAACTTTTTCATCTTAATCCTGGCAACAATTCTGGCGCGATTCCCGGCCAGCAATTGCGCTTTTCCGGGTTTTCACATAACTTGAGATTTTGCCGCTAAACCCTTGATCTAGCAACATTTAGTGCCAAATCCGACAAACGGTTGAAATAAGACGATGGCCGTCCTCGACATTCTTCATTACCCTGACCCGCGCTTGCATAAAATTGCCAAGCCGGTGATCGCATTCAACGCTGAACTCAAGCAATTGGTCAGCGACATGGCCGAAACGATGTATGAAGCGCCAGGCATTGGCTTAGCGGCCACGCAAATCGACGTTCATTTGCAGGTGATCGTGATCGACACCAGTGAGGGAAAGGACGATTTGCGGGTTTTCATAAATCCAAAGCTGATCAATAAAAGTTCTGAAATGAAGGCCTATGAAGAAGGCTGCCTCTCTGTGCCGGGCGTGTATGACGAAGTGGAACGGCCAGATCGCATCACGGTGAGCGCGCATGATGTTAGCGGCAAGGAATTTGTCTTGGAGGCCGATGAACTGTTGTCGGTTTGCTTGCAGCACGAGATGGATCACTTGCAAGGCAAGGTGTTTGTACAATACCTGTCACGCCTTAAGCAAGGTCGAATCAAGAACAAAATGCTCAAGCGCGAGCAAGACACTGCGTCTTGAAATTAATTTTTGCAGGCACCCCTGAGTTTGCCGCGAAGGCCTTAGATGCACTGTTGGGCACGCACCACACCGTGAGTTTAGTGTTGAGCCGAACTGATAAGCCTGCCGGCCGAGGGCAGCAATTGGCCGCCAGCCCAGTCAAGCAAAGAGCACTACAGGCCGGTATTCCCGTACTACAACCTCGTACCTTGAAACCAGGTCTGCGGGACGAAGTCCAACTTGGTTTGCTGCGTGAGGTTCAGGCCGATCTCATGATTGTTGCCGCCTACGGCCTGATCTTGCCGCCGGACGTACTCACCCTCCCAAAGCTAGGTTGCCTCAACATCCACGCCTCTCTCTTACCGCGTTGGCGCGGCGCTGCCCCCATCCAACGGGCCATCGAGGCAGGCGATGCTCAGACCGGCATCACCATCATGCAGATGGACGAGGGCTTGGATACCGGCGCCATGCGTCTGATCAAACCTCTGGAGATTCGACCCGAAGACACGGCCGCAACGTTGCTCAACCGACTAGCCCGACTGGGTGCAGAGGCGATTGTTGAGGCCTTAGACCTCTTGGAGCGCCAGCAACTACCCAGCTGGCCTCAGCCTTCACAAGGCGTATGCTTCGCCCATAAAATTGAAAAGAGCGAAAGCTTGTTGGATTGGTCGCTTTCAGCGCAGGCGCTTGAGCAGAAAATTCGGGCGCTCGATCCTTTCCCAGGCTGCGTCACTCAACTTAACGGCACGAACCTCAAAATTTGGTCGGCACGGGCCTTACCTGGCTCACAGGCTTGCCTAGCGCCAGACGGGAAAGCTGCGGTGCCTGGCCAGGTGCTGGTGATCGATGCGCAGGGGCTTCAGATTCAGACAGGCGCCGGTCGTCTACTCGTCTTGGCGCTGCAAAAGCCCGGCGCCAAGCGCATGGACGCCAAGGCATTCTTGGCGGGGTCGTCTCTCGCTGTGGGTGATCGTTTCGAACGAACAGCATCGGATCCACCACAGTAAAGTAATTTGCGCGCCCTTAAGCGCGAGTCTGCCTCCAAGCGGCAGTAGAGATCGTGTGGCAAGGAGCTAATGAATACAAACCATAAAGGAAGTGACATGCGGGCGGCGCTAGGTCTTGAGATACGTGCTGCGGCGGGGGCGCTAGAAGCCATGCGTCAGGGCGAAGCCCTGCCCTCGGCCATTGCTGAGGCGCGCCAGCACTTACCCAAGGAGTCTTGGTCGGCGGTGCAAGACATGGCCTATCAAGCGGTCAGGCAATTGGGCTTGTGCCTAAGGCTTGCCGAGCTCCTCAATAATAAAGCGCCACCGCCCGAGGTGCTTGCCATACAAGTGGTGACCCTCACCCAACTGATGGAAGGCCGCAGGCCCCCGGCGATCGTCCTGGATCAGGTAGTAGAAGCCTGTAAGGCCGATATCAATCTGCGGTTTAGCGCCGGCTTCTTGAATGCGGTGATGCGTCGCTTTCTACGCGAACAAGAAGCCCTGATGGTCCAAGCGTTAAAAAGCGACTCGGCAAAATACACACTACCAAGCTGGTGGATTGATCTGCTTCGCCGAGACCATCCTCAAGCCTGGCAGCAAATTATTGCGAACTCGGGCGCAAAGTCGTCGATGACCTTACGGGTCAACCAGCGCAAGATTAGCCTGGAGGCGTACTGTGAACGTTTGCAAGCACAGGGCATGTTGCATGAAGTGATGACCGAGGCAGTAAAGGCACCGATGTCGTCTCTCAGCCCCCAGGACGCAGGCTCTGCCGCCTACCCTGCCTCAAGCGCCCTGTATTCCACCCCTGCCATCCGTTTAATCCAGGCCGTGGACGTCCTACAGCTGCCCGGATGGACCGAGGGCCTGGTCTCCGTGCAAGACCTTGGCGCGCAATTGGCGGCCCCCTTGCTGCAAGTTGAAAGCGGCATGCGGGTACTGGATGCCTGTGCGGCGCCTGGTGGTAAGGCCGCCCATCTTTTGGAGTCTTTGGACTGTGAGGTCACTGCCTTAGAAATCGATGCTGAGCGCGCTGAGCGCATCGAAGAAAACCTACATCGACTGGGTCTCGCCTCTTTGGCCAAAAGTAAAACTGAGATCAAAGTGGGCGATGCCTCGCGGCCTAAAGCTTGGTGGGACGGGCGCGCCTACGACCGTATCCTGGTTGATGCACCGTGCAGCGCCTCCGGCATTGTGGGCCGCCATCCCGATATTCCCTGGCTTCGGCGCCGTAGTGATATCGCGACACTTTCCGGTCAGCAGAGCAAAATACTGCACGCACTTTGGCCCTTGCTGAAACCGGGTGGTAAATTGCTTCTCTGCACTTGCTCGGTGTTTCGCGACGAAGGAGAGTACTTGCTCGCTAACTTACTCCGCGAGTTACCTGATGCCGAGTTGGAGCCTCTGAGTTGGCAATTCGGCACGGGAGGGCTTGGCCCGACAGTCGATATCAAATTGGGCCATTTGCTGCCGACTCGCCTGCCCTATCGTGAACATGACGGTTTCTTCTACGCACGTTTGAAAAAGATAAGCCCCAGTAAAAAATGATTTCCCGCCCTCCACAACAAGCCCTATGCCAAGCTCGTCAGAGCTTAAGGGAAAGGTTTGTCTGGATAGCATGGTCCTGCGCGCTTGGGTGCACGACCTTTGGGTCTGCGGTACAAGCCGGGGGCGTAGAAGTGGTCAGCGCCAGTATCGCCATGAATGTTTCGGCTGCTGCCCTGGCCCGCCAAGCGCCAACGCCCACCGCTGAGGGCGTGGTCATGCGCTCGATCGATCCGAGTGCACCGAGCGATCCCAAGGGTGAGGGCCGACCGGACACGCGGCAGGAGTCTCGGTCTGACACCACGATTATCCCTGACGGATGGCTTCTCAATGCCGATGTGAAATTTACCGTCAATGCTCGTTTGGAAGATTTGCTAGAACAAGGCGTACCACTGCATTTCGTGACCGAACTAGAAGCCTACCGGCCGCGTTGGTATTGGAAGGATGAGTTGGTACTGAGCAGCAGCCAAAGCGTGCGGCTGAGCTATCAGGCCATCACCCGCCAGTACCGAGTCTCGCGCGGACCGCTGTCGATTAACTTCTCGAATTTGAGTGATGCCCTGCGCGCCATGGGCACGGTTCGCTCCTGGCGTTTTGCGGACGGCAAGTCCCTGCCCCTTAAAACCCGCTTTGACGTTTACGTGCGTTTTCGGCTCGATAAGTCGCAGTTGCCCAAGCCTTTTCAACTCACCATGCTCACTGACTCAGACTGGGTGCCAGTCTCCGAATGGAAACATTTCAACTTTACGACGGATCCAACCAAAACCGCACCGTAGGGCGGGTACTACGGGTCACGCTCATCGCCTCGGTGAGCTTGGCGCTCGTGCTGCTCCTCTTACTGGTGTCGAGTGCGGGCAATTCCGGCCTCTTCCAACAGTATTACGGCGCCATGATTTGGGTAACCATCGCTGTTGCCGGAGGTCTATTTCTACTCGTCTTGGATTTGCTCAGGCGTTTGGTGGTGCGCTATCGCCAAGGGGCGTTTGGCACGCGGCTGATGAGCCGACTGGCACTCTCCTTCACCCTGATGACAGTCATTCCGGTCTTACTCATTTACTTAGTCGCCTTGCAGTTTGTCGGTCGCTCGATCGAGTCTTGGTTTGATTTGCCGGTCGAGCGTGCCCTAGAGTCCGGACTCAATCTTGGCCGAGCGTCGCTCGATAATTTTAAAACCGACGTGGTCTCGCGGGCCCGCACCGTGGGTACAGAGTTGGCTGACCTGCCGCAAAACCAATGGTCGACGGCTCTCATACGACTTCAAGATCAGTACCGTCTACAAGAGGCGATGGTGTTGACAGGTGCGGGCCGGGTGGTAATCGCGAATGGAGGCGGCGCACGCTTGTTTCCAGATGTGCCCTCCGCCGAGGTGTTGCGAAGAGTTCGCTTGATGCGGACCGTCTCTGAGTTTGATGGCGGCGTAAAGAGCGACTCGCCCCAAGCATTGCCGGAAACCAACTTGAAAGTTCGAGTCATCACCATCGTGATCGGCGATTCGCAAAGACTCGAAGACAATCGTTACCTACAAGTGGTTCAGGCGGTACCGACCACGCTCGCCGAGAACGCCGAAGCAATCTCTCAAGGCCGCGCCGACTATCGCCAGTTGCTCGAAGCTAAAGATGGCCTCAAACAGGTCTACCGCATCACCCTCACACTGATTTTTCTGCTCACCGTTTTCTCGGCGATCGCCGGTGCGTTTTTATTGTCGGGTTGGCTGACCGGCCCCTTGTCGATGCTGGCCGCAGGCACCAAGGCTGTCGCCGAAGGTAACTTTGCGCAGATGAAGGATTATGGCAAGCGAGACGAGCTTGGCGTACTCACTCAGTCCTTTAACGCGATGACCCGACAACTTGAAGAGGCCCGTCGCCAAGTTGAAGCCAATCAAAATGCATTGGAGCAGGCTAACTTGCAATTAGAGACCGTGCTGAGCAATTTGACTGCGGGCGTGCTGGTGCTCGATCAACACTTTGTCATCCGCCTCGCTAACCCCGCCTCCGCCCGTATTCTCAAGAAGGAACCGGGCCATGAAAGTGGCTCACGCGCCAGCAGCCGAGCGGCCAGCGAATTGGCCGACACGTTTGTGGGACGGGACCTGAGTAGCTTCGAACCCTTCGTCGGCATTGCCGAATCGATACGTACCGCCTACGCCGACCTAGAGATCTCCCAGACCCGCTTCTGGCAACGCCAGTTCACCTTAAGCCGTAGCGGCACCTTGACTCAAGAAGCTGGTCAGCAACGTCAGTTGGAGAGAAAGCCCGAGCAACTCAGTGAGCAAACGCTGCTGATGCGCGGCTCCCGTTTGCCGGAGGGCCTCAGCGTCGACCCACAGCTCAGCCAGGCTCGTTTTGTACTGGTGTTTGACGATATCAGTGAGGTGATCTCTGCGCAGCGCTCGGTGGCTTGGGCTGAGGTCGCCCAACGAGTTGCCCATGAAATTAAAAATCCTTTGACGCCCATCCAGCTGGCTGCCGAGCGCACCCGAATGAAGCTATTCGATAAGCTCACGGGTGCTGACGCCGAGCTGTTGGATCGAAACACTCGCACAATCGTTGATCAGGTGTCCGCCCTCAAGCTCATGGTGGATGAATTTAGAGACTTTGCTCGACTCCCGTCCTCGGGTATGGTGGCCTTAGATCTCAATCATTTGATCGAGGAGCTGGCGACCCTCTATGAGGCCAATCCACTCTATGACTTGCAATTGCATCTCGCCCCCAACGCACCCCTGATCGTCGGTGACTCTCAGCAACTTCGTCAAATCATCCATAACCTCCTAAAGAACGCCTTTGAGGCCTATGAGGCCTTGCCTCGCGAGCAGCGCCCCGCAGTTCGCTGGGTAGAGGTGAAGACCGAAGTGATCAAGCCCAGCGAAGGTAAGACGGCGTCTGGGCCTGAGGTTGCGCTGCGAGGGCTGAAGCTGTGGGTACGAGATCGCGGACCCGGTTTCGCACCCGCCAGCTTGGCACGCATCTTCGAGCCCTACATCACGACCAAGCCCAAAGGCAGTGGCTTGGGCTTGGCTATTGTCAAAAAGATCGCCGACGAGCATGATGCACGCTTGGAAGTCGCAAATTGGAACTCTAGCCAGCCAGAAATACCCACTTCTGGCGCGCAAGTGAGTATGTTATTTACTAAAATAGCAAAAAGTGTGGACAATACGGTTTTTCCGAGCTAATCGGTGGCATTGAGGTATGGCAGAGATACTCGTAGTTGATGATGAAATCGGGATTCGGGAATTACTCTCCGAAATTCTTGGCGACGAAGGTCACACCGTTCATTTGGCGGAGAGCGCTGCACAAGCACGCGCTTATTGCCAGGGGAGCCACCCGGACTTGGTCTTGCTCGACATTTGGATGCCGGACACCGATGGCGTGACCTTGCTGAAAGAATGGTCGAGTCGAGGTGAGCTCACCATGCCGGTGATCATGATGTCTGGTCATGCCACCATCGACACGGCGGTGGAGGCGACGCGCATTGGCGCGATGGATTTTCTTGAAAAACCCATCACCCTCCAAAAATTACTGCGGGCGGTCGAAGCAGGTTTGATCAAACGTAAGCCGCTGATGAGCCTCAGCGGTTCGGGCAAAGAGGTCTCGATGGCTGCGATGAGCGCAGCGGGCACACAAAGCAAGGGCACCACCACAACCTTCCTGCCCGTCAAGCCTAGCCTTGGCGCCAGTAGCGGCGGCTTGGAGTCCAGCATCGGCGGCAGCGGTGGCGTTTCGCCAGTATCAGGTTCGATGGGTTCGGGCTCGCTTAATACGGGTTTATCCGCTGCCACTGCGGGCGGCCATTATCCAAGCTTTGCGTCATTGACCGGCGATCATTCTGCCGGGGGTGGGTTAGGGCTCTCAAACGCCAGTGACTTCCAAAACAATCGTGCAATGAGTTCCGCGCAACTGGCGGTGAGCCAGATTGATCTTGACTCGCCGTTGCGCGAAGCTCGCGATGCTTTCGAGCGCGCCTATTTTGAGCATCATCTACAACGCGAGCAAGGCAGCATGACTCGGGTTGCAGAGAAAACCGGTCTAGAGCGCACGCATTTGTATCGCAAGCTTAAACAGCTCGGCATTGATTTGACGCGTGGCGCGTATCGTAAGAACGGCCACTAATTCCGTCAACCGGATCTCGCGCGGCCTTCATCTCACCAGTCTACATAGCAAGAAGGCCGCGTCATGCCTAAGCAAGATTCCTTAGGCGCTTTGCCGGGTGCGCGCAGAAAATTTATAGCGACCACCGCCAGCACCACCACCGGCGCAGCGCTCGCCGTAGGCTATCCCATGATTTCCAAAGCGCAGACCATCGGCCTGCGCTTTCAATCCACTTGGCCTTCCAAAGATATTTTCCATGAATATGCCAATGACTTCACCAAGAAGGTCAATGACATGTCGGGCGGTCGTCTTAAAATCGAAGTCCTGCCGGCCGGTGCAGTGGTGCCCGCCTTTCAGTTGCTTGAAGCGGTCAACAAAGGCACCCTAGATGGCGGCCATGGCGTTTTGGCCTACCACTATGGCAAGAACCCTGCCTTGGCCCTGTGGGGCTCTGGACCGGCCTTTGGCATGGATCCCAATATGGTCTTGGCCTGGCACCGTCACGGCGGCGGCAAGGCCCTTCTCGACGAGATTTATGCCGGCCTGCGCATGGACGTGGTCTCCCTGCTGTACGGCCCCATGCCCACCCAACCCCTTGGTTGGTTCAAGAAGCCCGTGTCCAAACCGGAAGACTTTAAAGGCTTGAAATACCGCACAGTAGGCTTGTCGATTGATATTTTTGCGGCCATGGGTGCCGCTGTGCATTCCCTGCCAGCGGGCGAGATCGTACCCGCCATGGATCGTGGTTTGCTAGAAGCGGCTGAGTTCAACAATGTTTCCTCAGATCGTATTCTAGGTTTCCCAGACGTCTCCAAAGTGTGCATGCTGCAAAGCTTCCATCAGCCTTGCGAGCAGTTTGAAATCTTGTTCAATAAAACCAAGTACAACGCACTACCCGTGGAGTTGCGCTCCATCATTGAATATGCGGTGGAGGCGTCCTCGGCCGCCATGAGCTGGAAGGCCATTGATCGCTATTCCAAAGACTATTTGGAGCTTCAACAAACCGCTGGCGTGAAGTTCTACAAAACCCCCGACACGATTTTGCGCGCCCAGCTCCAAGCCTGGGACAAGGTGGTCGCCAAGAAGAGTTCTGAGACCCCGATGTTTAAAAAAGTCTTGGACTCGATGGAAGCTTTTGCCAAGCGTGCCGCCCGTTGGCAGAACGACACGACCGTCGATTATAAGATGGCTTATGGGTATGCTTTTGAGGGGAAGAAGGGGTGACGAATTGGTTCTGACCCATCAAAACCCTTTACCAGCGCGCCCCGAAAAACTGTCGAAGCTCGTCGATCTGCGTTTCGCTTAATGGCTCGGTATCAGGCTTAGCAAGGCTTAACTTCGCGGTTTCCTCAAGTTCTTCGAGGACGGCCATCGCGCTCGCCGGGCTTTGATGCCACACATTGGGACCGAGCCTTGCGAGCATGACCGCGCGGATCGGCCTTTGTAGCGCTGCATACTGGGCAATTCGCTCCGCCACAGCCTTTGCCGCAAGCGCCGAGCCGGGGCGATGATATTCGATCAATGGCACTCTACCCACTTTCATGACGAAGTAGGGTGTGATCGCAGGCAGGAGTTCTGATGGCTCCGGCCCAAGCTTGCCAAGTGACAGTGCAACGCAATGGGTGCTATGAGAGTGAATAATGCAGGCGGTGTTTGGATCGATACTTTGGGTGGCTTGATAGATTGCACGATGGAGTGCAAGCGTTTTACTTGCCGTCGCGCCACTTAACTGTTGCCCCGACGAATCCAGCTTGGCGAGCGTCGCTGGATCGAGGAACCCAAGACAAGCATCGGTCGGTGTGATCAAAAAGCCATCTGACAAGCGAACACTGATATTGCCCGCCGTCGCGTGTACATAACCGCGCTCGAAAAGACTTTTACCGACCCTGCAAATTTCCTCGCGTGCCTGGCTCTCGGTCGATGTCCCACCCGTCACTTCAACACCTCGAAGGCCTTGCTAAAGAAATCATCCGTGCCAAAGTTGCCTGACTTGAGCGCGAGGTGCAACCCTTTACCGAGCAGCGAGGGTGGTCTCGTGAAACACCAGGGCACCCCTGGATCAATCTGCGCACCGATCTGCAATTGTTTGACCTGCAAGGCTTGCACGCAGGCGCCTGAAGTCTCACCGCCCGCAATGATGAGTTGGCGAACACCCAGGGCCAATAGTCCTGTAGCGATACGGGCAAGTGTTTTCTCAACCATGCTGCTTGCTTCGTCAACACCGAGCTCGGCCTGCACAGCCTTGATGGTGTCGGATGCTGCGGTGGAGTAAATCAAGACCGGCCCTAGGGCCAGCTTCGGAGCCGCCCATTGCAGCACTTGATCGGCATACTCTCGGCCAGCCTCACCAGCCGCCACAATCGCCATCGGATCGACGGCCCATGCCGCGCGCCCCAAACTTTGGAAGTGGGCGACCTGGCGATTCGTCGCGACAGAACAACTGCCCGATACAATCGCTTGTAAGCCCTCGGGGCTAGGGAGTTGATTTGACACCACAGTCAGGGCTTGCGTCGGCAAAGTAGCCCTTGCGTTGTTGGTCGCTGGAGAGGCGCCCGCACTCGTCAACTCAAAATTTTGCGGCAAGCCAAGGGCGACACCGGAACCGGCCGTGACCAGCGGCATGCCTTTGAGTGCACGCCCTAACACCATCAGGTCTGGGTTATTTAGGGCATCCACAATGGCGATGCCGACCCCCTCAGCCCGTAACACCGATATCCGTTTTGTAATGGCGGCTTCGCCTTGAGCAATCACTTTGTAATCAATCAACCCCACTTTTCGACTGCATTGCGCTTGCATCACCCGCACGAGGTTCGCATCTCGCATCGGCGTCAAGGGATGGCTTTGCATGCCGCTTTCACTGAGCAGAGCTTCACCCACAAAGAGATGGCCTTTAAACACGGTACGCAAACTGTCCGGAAAAGCGGGGGTGGCGACGCTGAAATCGCTCTTCAAGGCGTCCATCAAGGCCTCGGTCACCGGGCCAATATTGCCGCGCACCGGCCCCTCATACAGGCTGTCAAACGTGGAGCAGTACTTAAAGTAAATTTGTTGGGCGCCACGAGCTTGAAGCCAGGCCAGCGCCGCTAACGATTCCTTGATCGCCTCGGCGGGCGGCGTGGTGCGCGATTTCAGGCTCACCACAATCGCATCAGCCTGCGCATTGAGCGCCAACTCGTCTGTGGGCACGCCGATGACCTGGGTCACCCGCATGCCTGCTCTCACCAAGTTATTGGCCAAGTCGGTAGCGCCAGTGAAATCGTCAGCGATACATCCTAGAAGTATTGTTGAAGGGAACATCTTTAACCGCCGCGAATCCATTTAACCGGGAGCAAGGAAATTTGAGGGAAATAAGTGATGATCAGCACCACCAGCACGGTCACTATCATAAAGGGTATCAGGTGTCGGGTAATCGC
>JAYVKZ010000384.1:0-8910 GCA_043767985.1 Betaproteobacteria bacterium
GGGTGCTCATGTCTTTTTCCCGGACCCTTGGCACAAGGTGCGGCATCATAAACGGCGCTTGATTCAGGCTCCTTTTGTGAGCCTAGTTGCAACCCGCATACGGCCCGGTGGCTACCTTCATTTGGCCACCGATTGGGTACCGTATGCCGAGCAAATGCTCGAGGTTCTCAGTGCTGAACCCTTACTCAAGAACCGCTTCACAGGCTATGCCGCGAAGCCCTCTTACCGTACTTTGTCTAAGTTTGAAAACCGGGGCATCAAGTTGGGCCACGAGGTCAGAGATCTGATCTTCGAGAGAATTTAACGGGTGTCGCCGTTAAACAGCCCAAGTCACCAGGCCCGAATAGGCGGTTAACAACACCACGAGGCCGAAGACAATGCGGTACCAAGCAAACGGGGTAAAGTCGCGTGTCGCTACGAAGCGAATTAACCAATGCACGCAAGCCAAGGCGCTGATGAAGGAAATAATCGTACCCACGGCGAACAATGGCCAATCCGCAACCGATAACAAAGCACGGTTCTTGTAGGTGTCGTATACGCCTGCGCCCACCAAGGTGGGGATGGCCAGAAAAAACGAGAACTCGGTGGCCGCTTTACGGGAAAGACCAAACAGCATGCCGCCGATAATGGTGGCGCCTGAGCGACTTGTGCCGGGGATCAAGGCCAAGGCCTGCGCGAAACCAAGCTTCAAAGCGTCAAAATGGCTCAGGTCTTCCATCGCTTGAATTCGCGGCTTGCGCTTAGCAGCGGGACGTTTTTCGACCCAAAGAATAATTAAGCCCCCGACGATAAAGGCAATGGCGACTGGCACGGGCTTGAACAGAAAGGCTTTGACATACTTGCCGAAAGCCAAGCCCAGGACGGCAGCCGGCATGAAGGCAATGAGTACATTGAAGGCAAAGCGCTGACTGACCGGGTCGCTAAACAGACCAGTGATGACTTTCAAAATTTTGACGCGAAAATACCAAATCACCGCCAACATCGCACCGGTTTGAATGACAATCTCAAACACCTTGGCTTTTTCATCATGCCAGCCCAAGAGGCTGCCTGCGAGAATTAAGTGACCCGTACTAGAGATCGGCAGAAACTCGGTGAGTCCTTCCACGACGCCTAAAATCGCGGCTTTCACCAATAAAGGTAGATTAGCAAGAAACTCAAACATTCATACCCCTAAAATCTTGGGCAAAGTAGCGCCGCGCCAGATTGTCCCATGCCCGTGTCCCAATTTCCGCCAATTTCTTCACCCTTCTGGATGAGACGGGAAAAGCCCTTGTGCAGCATACTTTCATGCAAAATAATGCTTCTCACTCGGTTTCATAGCCCCGCAGACTCGGAATCGCCAAAGTTTTAGCAATGAGCGCCTAGCAAGATGTCCAACCGAAAAGCCCTTGTACTTGATGATCATCCTATGGTGGCGGAATCCGTTGCGGCTGTCATTCGTTCCAAAGATGCCTTGGCCGTGGTTGAAGTGGCCCATAGTTTAAAAACGGCACTCGCGCTGCGAAGTAAAGGCCGGGAGTTCGACCTCATTGTGCTCGACTTGTCGCTACCCGATTCAAAGGGGATCGGTACCTTCGAAGCTTTGGCCTCGGCTTGGCCCTTGGTCCCCAAAATTGTCTTTTCTGGGCTCTCGCACGCTCTTCTGATCCAGCAGTGTTTAGGCCAAGGCGCCAAGGCCTTCGTTGCCAAGAGCGATGATGTAAAGTCTCTCTATCAGGCTCTTGAGGCGAATTGGCCCACACTTTCTGCCGTTGACGATCACGATCAGACGGCTCGAGTTGCCTCGGAACTCACCTCCAAGCAGCTTGCCATCTGGCAGGACTTGGCCGCCGGATACTCTAATTTGGAAATTGCTGAGCGCCATAGCATTGCGATCAACACCGTAAAGTCCCATGTCCGCGAAATTCTCGAACGTATTCAAGTGCGCAATCGCACCGAAGCGGCACGTCTGTTTTTTGAGCAGCAACGTGCGGGCCTGGTGGGCTAGACGGCCAATCTTGGCCATGGCGACTTGGGGTGTTGGACGCGTTTCCTTTGGTCAAGTTCTCGCGCTCGTTTTTCTACTCTTCGTGAATGTCGCGGCTCTTCAAGCCCGCACTCAAGCGCGTGTCGAGGCACCGCTTGCTCCTTCCGTGCCCTTAGAGGCATCGACAACAAAACCCACGCAGCTTTGGACGGGCGTTCGCGTCTATCTCAAAGCACATCAGCCAGGGCTTCTTCCCGAACAGGCATTTGATCGCTTGGCCGCAGGTGAAGGTTTTGCGATGCGACATAGTGATGACGACTTTGGTCGTCAAACCGAACCTGCCTGGGCTACTTTTGCGATTTCAAACCCAACAGACGAATCCCAAGCACTGGTTTTGAGCACCCGACAAACCACCTTGGAAGTGGTAGAGCTCTATTGGCTTCGCGTAGGGCGATGGGAGCGAGTGCTGGGACGGCATGAGACGGCAACAGCAAGCTTTCAGCGTGATCGTGCCCCCAGCTTTGACCTCACCCTGCAAGGCAAAGAACAGGCGCAGTTTCTACTGCGGTCCCAAACTGCTGCGCCGATCAAGTATTTGCTGGAGGTACAAAGAGAGAGCGCCCACCGCGCGGACAGCCTGCGCCTACATTTCTGGCTGATTGTGGCCTACGCCGTGCCCTTGTCGCTGATGCTCTTTATCGTCTTGCTGCGCAAAATGGAAAAAGTCGAGGGTGATCCACTGTTTATTGGTTTGATCCTGGCAGATCTGCTCGCCTCTTCTTGGCTCATCGGTCTTGGCCCCGAGATATTTCCCAAGATATCTGGGTGGCAATTTCGTTGGTTTGGTCAGATCTCGTACGCGGTTTTGCTCTTTCTGCTGTGCTGGCATCAGCGCGTTTTCCTCGCTCTCGACAAACACATTCCCTTCGCCAACACTGTACTCAGGATCACAGGCTGGCTAGGGACGACCGCTATCTTGGCTTTGCTTCTCATCGACTTGAAGCTAGGCGCCCAAATGACCATGCCGATCCTCTTTATTGGCGCGCTAGTATGTTTGACCATCTGCATTTTGGCCATAAGAAAGAACGTCCTTCACGCCAAAATATACTGTGCAGCCATTGCTGTTTACGTGGGTTCTAGCCTAGCCTATGTGCTGTATTACCTCGGGTTTGCGCCGATGGAGCTGTTCGGCCTACTCGCGTTCAGCCAAACCGCCGGCATTTGTGTGATCATGAGCTTCGCGGTCGCAAGATCCGTCCTGGCGAAAGATCATCGCTTGCAACTCGCGCTAGAACATGCCGATCAACAGCGCAGTGAAATTCAGTTGTTGGCGATGGAGCGAGATCGAATTTTCGCCGCAGCCAACCATGATTTGCGACAACCTCTTCAGGCGGTGGCCCTGAACTTGGAATTGATGCGCCAATTTGACCTCAACCCGGAACAACAGGCGATCAGCGCGCGTATGCGCCTCGCCTTGGCAAGCATGTCAAACATGCTGAGCTCCTTCCTGGACTTAAGACGTGCCAATATCTCAGAGGGCCCGTTAAAGCTGGAGGCTGTCGCGCTCGGGCCCATGTTAGAACGTCTTGGCCTCGAATACCGCGAACATGCACGGGCCAAAGGCTTGAGCCTGAAAACCGTCAAGACCTCAGCCTGGGTGCTAAGCGACGCACTGTTACTGGAGCGCGCCATCCGAAATCTGCTGTCGAACGCCCTGCGCTACACCGACCAAGGCCGGGTGTTGATTGGCGTACGTCGCCGGGGCCCGAAGATCAGTGTCGTTGTCATCGATAGCGGTCGCGGCATTTCAAACGAACAACTGCGACAACTCTTTCAAGAAGGCAAGACGCTCAAACGACCCAGCCCGGCTGCCACCGAAAGTGCTCAAGCCAAAGACCTACGCTATGAGTCCTACGGCCTTGGGCTCTTTATCGTGAAGGCCATCTGCGAACGACTGACGGCAAGTGTCTTGGTGGAGAGCAAGGTTGGCATGGGTTCGGCATTTCAAATTTTGCTCCCCATGGTCCCGGCTGAAGTTGTCATTCAAACAGCTGAAGCTCCCCGAGCACTCAGTACCCCCTTAAAGTCGCTTAGCGTGTTAATCGTTGATGACGACGAAGCCACACTCCTTGCCCTCAAAAACCTCCTAGTAACTTGGGGCGCGAGCGTCACCCAGGCCCAAACGGCCCAAAATGCTCAGACACTCTTAACAAGTGCGGCCAATTATCATGTGGTGATTTGTGACTTTGATCTCGGCGCGGCAAAAACGGGCCTAGACCTGTTGCGAATCTCCGAGCTTGCACAGCCCGATGCCGAGCGAATTTTGATGAGTGGTCGACTAAAAAGTGACGTGTTGGTCGATCCGGTAGATGAGGAAATTCATTGGTTGTCGAAACCCATCGACGTGGCCCAGCTTTTTCAGACGCTTCGCGAGTCACTTGTACAAATCAAGCCAGTCAGCTATAGTAAGTGACTAATTAGTCAGTAACCCATGAATTTACCTACTTCCACTCTTAAAGTCCCCGATTTTGAGCCTTCGAAACCCTTGGTGAACCCGCGCTGGGAGCGTCGCAAAGAGGCTCGACCTGCCGAAATCATCTCGGCCGCGCTGGACCTGTTCGTCGAAAAAGGCTTCGCCGCGACCAAACTCGACGAAATCGCCATTCGCGCAGGAGTAAGTAAAGGCACGCTTTACCTGTACTTTTCGAGCAAAGAAGAGATGTTTAAGGCCGTGGTGCGCGAAACCATTGTGCCGATCATCAAAGAGTTCGCGGAAGGACTGTCCAGCTCCAATTTGACAGCCACCGAAGGGATGGATTTGTTTTTTCGAGATTGGTGGACAAAGTTTGGGAGCACCAAAAGCTCGGGCATCTGCAAGGTGGTGATCGCCGAATCAGGTAATTTTCCAGAGATGGCTTTGTTTTTTCAACACGAGGTGATTGAACCGAGCCATGCCCTCATTGGCCAGATCATTCAAGCAGGTATCAACACCGGCGAGTTCCGTCCCTTAGATGTCGAAAGCGCCTGTCACTTGGTGATGGCACCGCTGGTCATTCAATCCATCTGGCAGCATTCGATTGGTGCTTGCCAACCTCAATGTCACATCAGCGATCCTGAGCAATTAATACAGGCACATCGCGAGAACATGTTTCGCGCTTTTGCGTCGGACCGCGCTCTCGCGCTTCTAGCAGCCCGCCAGCTACAGTCAGCAACGTCCCGTTAAGTGGCCTACTCATTTCTCCCTGAACAAAATCCGAGTTTGTGTTGAACAAAAGAAACCTTAGCATCATCAGTCTTCTCATTGTGGCGCTCGTAGGCGCAGGCGTCGTGATCAAGAACAAGTTAGGGCAGAGTTCAGAACAACCAACCGCCAAAGGCACCATCAGCTCGCCCGCCAAACCCGTCATACCCACGGTCATGGAGCTCTCAGCGCAGGAGCTCTTCAAACTCACGCCTGGCGACCTGTCTCGCCAAGTCCCGATTACAGGCACCTTGCGGGCCACCAACCAAACGCTCGTCAAGTCAAAAGTAGCGGGCGAGCTCACCGAGATGTTGGTGCGTGAAGGCAGTGCCGTCACGGCGGGGCAATTGCTCGCCAAAATTGATACGGTCGATTTCGACTTGCGCATCAAAGAGCGCGACGCTCAGTTGCGGGGCGCAGAGGCGCAGCTCGATCAAGCCAAACGCACCTTGGACAACAATCGTCAGCTTCTGGAGAAGAACTTCATTTCGCAAAGCGCTTTCGACACCGCGCAATCTGGTTATGACGTTGCGGTTGCCAATTTGGATGCCTCCAAGGCGCAAATGGCGCAAGCTAAAAAGGCCTTGAATGACACCCGTGTGCTGGCGCCAATGAACGGCATCGTTGCGGAGCGATTCGCACAACCCGGTGAGAAAATATCCCCGGACAGCCGCATCCTGTCGATCGTCGATTTAAGTAAGGTGGAACTCGAGGCGGCGATTCCGTCTAGCGATATCGGATCCGTGCGAGTGGGTCAGGACATCGCTCTCAGCATCGAAGGGATCGACAAGCCTTTCAAAGGGCGAGTGGTTCGAATTAGCCCAAGCACGCAAGCTGGCACGCGCTCTGTCCCTATTTATATCGCCATTGAACACAATGACTCCCGTGTGCGTGCGGGTTTGTTTGTGCAAGGCGTACTCGCCCTCGACCAACGAAGCAATGTACTGGTGGTGCCGATCAACGCGCTCCGTGAGGCCGCAGGGCGTAACTTTGTGTACCTCCTGGATGGCGACAAACTCGCCGAGCGTGACATTAAACTTGGTGCAAGAGATGAAACCGGTCGAGCGAGTAATGGTAGCGAAGGTGTGGTCGAAATTATCTCGGGTTTAAAAGCGGGTGAACAAATCATTGGTGTGAATCTCGGCACCCTTCGTCCCGGCATCACCGTCAAGCTCCGGTAAGCGGTACGAACATGTGGTTCACTCGCGTTTCTATCCAGCACCCAGTCTTTGCGACCATGATGATGCTGGCCTTCGTGGTGCTCGGGCTGTTTTCTTATAACCGACTGTCCGTCGAGCAATTTCCTGATGTCACTTTCCCGGTAGTGGTGATTTCCACGGAATACCCAGGGGCCTCACCCGAGGTGGTGGAGTCGGATGTCAGCCGTAAAGTTGAAGAGCAGGTGAACACCATCAGCGGCGTGTCGGAGCTACGTTCCCGCTCGTACGAAGGCCAGTCGGTGGTGATCGTCCAATTCGACTTGACGATTGATCCCGCCAAAGCGGCCCAAGACGTGCGCGAAAAAATCGCCTTGGTCAAACCACTGTTCAAGAAGGAGGTGAAAGAACCTCTAGTGACCCGTATCAACCCGGACGACAATGCCATTGTGTCGGTGGCCATTCAATCCGACCAACGCACGACCCGAGAACTCACCACCTTGGCAGACCAGGTCGTCAAGCGTCGTATGGAAAACTCGCGGGGCGTGGGGCGCGTGAATTTAGTCGGCGGTCTCAAGCGAGAGATTCAGATTCAACTTAAGCCGAGTGAGATGGAAGCGTTAAAAGTAGGCGTTGATCAAATCATCACCGCGCTGCGCAATGAAAACCAAGAGCTGCCGGCCGGCACCTTGGTGTCGAAAGATCGCGAGCAAGTCGTTCAGATCAAGGCTCGCCTCAAAAACGCGGCCGATTTTGAGCGCATTATTGTGACGCGGCGCGGCAATCAACCGGTGTACTTGGGCCAGGTCGCCACCGTGCTGGACGGCCAGGAAGAAGAAGACAACGTCGCGCTCATCGATGGTAAGCGAGCCATCTCGCTCGACATCGTCAAGTCGCAAGGCGAGAACACGATTCAGGTGGTGGATGGCATCCGAAAACTCACCGTCGATCTGGCCAAGCAACTGCCTGCGGATGTAAAACTGGTCGTCGTGCGGGACTCCTCCACTTCGATCCGTAACTCCGTAAAAAGCGTTCAGCGCAACATTATCGAAGGCGCGATTCTCACTGTCTTGATTGTGTTTTTATTCTTGTCATCTTGGCGCTCAACCGTGATCACCGGCTTGACCCTGCCCATCTCTTTGATCGGCACCTTTCTCGTGATGTTCCTAATGGGCTTCACCATCAATGTCATTACCTTGCTCGCCTTGTCCATCTGCGTGGGTCTGTTGATTGACGATGCGATTGTGGTGCGCGAAAACATTGTGCGCCATCAAGCCATGGGCAAAGACCATAAGCAAGCCTCGTTTGATGGCACGCAAGAAATTGGTCTGGCGGTCGCGGCCACCACCTTCACCATTGTGGCGGTGTTCTTGCCAATTGGGTTCATGGGCGGCATCATCGGGCGCTTCTTCAAGCAGTTCGGTGTCACCGTGGCGTTTGCGGTGATGCTCTCCATGCTGATTTCCTTCACGCTCGACCCAATGTTGTCCTCGGTCTGGAAAGATCCCGACGCCCACGGCGCCCGGGGTCGTGGCCCCATCGCTTGGGGCTTGCGAAAATTTCAAGGCTGGATGGAGTCTCTAGAAAATTTCTATGTGCGCCTCTTAGGATGGGGCCTGCGCCATCGTGCCCTCACCTTGCTGATTGCGGTGCTAAGTTTGGTGGGCGCCGTCGTCTTGGTCAAGCAAGTGGGTACTGAGTTTGTACCCCAGGCGGACAACAATGAGTTTTACGTGTCGTTCTATACACCGGTGGGGTCCTCGCTCGAGCTGACCCAGCAAAAGCTTCAGCAGGTTGAGAAAGCCATGCGTGAGTTTGACGGTGTCACCCTCACCTACGGGACCGTCAATACCGGTGTCGCCTTAGGCAAAAACTACGCCACTCTTTTTGCCAAGCTCATTCCCCGCGCCGAGCGCAAACTCTCGGTGCAACAAATGCGCCGCCCGGTGCGTGAGCGCTTGGCCACGATTCCGGGCATTACCATTACCGATTTGGGCACCCTCAACGTGGTGGGCTCCGGCAAGCCGATTCAGATCAGTATTCTCGGCCAAGATCCAGTGCAGCTTGAAAAGATCGCCGTGCAGGTTCAAAAGGCGGTGGAGTCGATCCCCGGTGTGGTGGATGTCGACAGCTCGTCGAAACCCGCTAAGCCCATCTATTCGGTGGAGATCAACCGCGCCCTGGCCTCTGATCTAGGAATTGGGGTCGCACAGATCAGCGCCGCGCTACGCCCCTTGTTAGCCGGTGAGTCGGCCAGTACCTGGCGAGCGGCCGATGACGAGAACTACGATGTGAAAGTACGCCTACCGCGCAGTGAACGCAACAACGTCGGCGACTTAGAACGCATGCGAGTCACCTCCAACCAGCTCGACGCCGATGGCAGCCCGAAAATGATTCCTTTGCGACAAATCGCCGACTTTCAGCGTGCGCTCGGGCCGACTCAAATTAATCGTAAGGATTTAACGCGACAGATTGTGATCGCCGCCAACACCGACGGTATCGCCTCAGGCACGGCCGGCGACCTCCTCAAGCTTGAGCTCGCCAAG
>JAYVKZ010000385.1:0-3334 GCA_043767985.1 Betaproteobacteria bacterium
GCCTCCAACCAGGTGATCCGGCAACTGCGCCGCCTCTTGCCCAAAAACTACCCCATCATTGGTGTTGGCGGCATTATGTCGGCACGGGACGCTCTCAGCAAAATGGAAGCGGGCGCGGATTTAGTGCAGCTTTACACCGGTTTAATTTATGCCGGTCCCGTGTTGCCAGGGCTTTGCGCCAGGGCTCTAAAAACCATGGGGGCGCGAGCCACCCGAGGGTAACAACCTTGCGCTTGCGCACGCATACCGATATCAAGCGGCAAGGCGATTTCCATATCAGAAAGCAATTGCTCCAATGCTGCTTGCCAGGCCAAGAAATAGTGGCGATTAACCCCGACGTCACTCGCATCGCCATGGTTCGGATATTGCAACTTCAACGCCGGACCAAAATACTCTCCCCAAGTTGACCAAGAGAAAAGCCCGCGCTCATTGAGGGCGACCGTGAGCGCGAACAGATGCGCCTGCCAGGCTTCATCCATGCCCGGCAAGGTCGGCACGCCCACCGAATCAGTTGCCTGCGACGTGCCTTCTGAGAACACACTCATTGAGAAAAAGGCCGCAGATAAGACTCAAAACAATCAACGCACACGGTGGAGGCCGTGGTGTGCTCACCCCATAGGGCTTTAGCGTCAAACTCGACGGTATAAAGCGCCTGAGGTGCCTCCCCCAGCCCTTGCGCATTACTGTCTGGAAACACGTGAAACCCGTGATAACTCAGTACCTTTCCGACCTTCGCACGCACATAACGCGGCAAACGGGTATGGTGCAATGGATGTTCATTGATGGTGACGATCCAGTCACCCACAGCAAACTTCGCTTGCTGCGAGGGAACATCCCGGTTAGTCGGTGAGCCGCGAAGCAAGGTCGCCTCGACATCCGCGAGCTTCAAGGTTTTATTCACTCCCCTGGTGGCACTCAAAGCCTTGCCTTCGACAAGCTCTTGCGAACTCACTAAACCATTTTCTTCAAGCAGGCCCTCCAGGCCACCCATCCAAATTTCATAGTAGTTGCTGGCATAGTAAACAGCCGGTGGCAGGCTTTCGCGACGGAACCGCGAGCGATCAATATTCCAGGAGCCTGTCGCTCCCATAGCAACCACCAGAGCCATCGCTCGCGCTTCCCAAGGCGCATGAAAAATCGGCTGATTCGGCTCAGGCATCACCGCGCCGAAACCTTGCAAGCCGCCTAAATCCTGAGGGCCGTTCATGACGGTGCCTCAGCAAACCCCGTACCAATCATGGCATCACGGTTGACCCAAGCTTCCAGGGCGATGCCGCTTAAGCCCTTGGACGCCTCTGGTTGCATCGGCAAGACCAGATAGCGCATTTCAGCGGTGGAGTCCCAGACTTTAATGCGGACATGGCTAGGCAACTCCCGTCCAAAATCTTTTAGTACGCCGAGAGAATCAATCACCGCCTTCGAGCGATAGGCTGGCGATTTATACCAAACCGGCGGCAATCCCAACACGGCCCAGGGATAGCATGAGCACAGCGTACACACCACCATATGATGCGTATCTGGCGTGTTTTCCAACACCGTCATGTGCTCACCCTGGCGCCCGGTATAGCCCATGGAGCTAATGGCGGCCGTGGCATCGCTTAGCAACCAGGCCTTGAACTGCGGATCGGTCCAGGCCCGTGCGATCACCTTGGCGCCATAGCGCGGTCCGACCTTGTTTTGATAGGTGTCAATGATCGCATCGACAGCCTTGGGATCAATATAGCCTTTAGCGATGAGGACCGATTCGAGCGCAGCCACTCTGGCAGCTGGATCACGTGAAAGATTGTCTAAATTTTGAGTCATAATTTTTTGCATAGTGACATGCATTTCACTTGGTGGTATAAAAGGCAATTATCTTCCGCACTGCATCATGGCCCGACCCAAAACAACATCTACGGACTCCGGCAAGAGCGTCATCCAGGTGATCGAGCGCTTGGTGAGCCTCTTGGACGAACTCGCCGCTCATCCCGATCCAGTCAGCTTGAAGGAATTATCCGCCAATACCGGACTACATTCTTCCACCACCCATCGAATATTAAATGACTTGGTGACTGCCCGCTTTGTCGACCGCACGGAGCCTGGAACTTATCAACTTGGAATTCGCCTTCTCGAGCTTGGCAACTTGGTCAAAGCACGTCTAAATGTACGCGATGCGGCCATGGGCCCAATGCGCGAACTGCACCGGGCCACCGGTCAACCTATCAATTTGTCGATTCGTCAGGCGGACGAAATTGTTTATATTGAACGTGCGCTCTCAGAACGCTCGGGCATGCAAGTGGTCCGTGCCGTGGGTGGCCGTGCGCCGCTGCACCTTACCTCTGTTGGCAAGTTATTTCTTGCGGCAGACGATAGCAAGAATGTCCGTGCCTATGCTACCCGCACCGGACTGGCTGGGCATACCAAGAACAGCATCACTGAAGTCGCCCTACTTGAGCGCGAACTCGCCCTGGTGCGAGCGCGTGGCTTTGCACGCGACAATGAAGAGTTGGAGCTGGGTGTGCGCTGCGTGGCGGCCGGTATTCGGGACGATCAGGGAAAGCTGATTGCCGGACTATCAATCTCAGCCCCTGCCGACTTTCACCAAGATGATTGGATTGACCGGCTCTGCCAAACGGCGGCCGGCATATCCTCAGCCCTGGGCTTCGACGCGCGTGACTGATTTACTACCGTTACCAGACTGGTTTTGCAATTTGGCGCGCGGCGCTTGAGTGCGCGGCTCCTGGCTACGCTGATCCTGCCCACGAACTTCCGGGCCTCGAGAATCTAACCAATCGCGAACACGTTGGGCATCACCCAACCGCGAATGACGGCCCGCTGAATCTAAAAACACCATAATCATTGGCCGTTCGGCCCAGCGCGCCATCATGACCAAACATTGGCCCGCCTCGGAAATAAAACCGGTTTTTTGAAGCAACACGCCCCAGGATTCTGCACCTACCAAGCGATTCGTATTTCGAAAGGTCACTTGTCTCGTCCCGGCTTCAACCGTTAGTTCCACAGACGTTGAAAGCTCACGAATTAAGGGGTAACGAGCTGCTGCTTGCACCAACTTGGCCAAATCGCGCGCAGTCGACACATTGGCGCTGGACAGTCCGGTACTTTCCGTAAAGGCCGTATCCGTCAACCCAAGGGCTCTGGCCTTGGCATTCATCTCAAGCACAAAGGCACCCTCGCCTGCCGGGTGTTGGCGAGCCAGGGCGCTGGCGGCCCGATTTTCCGATGCCATGAGGGCAAGATTCAAAAGCTCTAGCCGTGTCAGCCGTGTACCCATGGGTAGACGTGAACGGCTATTGCGCTCATGGTCGCGATCATTCTCGGTCACTTCGAGGCTAGC
>JAYVKZ010000386.1:0-14347 GCA_043767985.1 Betaproteobacteria bacterium
GTCTTTATGTCGGGATCAATGTCCCAAGGAGGAGAACAGGGTCAGCAACTCGGATCCCCTCCAGCGCAACGGGGATAAGCGTAATAGTATTAGGAGGAGTCCCGGCTTCTTCAGCCGGGGCGGGGGACAGCCCCGGAGTTGAGTGCCACGCCGACCTGATCCTCCTCGGTCGCAGCAAACTACGGCGCACCCTATTTCTTCTCGTCATCCTTAGAATCAGGAATAACCGCCCCCACCACCGCCCCAGTCGCTTTAACCCCCACCTTAACAACAGTCGCAACAGTAGTCACAGCAGCATCAGCCACCGCAATCACCATACAAGCATGGTTAAGAAAAGCAAGGCCGATGACTAGGGCAATTTTCAGAGTCCGAGGCAATTAGGCAGCCTCAGACTCACGGCTAGCACGCTTACGGTCATGCTCTTTCAGATAACGCTTACGCAAACGAATGCTCTTGGGGGTAATTTCAACCAGCTCGTCATCCGCAATGAACTCAACTGCTTTCTCTAGGGTGAGCTGAATTGGAGTGACCAGAACAATCGCATCGTCTTTTCCAGAGGAGCGCACGTTGGTGAGCTTTTTCTCTTTGACAGGATTCACCACCAAATCATTATCACGGCTATGAATACCAATGATGATGCCCTCATAAAGTGGGTCACCGGGGCTCACAAACATGCGACCACGCTCTTGCAGCTTCCACAGGGCGTAGGCCACCGCGTCGCCATCGTCTTGCGAGATCAGTACACCATTGCGGCGCTCTTCCATGTCGCCGGCCCACAGACCGTACTCATCAAACACATGGCTCATGATGCCGGTGCCGCGGGTGAGGTTCAAAAATTCATTGCTAAAGCCGATCAGGCCACGTGCAGGCACACGGTACTCAAGACGTACCCTGCCCTTGCCATCCGGCTCCATGTTTTGCAGATCGCCACGGCGACGACCTAAAAACTCCATCACTGGGCCTTGATGAGTTTCCTCAAGATCCATGGTGAGCATTTCGTATGGTTCTTGTTTTACACCGTCTACCATACGCAGCTTCGGCTTGGGGCGCGACACGGCCATTTCATAGCCCTCCCGACGCATATTCTCTAACAGCACGGTCAGGTGCAACTCACCTCGGCCAGACACAATGAAGGTGTCGGAGTCACCGCTAAAATCTACGCGCAAGGCCACGTTGGCTTTGAGTTCACGTTCAAGGCGTTCACGAATTTGGCGGCTGGTGACAAACTTGCCCTCACGCCCCGCCATAGGCGAGGTATTGACCAAGAATTCCATGGTCATTGTAGGCTCGTCGACGTTCAAGAGAGGCAGTGCCTCTGGTCTATCGACCGCGGTCACAGTACAACCGATACCAATAGCGTCAATGCCGTTAATCGCCACGATGTCACCGGCTTGCGCTTCGTCTACAACCACGCGCTCAAGCCCTGCAAAATGTAGTACTTGATTAATCTTGGCGTTCACCGGCGCATGGCCTGTTTCGGCTGAATCACCAAACATGATGGTGACAGACTGACCCGTGCGGACTTTTCCGCGCTTGATGCGACCAATACCGATTTTGCCAACATAGCTGGAGTAATCGAGCGCGGAGATTTGCAATTGCAAGGGGCCATCAGCATCATCGCCACGTGCAGGAATCTGGGCCAGTACAGCCTCAAACAGCGGTTTCATGCTCAGGCCTGCAGCTTTAGCCGTCTCAGCCGTGGCGACATTCTCAGGAAGATCCTTCATCGCGGACAAAGCGTAACCATTGATCGCAGAGGCGTAAACCGTCACGAAGTCAAGTTGCTCTTCGGTGGCACCTAGTTTGTCAAACAAATCGAAAGTCTGGTCAATCACCCAATCTGGGCGCGCTCCGGGGCGATCAATTTTATTGATCACGACAATCGGACGTAGGCCCAGTGCGAGGGCCTTCTTGGTCACAAAGCGAGTTTGAGGCATCGGGCCTTCAACTGCGTCAACCAGTAAGAGCACGCCGTCGACCATCGATAGTGCACGCTCTACTTCGCCACCAAAGTCGGCATGCCCCGGGGTGTCTACGATGTTGATACGAGTACCAGCATATTCCACCGCACAATTCTTAGCCAGAATCGTAATGCCACGCTCTTTCTCAAGGTCGTTGCTATCCATCACGCGCTCGGCCACCGCTTGGTGAGCGCGGAAAGTACCGGCTTGCTGAAGCAACTGATCCACAAGGGTGGTTTTGCCGTGGTCAACGTGGGCGATGATCGCGATATTGCGAATCGATGGTGCAGCGGCGGGATCAGCAGCGGCAGGGTTTACGGTCGTGTTCATGAGGATCAATCTTTTGTAGAGGAGATAATTAGAGAGTGTCTTGGATTCGGCTAGAGGATAAAACTCAATGTCGGCGATGCGACGATTGAGGGATCATTCACTAGTGCTAAAAGTTCGTACAAGTCGGCGCGGCTTAAGCGCTTGGTAATCAATTTCTACAGTTCCCAGCAGTTGTTGCCCGGGCCCGTAGGCTTTGGCGACCACCGGGTCGCCGTTTTGCGAATGGATTCTCGCTTGAAGTTCTGCCTGATCAGCAAACTGTTCGATAAAGCTTCGTGGCGAAAGTTTTTGCCCCATCTGTAAGCGCTTCATTTGCGCTAGATCAAGCTGCACGGTCGGCACGCGACGAAGCAAGGAATCGATTGGATCGAGTCGCAAACGTCGCGCTTCTAGGGACATATCTTCTAACTCAACCAAGCTCACTGCTTGGTCTAGGCTGAGGTAATCCACTGCGGTTCGCCGAAGGCTGGCAAGGTGAGCGCCGCAACCTAGCGCTCGACCAATATCTTCCACCAGGACCCGAATATAAGTTCCCTTGCTACAAGTTACTTTTAAATAAATGACTGGATGATCGTCCATCACCGGGAATGAGTTCGGGAAGACCTCCACCGAGGAAGGCTGCAGGCTGAGCTCATGAATCACGATGGATCGAGCCAGGCGCTCGACCGTTTCTCCACGGCGGGCATATTCGTAGAGCGCCTTACCGTCTTTTTTGAGGGCGGAATACATGGGAGGAATTTGCTCTTGCTCGCCACGAAATTGCGCCAACACTGTTTCCAGTTGTTCACTTGTAAACTGATTTTTTGCGACGGCCTGTCGCTCGACAAATTCGCCTTCGCGATCACCCGTCGTGGTTGTCAAACCCAGGCGCATACCGGCAATGTAAGTTTTATCAGCGGTAAGCAAGTCATCTGCAAATTTCGTCGCCTCACCAAAAGCAAGAGGCAATAGGCCTGAGGCAAGAGGGTCGAGCGTGCCACCGTGGCCGGCTTTTTCAGCGTTCATCAAACGTCGCGCGCGAATCAGCGCATCGTTAGAACTTAGTCCCAATGGTTTGTCGAGTAGCAACACACCATGCACGGCTTCACGGGGCAAGTTCTTACCCCGTGCCGCCCTACGTGGTGAAGGCGGCGAAAGCGGCGAGGACATGCCTGCGCTAGGGGGTGTCGTCAGAGTCTGCACGTTTGGCCTGCGCCTCTTTAATTAAGGCATCCATTGCAAAACCACGGTCGAGCGAGACATCATGAGCGAAACGAACCTCAGGGGTCTGATGAATTCGAACGCGCTTACCCAATTGCATTCTTAGGAAACCTGCAGCTTGGCGGAGTCCCGCGAGCGCCTTCTGAATCGATTCCTCATCACTGGGTATACAGGTAAAAAATACAGTCACGTAGGAAAAATCTGGCGTGAGATCTACGCCGGTCACTGTCACAAAACCAATGCGCGGGTCCTTCAGCTCGCGCTGAATAAGTTGCGCCAGCTCATGGTGCACCTGCTCGGCCACCCGGTGACCACGACCTGTGCCTCCTGTGGTACCGGCATTGGCGCCTGAGCTGTAATTGGGTTTGTGTCGGGTGTTCATCACAGGGAGGTACGAGCGACCTCTTTAATCTCGAACGACTCGAGCTGATCACCAATCTTAATATCGTCGTAGTTCTTCAGAGACAGACCGCACTCGAAGCCTTCTTTGACTTCGCGGACATCGTCTTTAAAGCGACGCAAGGTTTCAAGCTCGCCGGTCCACACCACTGTGTTGTCACGCAGCAAGCGAACTTGCGCGCCACGACGGATGACGCCCTCGATGACCATACAACCGGCGATATTACCGACTTTGGAAACCTTGAAGATCTCGCGGATCTGAACCAGACCAAGGATCTCCTCTTTCTTGTCGGGCGACAACATACCGGCCATAGCGGCTTTCAATTCGTCTACCGCGTCATAAATGATGTTGTAGTAACGAATGTCGACGCCGTTGCCTTCGGCCAAACGCTTAGCGCTTTGATCAGCGCGAACATTAAAGCCGATGACAATGGCTTTCGAGGCCACGGCCAAGTTGATGTCGGACTCGGTAATGCCACCCACCGCCTGATGCACCACTTGTACTTTGACTTCGTCGGTGGAGAGCTTGACCAGGGACTGCGACAACGCTTCTTGCGAGCCTTGTACATCGGCCTTGATGATCAGAGCCAGTACCTTGGCACCCTCTGCTCCCATATTGTCGAAAATATTTTCCAGCTTGGCGGATTGCTGGCGAGCCAACTTGGTGTCGCGGAACTTGCCTTGACGGAACAGGGCAATTTCACGAGCTTTGCGCTCATCGGTGAGGACATTGACCTCTTCACCCGCAGCAGGCACATCTTGCAAGCCTTGAATTTCAACAGGTATTGAAGGGCCCGCCTCTTCAATCGGACGACCAGCTTCATCGAGCATGGCACGAACCCGGCCGTAGGCCGCGCCCGCCAGGAGCACGTCACCACGACGCAAAGTACCTGACTGAACCAAGACGGTAGCCACAGGGCCCTTGCCCTTGTCCAAACGTGCTTCAATGACCATGCCTTTGGCAGGACCATCTTTGGGCGCTTTCAAGTCAAGCACTTCAGCTTGTAGGAGAACGTTTTCTAGGAGTGCGTCAATGCCTTCCCCGGTACGAGCCGAGACCGGCACCAGAGGTACATCACCGCCGTATTCTTCAATGATCACATCGTTGGCGGACAGCTCTTGCTTGACCCGGTCTGGGCTCGCTTCGGGCTTGTCGATCTTGTTCATGGCGACCACAATCGGCACACCGGCTGCTTTCGCATGGGCAATGGCTTCTTTGGTCTGTGGCATCACGCCGTCATCCGCTGCGACCACCAAAATAACGATATCGGTCGCTTTGGCACCGCGCGCACGCATGGCCGAGAAGGCCTCGTGACCCGGGGTATCCAAGAAGGTAATCACGCCACGTGCGGTTTCCACATGGTACGCACCGATATGCTGAGTAATTCCGCCCGCCTCGCCCGCAGCCACTTTGGCGCGACGAATGTAGTCCAGCAGAGAAGTTTTACCGTGGTCAACGTGGCCCATGACGGTCACAACTGGCGGTCGAGTAATCGTCTCGTGCACGACGGTCGTTTGCGACTCTTCAATAAAGGCTTCAGGATCGTCCAACTTAGCGGCAACGGCTTTGTGGCCGAGCTCTTCCACGACGATCATGGCAGTGTCTTGATCCAACACTTGATTAATCGTGACCATTTGGCCCATCTTCATCAAGTTCTTAATGACTTCAGTCGCTTTCACCGACATCTTGTGGGCCAAGTCGGCCACAGAGATGGTCTCAGGAACGTGAACTTCCTTGGACACGAATTCAACCACCTGCGGGGCTTCGTGCTCATCTCCACCACCACGATGGCCGCGTCGGGCTTTGGGCCCACGCCATCCGCCACGATCCGCGCCGCCACCACCACCGCCATCGGTACGACCTTTGAGTGCGCGTTTCTTTTGCGCCTCTTCGGACCAGGTTGAGGAAAGTTTTTCGGCTTTAACGTGCTTCTTGTCGCCAGGGGCTCCGGGCGCAGCAGGTGCAGTTCCAGGTGCGCCAGGCTTGGCCGGTGGCTTGGTGCCCGCAGGCGCCCGGTGCAAAGTGCCCGATAAATTCTTGGGATCCTTGGCAGTTTTTGCAGCACCTGCTGCGGCTGCGGCCGCTGCCGGAGTCACCGCGACTGGCGCTGGCTCTTCAACTTTCTTAGGCGCGGGGCGGCGACTTGCAGCCATCAAGCGATTAATCGCAGCGACCTCATCCTCAACCGCGCGGCGCGCCTTCTGCTGAGCGATGGAGTCGTCCACTGCTTTTTTGGCGGCAGCCGCTGCTAGCTCTGCCGATTCAGCCGCTGCTTTAGCGGCATTGGCTTGAGCCATTGCAAGCGCTTGTGCGTCAGCGGCAGTTTGATCAACATTGGCGGGCTTGGCTTGGCTTGCTTGCTGTTCAGCTTTCAATTGCGACAAGCGCTCTTGCTCAAGCTTAGCCTGGGCTTCGCGGCGCGCAGCTTCAGCTTGCGCCTCGTGTTCACGCTGGCGTTCACGCTCCAAGCGCTCTTGCTTTTCTTTGAGCTCGGCCGCTTGACGATCCAACAATTCGCGCTGACGAAGGGTTTCTTCTTCACGCTTGGCGAGGGTCGCTTCGTCGATCACCGAGACCGGAACTGCGACTTCGGCCACAACAGGCTCGATCACCTGTTCTTCAACCTCGAGCACTACTTCAGCTTCTGGCACACCAGTATCGGCTTCGTCACGCTTCACAAAGACACGCTTTTTGCGCACCTCCACTTGAATGGTGCGAGCTTTCCCGGTGGCGTCCGCCTGCTTGATTTCAGAGGTCGATTTTTTAGTGAGCGTGATCTTGCGCTTAGGCGCTTCGGCCGCGCCACCATGCGCACGACGTAGCCCCGCCAGCAAGCTCTCTTTATCGTGCTCACTGACTGCATCACTTGCACCAGTTTTGATTACGCCTGCGGCCTTAAACTGCTCTAGCAATGCCTCAGCAGGCATTTTTAACTCAGCAGCAAAATCTGCAACCGTATTACTCGTATTTGTCATTCACCGGACTCCGTTATCCCCACAGGGCCAAATTGGGCCAACCGAACCGAGAGGCTCGGACCTCCAATCAAGCTGCTTCGTCTGTAAACCAATGCGCACGAGCTTTCATAATCAAAGCCTTCGCACGCTCTTCGTCTACGCCTGTTGCTTCCACCAATTCATCAACTGCCAACTCAGCAAGATCGTCACGGGTATGGACATTGGCATCCGATAACTTGGCGACCAATTCTGTATCCATACCTTCAAGCGACAGCAGATCTTGCGAGGCTGCATCAATTTTTTCTTCCGTAGCAATCGCCTCAGTCAACAAGGCATTACGAGCGCGATTACGCAACTCAGTGACCGTGTCTTGATCAAACGCTTCGATTTCCAACATTTCAGCAACTGGCACATAGGCCACTTCCTCGAGATTGGTGAAACCTTCATCGATCAAAATATCGGCAACATCCTCATCCACATCCAACTTGGCAATGAACAGGTCGCGAATAATTTGACGCTCGCCCTGCGATTTTTCAACACTTTGCTCGGCCGACATGATGTTGATTTGCCAACCCGTGAGCTCAGAAGCCAAGCGCACATTTCGTCCGCCCGCACCAATCGCTAAGGCGAGGTTATCTTCGTCGACAACCACGTCCATGCTGTGCTTGTCTTCATCGACCACAATCGAGCTCACGTTGGCAGGTGCCAGGGCACCAATGACAAACTGAGCGGGATCTTCTGACCACAACACGATATCCACGCGCTCGCCACCTAGCTCGCCGGTCACTGCCTGAACTCTTGAGCCACGGACACCGACGCAAGTACCAATCGGGTCAATGCGACGATCACTGGTATGCACTGCGATTTTGGCGCGCACACCTGGATCGCGAGCAGCAGCTTTGATTTCAAGTAAACCTTGCTCGATTTCGGGCACTTCGACCGAGAACAAATACTTAATAAATTCTGGCGAGGTGCGTGACAAGATCAGTTGCGGGCCACGGCCTTCTATGTTGGGACGCATCACAAAAGCACGCACCCGGTCGCTCACGCGAAGGTTTTCTTTTGGAATCATCTGATCACGAGCAAGGCGACCTTCAATTTTTCCTGACTCGACCACAATGCCTTCACGGTCCACACGTTTGACGGTGCCGTTTAGGATCATGTCACCACGCTGCATGAAATCATTAATGATTTGTTCGCGCTCAGCATCACGAATGCGCTGCAAGATCACTTGCTTAGCGGCTTGCGCGCCGATGCGACCAAGCTCCGCTGGCTCTAGCTCAGTTTCGATGAAATCACCGATTTGAATGTCAGCGATTTGCTTACGCGCTTCGGTGAGAATGATTTGCAAATCATGATCTTCCAGCTCACCATCTGGCACGACTTGCCAGCGACGGAAAGCATCATATTCGCCCGATTCACGGTCGATTGAAACACGCACATCGGTTTCATCGACGAAACGTTTCTTGGTGGCCGAAGCCAGCGCACCCTCAAGCGCCTGAAATACGATTTCGCGCTGTACATTTTTCTCGCGCGCTAGCGCATCGACCAAAAGCAAAACCTCACGGCTCATCTTTTCTTCTCCACTCGTTTACACAACAGGAACCAACTTGGCTTTCTCGACTTCATCGAGCGAGAACACCAACTTGCTTACTAATTCTTCATTTCCGCTCAGGCCTGACCGATCCTTGGTCGCCCGCGCTTGTTCACTACCCGGCGCAGCCCGTGCTTCCAACGCTTCGACACGGCCCGCCATCATTTTTTCCTTAGCCGCCAAGGCCTCAGCCTTCTTCAAGGCGGTCTTGCTGGGCGGCTTGCTCAGCGCTGCAGCTAATGCACCACGCCGCGCCACACCCCGCTTACCACCGGCCAAGAGTTCAGCCTTGGTCTGCTGCTGACCTTTCACACCATGCAAAGGCACGGCACCAAGCTCCACGGCAAACTTGCCATCCGCCTCAACACTCAGCACGCCTTCGTAATTCTTTCTACCCCTGAACGCCGCCCTTAATTTCACCGTCACGGTAAAACCTTCAAAACGCTTGAAGTCATTCTCCTTGCGTAAGGGGCGATCCAAACCTGGTGAGGCAATCTCGAGCCGTTCATAGTCGTAGTCTTCGACCATCAACACATGGCCCAACTGGCGATTCACAGCCTCACAATCCTCTATACTGACGCGCTTAATCGTTGGATCCGCAATCGGCAACAAAGCACGCGGATCGCTGTCTTTCAAATCGATTGAAATGCGCAACAGCCCACCGCCTACAAACTCTACATCGACGAGTTCATAGCCCAAGCCTTCTACACATTCTTCAATAATCTTTTCGATCGCCGCCAATTTTGCCCTGTAGTTTGCGCTGTAGTTTGCCGCGTACTTCGCTCTGTAATAAAACACAAAAAAAAATGGGCCTGAAAGAGCCCATTTTTTAATGATTTGAACTCGCGACCAAGGTTGATTCAGTAGGAGTTCCTGTGCTTCCACACATGACCGGCTAGCATCATTCGATGCGCCTTACCCTCAATCAACCCCTCCGCTCCCACTCTACAAACTCTAGTTGTAGGAGTTAACGAAATTGTCACTAGCCTTAGATTATAGCCTGTTTTGAACTAAAAAAGGCTATAAATCGTTGGGCGTGCCGCTATCCCCACCCGACGAGCCTCCGCCTTGACCCTCTGGTGTTCGTCTGGGACCATTGCGTTGAGGCCGACGGGGCTTGCCTTTGCCCGGATTCTGGCCTAAAGCACCGCCCACATTGGGATCGATAAAGCCTGTACTAGAACCCTGCACGGAACCCGCGAAATCGGCGCCACTTTGAGGCTGTCCCTCGCCTTGCATAGGCGGACGTCGCCCTTGTCCTGCGCTACCACCTGCACCGCCACCGGGGCTACGGCCACCGCCAGGACCACGCCCTCGACCGCCGCCGCCAGCGCCTCGACCTTGCCCACCTGAACCTTGAAAACCGCGTCCACCGCCTGGACCGCGCCCTTGAGCATTCCCAACCGACGGTGCGACGTTGCCATCCACCCCGGCGTTGGCATCAAAATTTTGAGTGTAGCTTGCCCCGTCCGGTGCAAACTGCCCGGGATCCTGACGCGCGCCCTGAGGTCCTCGGCCCCCTTGACCAGGTCCTTTTCCGCCCCGGACTTGGCCCATCGGTTGGCCGTTACCTCGCCCTGGGCCACGTGGCCCAGCGCCTCCGGGGCGACGTCCACCTGGCCCGCCGGGACCATTGCCAAGCCCATTGCCAAGCCCATTGCCAAACCCATTTCCGGGTCCATTCGGCCGAGGCCCACGTCCTGCTCGCCCGCCTGGCGCACGATCTTGACCCACGCCAAAGGCTGGACCCATAGGCCCACCCGTCCAGGGACCGGCCGCCGCCGAAGGATCCCAAATACCGGCCGGCGCAGCGGCCCGCCCACGATCTTTAAAGCTACGGCCCTTGCCGGGAGCACCGCCAGCATTAACCCGTGCTCCAAAAGTTGGCATCGCCGGACCACCTCGTCCAGGGCCACCACCTTGACCAGGAACAAACCCTCGACCGCGAGGCGGCTTTGCGCCCTTAGCCCCTTTAGATTTATCGCCCTTGCGAACGACTTTGCTAATACCTTCGAGATGGGCATTCGCCGAGCGAGGCTGCCAGTCGTCTTCGGCTTGCTCACCGACCAACTCGGGCACCGAATCATCCACAACACCGGCATCAACATAGGCGGGAATAGGCTCGTCGTCGTAAAAAACCTGTGACGATTCATCATCAAAGTCTGGACGACCTTCGTCGTCGTAATCATCATCAAGATCGCGCTCGGCCAACTTGCGACGAGCACCCACGGCGGCCGACAATAGCGCTTCAATCTCAGCGGGATCACGACCTTCGCTGGTCAACACTTGCTTTTTAACGAGGTTGTCTAGCTCAAAGACATCCGTGGGTGTGAGCTCCACCCAACGCGTACGACCCAAGCCCGGAGGCAGGCCGATCGGCCCAAAGCGTACCCGTACCAAACGACTGACAATCACGCCAACCGCTTCCATGAGGCGCCGCACTTCGCGGTTTCTACCCTCGGAGATACACACCTTATACCAAGCGTTGGCAGCTTCGCCACCGATCTCGGAAATGGAATTCACCTTGGCAATACCGTCCTCGAGCTGAATGCCTTCCAAAAGGCGTTTTTGAGCGTCCTCATTGACTCGACCCAACACGCGAACCGCATACTCACGCTCCCAACCGTAGCGGGGATGCATTAATTTATTGGCCAGATCCCCCGATGTGGTGAAGACCAAAAGACCTTCGGTATTGAAATCTAAACGCCCCACTGCCACCCAACGAGCTCCCTTCAAACGGGGTAGACGCTCATACACGGTCGAGCGGCGTTGCGGGTCTTCACGAGTACAAATCTCACCGCTCGGCTTGTGATACAGCAACACCTGGGTAGGCGCAGGCGCATTAGCGCGCCTCAAGGTGCGGCCATTGACACGAATTTGATCGGCGGGAGCCACCCTTTGCCCAGTGTGTGCAGGCCGACCATTGACAGAAATTCTACCGGCCTGAATCAGATCTTCCATTTCGCGGCGAGAACCAATACCAGCATCCGCCAAGACCTTATGGAGCTTTTCATCAAACTCGCTCGGCTCGTTACGGTCGCGCCGACGGGCTGGGTCGATGCTCAACCCTAAGGGAGCATCCACATGCAAGTTCGGAATGGGTTCAGCCGCATCTTCAGCGCTCACCGGACGATCCATACTCCAGTCACGGGGACCTTCTGGGCGAGCACCCCGCTCCGGGCGAGGGCCGCGTTCAGGCCGAGGTCCGCGCTCCGGCCGAGGACCCCGATCACTTCGAGGGCCACGCTCCGGACGCGGGCCCCGATCAGGCCGTCCATCGGTTAGCTGAACTTCGGCGCCTTCAACGCTTGGATCTGCAACATTGAGGGCCGTGCCATTTAAATCTGCGCTGCCTGGGTTCGCGCTGTTTGCTTCTCGCGGGCCACGACCACGCCTCGGTCCACGAGGAGCGCGCTCGACGCGCGCAGGTCGCTGGCTAGCTTGCCCTTCCAAACCCACTTCCCCAGCTTGGCTGATTGACGAAGCGTTTTCCTCATGAGAGGCTCGATCCATGACCCCATCACTGGTCGCGCCGCTGACATTCACTTCAGCGTGATCAGAAGCTAAAGGACGCTCAAGGAATCGTTCTTGAGGCGGCAGAGCTTGCTCAGCGCTTTCAGTCGACACCGCAGCAATAATCTTAGGCTTTCGGGGAGCGCGGGGCGCACGAACCGCTGGCTTCGCTGCTTCTGGCATCTCCTCAACAGCGCCCTCTGCCCGGGAAGTTATTGACCCGTCATTGATGCCCCCACCACTGACTTCAGCCGCAACCAAATCTCCGGAAAGAAGACCGTCCTTCTTGGCGCGAGGCGCACGCTTAGCGCGCACCTTTGGCGAATCCGCCGATAAACCAGCCGCACCGCTCGCCTCACTGGCTACGACGACCACATTAGGCTCGCCTGCCTCAGGCTTTGGGTTCTTCTGATCGATCAAGTCGCTCTGCTTCATGAATGACTTCCTGAGTCTGGGTATCGACGGCGGCCGAGGTTTCGTCCGCCAGGTCTGGTGAAATTAATTCGGTTGCGCCCAACGGCTCCGCGTCGGGCGCTATAAACTGCGTTGAATCGTCGCTAGAAACAACCGGTACGAGTGCATTTGGATCGGCTGGAAACTCAATGACCTGCTGTTCAAGCGCATCGCCCATTTCAGACAAGCCCGACGTCACGTTCAGCTCGGGCAGGTCGCCAATCGAGGCCAAGCCAAGATCGTCCAGGAACTTGCGAGTGGTCCCGAAAAGTGACGGGCGACCCAACACATCCTTATGGCCAATCACCTCAATCCATGCGCGATCTTCTAAAGATTTGACCACCGTGGAGGACACCGACACGCCGCGTATATCTTCAATATCGCCCCGAGTCACCGGTTGACGATAGGCAATAATGGCCAAGGTCTCCATGACAGCCCGCGAATAACGCGCCGGCCGCTCAGGATTCAGACGCTCTAAAAATATCGCCATGGCTGGTGCTGTTTGAAAACGCCAGCCGGTCGCGGTTTCAGCGAGATGAACGCCGCGTTCTTTCCATTCGACTTGCAACTCAAGCAATAAAGCTTCGAGAGAAGCCTTGTCCATCTCGTCGTTAAACAATACTCGCAAGGTTGAGACCGACATCGGCGCTTCTGCTGACAACAGCGCCGCTTCCACGACATACTTTGGTTGAATTTCCTGCATTACAGCTTCAACATTATTTAATGGCCCTACTACGTTTATGGGCCAATCTACGACGCAAATTGGCTCTAAAAGACGGGTCCCACACATCACACATCACACATCACCTGAGTGGCTTGCACCAGAGAAAACGCGTAGGACTGGGGAAAATCTCGGAAGAGATCTTAGGATCTCTTGGACACATCGGAGTATTCGGCCCGAGTACTCTGCGAGCCGCAAATTTTGCCGACTCAAAGTCGCTCTCACTTGCGTAAGGCTAAGACATCTGCTCGGAAAAACTACCCTCGAATGCTTAAGCGCAGTTGGCTTTTAGCCTCAACGCTCAATCCCCGAGTGACCGAGAGTATAGCACCTGCCCTTGATTGCGCTTTGAGAGGAAGGCGAGAACTACCTCAACCTTCCATCAAAAATTCAAACCGCGTGAGAGGGGTTTATCCTCAAATATGTAGAAAAGCCAACAACCCAACCAATGCACCAACCCCACCGGCGACGAACATCGCCCATTCGAGCCACTTCTTGCGGGTGAGTAAAGCAATCGCCGCCATGGCAATGGCAATCTGAAGAACGGTGGTTGCCTGAGCCCAGCGGTGATGCTGGTGCATTTGCTCATCGGAGCGTTGATCCCAGCTCTTAGCCTCGGCCTCGAGCTTTTCAGCGTCCTTTTTGATTTGCCCCTTCTCTTCTTTATAGCGCTTGATTTCGTCCTGGTAGTTAGGTTTTCGCTCAGCGGGAACGATCTCCAGCGCTAGCTCGGCCAAGTTTTGCTTGCCACTCTTAGCTTGGTAATAATTCCATTGATTGGACGCTTCAGTCTTTTTGATCGCGGCGTTGTTCTTAAACAAACCTGCATTGGCCTGGGTTGCTCCACCCATGTAACCAAAAATCGCACCCACCGTGGCGATGATGGCCGTAAAAAGAGCGATCTGGCTGGTCATTGATTTGCGTTCTTTGCCGCCAGCGCCCTCATCCTGATGCCCTTCGGCGTGGTGACCTTGAATAGCATGTTCAATTTCGTGATCGTGTGGGCCGTGCACATGAAAACCGCCTGAAGACATTTTGTTCCCCTCATTTTTTTGAAGGGGAATTATGCAGCAAGCCCCGAAGCAAGCATGCAAGGCAAAGAATTTGATAGCCCAGAAAACAAAAAAGGACTTACAGCGCATGCTGCAAATCCCAGTATTGTCAGTTTCGACGTTGGTTGCGGGGGCAGGATTTGAACCTACGACCTTCGGGTTATGAGCC
>JAYVKZ010000387.1:0-4934 GCA_043767985.1 Betaproteobacteria bacterium
GTGAAGATGCGAGGAAGGCCACAGCATCGGCCACTTCCTCGGCCGTGCCCAAACGCCCGACCAAGGTTGCCGCTTTCATGGCGTGAATCAGTTTTTCGCCGCTTTGAGCGACTCCTTGACGCAGCATTGGGGTATCTATCGGTCCGGGAGCGATGACATTGGCCGTGATTCCCATCGCACCATTCTCGCGAGCAATCGAGCGAGTAAAAGCGATCACCCCACCCTTGGCTGCGGCATAAACGGAACCACCGCGAGAGCCTAAGCGTCCGGCCTCCGAAGCGATGTTGATGATTCGTCCAAAGCCTGCCTTTTGCATCCCGGGTAAAACAGCGTGGCTAGTGTTGAGCACCGCTTCCAAATTCACCGCGAGAAGATTTCGCCACTGTGGTGGTGAGGACTGCGTGAAAAAACTATGTTGATCCGCGCCCGCACAGTTGACCAAAATACTGAAGGGGCCATGGGCACTCACCATGGCATGAACTGCATCGAAGTCTGTTGCATCCAGCGCCACGGCAGTGCAATTTATTTCAAGTCCAATACCGAGTGCGGCACGCTCGTTGATATCGGCAATCACGACAGTGTGCCCATCCAGGGCTAGGCGTCGTGCGACGGCGGCACCAATACCGCTTGCCCCGCCAATCACTAAAGCGCGCAAGGGATCAAGGACTTGCAAAGCGACCGTCAAGATTTTCGATCCATTGGTACCCCTCCTAAATCAACTCCGAATTTCTCGTCTGGGCATTGCTTGTGGCAGCACCTTTTGCCGTCACGATTTTTGCAGCCGCCTGACTTGTTATCACCTTCGATTTCGGCAATAATAGACCGACAAGACGGACTATGTCTAGCTAATTTTTCAATCTTTTGAGGGCACCATGCCTAAGGCTGTTTTCATCGACCCAAGCGGAAAGACTTACGCACTTGAGGCGGCACTTGGGCAAAGCCTCCTGCAAGTGGCGCTAGATCATGACGTGCCAGGCATCTTAGGTGAATGCGGTGGCTCATGCAGTTGCGCAACCTGTCACGGCTATATTCACCCAGCTCACTCGGACAAGCTTTCCCCCAAGTCCGAAACTGAACTCTTTATGCTGGAAATTGTTTCTGCGCCGCGCGCAGGGAGTCGGCTTTGTTGTCAGATTCGAATGAGCGCCGAGCTTGACGGAATCGTCATACAATTGCCGGACGAACAGGTGTAGGCCATGCCTTTGAATGCATCACAACTCCGGAATTAGCTGATTAAACACATGAAAGACGATGCCCCACTTCCGGCTTTTTATCCGCTAGAGGAGCGCACGATCGGCCGAATATTGGCCGATAAAGCTAGACGCATACCGCAGCATACTTTCTTGATTTGGCAGGATCAACGTTATAGCTACGCACAGCTCGAATCACTGACCAATCGCTACGCCAATGGATTTTCGGCGCTGGGTATACAACATGGCGACCATGTCGCGGTGATGATGCCCAATGGACCTGAGTTCTACTGGGTGGTTTGGGGGCTTGCCAAGTTGGGCGCCGTGGGCGTGCCGCTGAATACCGCGGCGAAGGGCGATATGCTGCGCTACTTTATCGATCAGTCGGATAGCGTCTGCTTGGTGGTCGATCAACAGTGGTTGCATCGACTCGCTCCGTTGGCCAAAGAATTGCCCAAAGTCAAACAATACTTGGTTTCGCGCAGTCATGTGCGAACTGATACGAGAGGCGAAGGCACGAGCACGGCACTTTTGGGGTCACAGGAGGTGGTGTCGGACGCGTTGGAGACGATCAGCGGGTCTGCTGTCATTTGCGACCTCTCCGATATCGTCACTCCCGATGACACGGCCCCGGCGCTTGATCGCGTCAAATATAGCGACCCCCATCTCATCGTGTACACCTCGGGCACCACCGGACCCTCGAAGGGTGTGATGTGCCCGCATTCTCAGGCTCTTTTTGTGGGTATGCAAATCGCCAGCGACTATGGCTATCGGGCGGACGATGTGCTCTATACCTGCCTGCCGCTTTTTCATGTCAACGCGCTGTGGTATTCCAGTTGTGCTGCCCTTTGGGCCGAGTGCAGCATTGCCTTGTCCCCGCGTTTCTCAGCCAGTGCGTTCTGGGACGAGATCTGTACCATGGGCGCGACGGAGTTCAATGCCCTGGGCGCCATGGGCAATATCATTGTTCAAATCCCGCCCGGAGACTACGAACGCAAGCATCGCCTGCGCCAGTGTATGTTGGTCCCCATGCAAAAGACGCTTTATGATGAAGTACGCAGGCGCTTTGGCGTGAAGATCACGGCCGTCTTTGCCATGTCTGAGAATTATGCAGTCACTAATTTCTTACCCGACGATCGACTGGACAAGGTCGGCTCAGCGGGCTCAACCCGGGGCGCTTCCTCGATCAAGATCATCGATGATGGTGGTGCTGAACTGCCTGTAGGACAAGTTGGTGAGATTCTGATGAAGCCCACCCAAGCCGGCAGCATGATGCTGGGCTATTACAACATGCCTGAAGCAACGGCTCTGGCTTTCAGTGAGGGCTGGTTTTGTACTGGTGACCGTGGCTATCTCGACCGCGACGGCTATCTGTATTTTGTGGACCGCAAGAAAGAGGCGATACGCCGACGCGGCGAGAACATTTCGGCCTATGAAGTCGAGATGATTCTCTCCAAACATCCCGCCATTCTGGAAGTAGCGGCCATCGCCGTACCCTCAGAAATGAGTGAGGACGAGGTCATGGTGTATGTGGTGCTCAAACCTGGCCATGCGCTGACCGAGCGGGAGGTCATCGCGTTTGGCATCGAGCGCATGACCTATTTTATGGTGCCGCGATTCGTTGCATTCATCGACCAACTGCCCAAGACAGCGACGGAAAAGATCGAGAAGTACAAGCTTCAGCAAGATGCCAAGGCGCGCCGTGATAGCCTGTGGGATCGCGAACGCGAAGGCATCGTCCTTCCACGCTAGGCCTAATGTGGTGCGTCACTGATGCATCACATTAGCACTACCTTGACATGAAAAGTTGACATGAAAAGCGCTGCAATTTTGGGTTACGCTGCGGTGCCCATTGGCTCGTACCAACGACGCACGGGTGACGACGCCGTGCTTGAGCACGAACTGGCAGCAAGCGTTGTGCTCGAGGCCATGAGGATGGCGGGCCTGGGCAAAGAAGACCTCGAAGGCGTCGTGGTGGCGCATCCCGGCGACCATACGCGTCAGGGCTATTTCCACACCTTTCTGACGGCTTACTTAGGCATTCGAGCCCACGCAAGCGTGATGCAAGTGCTAGGCAATGGCATGACGGGCGGGCACTGTTTTGATCAAGCGGTGTTACAAGTCGCGAGTGGACAGTCGCTGTGCACCCTTGCCGTTGGCGCACATTTCGAAACGGCCATCCCGACCTCAGCGCATTTGGACTACAGCATTCGCCTCACGGGTGATGTCGACTTTCAATCGATCTTCGGTGCCGTGCCCATTGCCTGGTATGCCATGGATGCGCAGCGCTATCTTTATGAGTATGGCGTCTCCCGCGCTACCCTCGCCTTCATTGCGCTGAAGAATCGTGAACATGCCATGCGCAATCCTTTGGCCCAATATCGTTCGGCCTTGAGCCTGGAAGAGGTTTTGAATGCTCGACCCATTGTGGAACCGCTTGGCCTCTATGAGGTACCCGGACGAGCCGATGGCGCAGCTGCGCTGGTGATCGTCAGTGAAGACCTTGCCAAGGCCAGCGGCCGACCCTATGTCCTGGTGCGCGCTCGTGGCTTTGAGCACGAGGGTCAGCATCAATTGTCGGACCAGGGTGGCAATGCGCTCGATTACAACACGCTCCGACAGGCCTCGCGTCGCGCCCTGTTGGAGGCCAAGCTAAGCCTGCAAGATATCGATACCTTTCAGCTTTACGCGCCTTGCACCGTGGTTGAAGCACTTGCCAGCGAAGCGCTGGGCTTGTTCGCACCTGGGCGAGGCGCCGATGCAGCGCACTCTGGTGTCACAAGGTTTGACGGCTCTAGCCCAATCAATACCTGTGGCGGCTGCCTATCGCGCGGCCACCCCCCTGAAGTGTCACCGCTTTACGACGTAGTTGAAGCCTGCACGCAATTGCAAGGCGGTGCTGGCGAGCGCCAAGTATCGCGCCCTGAATTTGCACTCACCGCAAGTGAATTGGGTAAGTACAACGCTGCCTTAGTGCATGTCTTGCAGGCGGTGCAATGATGGGGCGTTTACCTGAAGTCCGCATGCTTAGTCCCCGCCCCTTTGCACCGCGCGTCTCGGGCTTTACCCAGCCTTTTTGGAGAGCGCTTGATGAAGGGCGACTACTGAGCACGCGCTGCAAGGCCTGCGGCCAAGGGAGCTTTCCGCCGCGCAAGCTCTGTCGAGCCTGTTGGAGCACCTCTTTAGAGTGGGTTGAACTACCTTCGACCGGCCAACTCTATAGTTTTACCCGTATTCATGTCGCGCCGCAGGCCTTTAGCGCCGATGCTCCTTATGCGATTGGCATCATCGATCTTGAGAGAGGCCCCCGTCTGATGTGTCGCCTTATTGGCGAGGTTCGCCCGGAGCATATGGGAGCGAGCATGAGCATGCTGGTTTTGCGCTACGACGACGGCCCCCTTTTTGGAGCCCAGCTAAACATAACACCTCAATGAAGGCCGGACTCGTCGGGAAGTCAGTTCAAGCACAAGTTTTCAAATGCGATCAAGGCGGCGTGATCAGCTATAGCGACAATCCTTGCAAAGCAGCAAGCTCGAAAAGTCAGACTCTGGATCTCAAGCTTGGCGACAGTACAAAACTGCAACAAAATCAAAGTTTCGCCATCACACACTACGATGTTCGCGGTAGCACCGCCAAGGAAATAGGCCGATCACTCGCCGCCAATGGACCCATGGGCTTTCACGGCTTGGCAACCTGGAAAGTCGCTTACACCTTCAAGACGAAAAGCCGCGAAACTCCAGACAT
>JAYVKZ010000388.1:0-20786 GCA_043767985.1 Betaproteobacteria bacterium
TAAATATCCAACCGCGCCACCAACGCATTCTGCTCAATAAACGCTCGCCGCGGCTCAACATCATCCCCCATCAAAGTAGTAAAGATCTGATCGGCAGCAATCGCGTCTTCAATCTGTACTTTCAACAAAGTACGAACCGAAGAATCCATCGTAGTATCCCAAAGCTGCGAAGCATTCATTTCGCCCAGCCCCTTATAGCGCTGGCGGCCTACGCCGCGCTCGGCATCGGCGAGTAGCCAACGCATGGCGGTGCGGAAGTTGCCTACGCTTTGGGATTTGGCTTTGTCGCCTTCGCCGCGACGGATCTCGGCACCTGCGCCGAGTAAACCGGTGGTGGTGTCGGCGGACTCTCTTAGTGCTTTGTAGTCGGCGGACATCAAGAAGTCCGCATCGATGAAGGTGAACTTGTAGTTGCCGTGAACGTGGCGCGAAATCTGCAAGCGCCAGGCTTCTTTGGCGTCGTCGTAGTGCACGGTGACCACCGGGGTTTGTGAGGCCACGCCGTTCATTTTTTTCATGCCTTCGTGCAGGGCGGCGGCGCTTACGGTACTGGTGGCTTCATTGGTGAGGTCGATGGTGACGTCGTCGAGGATGGCGCGCATGGCATCGGGTTCGATCATTCGGGTTAGGCGCTCGATCACGGCTTCGGCAATGAGGAACTTTCTGGCGAGTTCACCCAGGGCTTCGCCTGCGATTGGAGTGGCATCGGTGCCGGGGATGAGCTCGGCGGTGTTTAGGGCCAAGCGCAGCATGTACTGGTTGAGCTCCTGGTCGTCCTTTAGGTAGCGCTCATCTTTACCATGCTTCACTTTATAAAGCGGCGGCTGAGCAATGTACACATACCCGCGCTCAATCAGCTCGGGCATCTGGCGGAACAGCAGGGTGAGCAACAAGGTGCGGATGTGGCTACCGTCCACGTCAGCATCGGTCATGAGAATGATACGGTGGTAGCGGATTTTGTCAGCGTTGAATTCTGGGCCGATGCTGGTGCCCAGGGCCGTGATGAAGGTGGCGATTTGCTCACTGGTGATGAGCTTGTCGAACCTGGCCTTTTCAACGTTGAGCACTTTGCCGCGTAGCGGCAGGATGGCTTGGAATTTGCGATCGCGGCCCTGCTTGGCGGAGCCTCCGGCGGAGTCTCCCTCGACGATGAAGATCTCGCATTTGGCGGGGTCTTTTTCTTGGCAGTCGGCGAGTTTGCCGGGTAGGCCTACGCCGTCCAACAAGCCTTTGCGGCGGGTCATGTCGCGGGCTTTTCTGGCGGCTTCGCGGGCGCGGGCGGCATCGATGATTTTGCCGACGATAATTTTTGCGTCAGCGGGGCGCTCTTGCAAATAATCTTCCAGGGCTTTGGCGACAATTTCTTCTACCGGTGCGCGCACCTCGGAGGACACCAATTTATCTTTGGTCTGTGAGGAAAACTTGGGCTCGGGTACTTTCACCGACAACACACATGCCAGGCCTTCGCGCATGTCGTCGCCGGTGGTTTCAACCTTGGCTTTTTTGGCGGCCTCACTCACTTCGATGTATTTGTTGATGACGCGGGTCATCGCAGCGCGCATACCAGTTAAGTGTGTGCCACCGTCCCGCTGAGGAATGTTATTGGTGAAGCACAGTACTTGCTCGTTGTAGGTGTCGCTCCATTGCATGGCGACTTCGACGGTAATTTCTAAACCGGCATCGTTGAGTTTCGAGCCATGGGCGTAAAAAATATTCGGGTGGATGGTGCTCTTGGCTTTGTTGATGTATTCCACAAAGCCTTTGATGCCGCCTGCGAAGGCGAAGTCCTCTTCTTTGCCATTGCGTTGATCAACCAGCTTGATCTTCACGCCATTGTTCAGGAAGCTGAGCTCACGCAGGCGCTTGGCGAGAATGTCGTAATGAAACTCGATGCCCGTGAAAATTTCTTCATCGGGCATGAAGTGAATTTCAGTCCCGCGTTTGTCGGTGGTGCCCGTGACTTGCATGGGCGAGCATTCGAAACCATCGACCATTTCGATCACGCGGTTTTGAGGAATGCCCTTCTCAAAGTTCATGGTGTAGACCTTGCCGTCTCGCTTGACGACCATGCGTAACCATTTCGACAAACCGTTGACGCAGGACACACCCACGCCGTGCAGGCCGCCTGACACTTTGTAGCTGTTCTGGTTGAACTTGCCACCGGCATGTAGCTCGGTTAAGGCGATCTCGGCCGCGGAGCGTTTGGGCTCGTGCTTGTCGTCCATCTTGAGGCCGGTGGGGATGCCGCGGCCGTTGTCGGTGACCGATATTGAGTTGTCGGTATGGATGGTGATGACGATTTCGTCGCAGTGGCCCGCCAGGGATTCGTCGATGGAGTTGTCCACCACTTCGAAGACCAGGTGATGCAGGCCGGTGCCGTCTGAGGTATCGCCGATGTACATGCCGGGGCGTTTGCGGACGGCTTCCAGGCCTTCCAGAATTTGGATGGAGCTTGAGTCATACAAGTTGGGGTCGCTGGTGCCCTTGGGCGCATTGGTTTCACCAGGGGCGCTGAGTTTGGAGTCGGCCAAGGCTGCAGCGGCTTGGGCAGAGGCTTCGGCGCTAGCGATTTCGGCGAGTGCTACAGCTGCTTCGTTAAGGGCGGCCGTGCCCACAGCACCGCCCGCTACTTTTGGATTATTCACTTTGCTTGAACTCATAATCTTCTTTAAATTCTCATCGGCATGACGACATACTTGAAGTTGTCGTCATCGGGAACAGTGACCAAGGCTGAGGTGTTGGCATCGCCAAAGCTCAGTTGTATTTTGTCGGTTTTGAGGTTACTCAAAACGTCTTGTAGGTACTGCACGTTAAAGCCAATCTCCAGGGCCTCTTGGTCGTAGTCCACATCAATTTCGTCGATGCCTTCTTCTTGGTCGCTGTTGGTGATTTGCACTTTCAAGACCGAAGGCGCAACACCCAGGCGAATGCCTTTGAATTTTTCGTTGGTGAGGATCGAGGCACGGGACAGCGACGCGGCGAGCACGGTGCGATCCACCACCACATGTTTGTTGTAGCCCTGGGGGATGACGCGCTGATAGTCGGGGAACTTACCCTCCACCAATTTACTGATCATCTCGACATCGCCAAAGCGGATGCGCACTTGGTTAGCGGCAATGTCGAGCGATACCGGTTCATCGGTGTCGGACAGTAAGCGCTGCATCTCTATCACCGACTTGCGCGGCAGAATCACTTCTTGCTTGGCCAGGGTGGCTCCTTCGATGCGGCGCTGACAAAAGGCCAGGCGATGGCCGTCCGTGGCCACCACTTTGACCATGTCGCCTTCGGTGACCAAGAGCAGACCATTGAGGTAGTAGCGGATGTCTTGCTGGGCCATGGCGAAGTGCACCATGTGGAACAAGGCTTTGAGTTGGTTCTGAGGCAGCTTAAACGAGGCTGCAAAGCTCTGATTGATGGCGACCTTGGGGAAGTCCTCCGCACCGAGCGTTTGCAGGCTGAAGCGGCTTTTACCGGCCTTCAGGGTGGCTTTCTTGTTGGCCAGCTCAATGGCGACTTCCATGTCCTCTGGCAAAGACCTGAGGATGTCGATGAGCTTGCGCGCGGAGACGGTGGTTTCGATGTCGTCCTTACCCACTCCTAATTGGGCGGAGGTTTGGATTTGAATTTCCAGGTCCGTGCCGAGGAAATTAATGTTCTCCGCTTTTTTACTGATCAGTACATTGGCAAGTACAGGAAGCGTGTGTCGTTTCTCAATAATGCCTGCCACGGTTTGAAGTGGTTTGAGGATCGCATCTCTGGTGGCCTTAATTGCTTGCATGGCTGTCCTTAGTATCTCTTTAACTTTTTAATTATTTAAATTGTTACTGTTGTTGTAGGGATCAATAAATTGTGGATAGGGTGAAAAAACGCTTGTGCTTCAAGGGCTTGGGCGAAGTACAGGGAGGGGTCAAAGCGCTTGAGCGGACATTGGTTGTTTTGAACAAGTGGGGCGCTTTTAAAAGTTGTTCGAAAACTGTTCGAGCGCCGTGCACAAGTTCTTGAGGTTTATTCAAAGGTTGTAGGGCTAACTTTCTTACTAGTTGTTCCACTGGTTGTTCACCCTGGGGTTTAAGCAACAGCAAAAAGTTGTTCTTGAGTTGTACAAAGTTGTTAGCGTCTGTGGTGGTGTTGATGCACAGGCTGTTCATGGTTTTGAGTAAGCTTATCCACATGTTGTTCATCAGGATCAGGCCCTCAAACTTTGTTCAAGGACATGCAGCTTGCGATTCTCTTCCGAATCTTTTTGCCGTAACTCTGCAATCTTTTTCACGGCATGCATGACCGTGGTGTGATCACGCCCACCAAAGGCTTCGCCAATTTCTGGAAAGCTCTTCTGGGTAATTTCTTTGGCAAAGTACATGGCCACTTGGCGAGCCAGGGCGATATGGGCAGGGCGACGCTTGCTGTACATGTCGGCGACTTTGATCTTGTATTGATCAGCGACGATTCTTTGTATTTGCTCAATCGAGATGGGTGGGCGGTTCAGCTCTAATAAATCGTTGAGGGCTTCACGAGCAAGATCAACACCGATCGAGCGATTGCGAAACCTCGCGAAGGCGATCACTCTTAATAGTGCGCCTTCTAGCTCTCGCACATTGCTACGTAAATGTTTGGCGATGAACTGGGCGACATCGTTGGGCACATCGGCGTTCAAGCCTTCGGCCTTCTTTAAAAGAATCGCCGTGCGGGTTTCGATATCGGGCTGTTCTATTTCTACGATGAGGCCTGAGCTTAAGCGCGACTTCAAACGGTCTTGAAATTCGCCTAACTCTTTAGGATAGGTATCACTGGTAATCATCAACTGCTTGCGTGATGAGAACAGGGCCTCGAAGGTGTAGAAGAACTCCTCTTGCGTGCGTTCTTTGCCGCCGAGAAATTGAATGTCGTCAATCAGTAAGAGGTCCAGGTTTTGATAACGCTGTTTGAACTCTTGCGGGTTTTTGCGCTGGATGGCGCGCACCATCTCTTCGAAATATTCTTGGGCGTGAACATATTGCACGCGCAGGTTGGGGCGCATGCCTTGCAGGGCGTTACCGACAGCGTGAAGCAGATGCGTTTTACCTAAGCCCACACCGCCGACCACGACCAAGGGGTTGTACTGGCGGCCTGGCTTGTCGACGATTTCCATCGCGGAGGACAGGGCCATTTGATTGCCTCGGCCTTCGACGAATTCTGCGAAGGTGAGATCGCGCCGCAGTCGACTGGCGCGGTCGTAATGCGAGGCATCATCGAGTGCGTCGTCGTGCGCGGCGTGGTTGGGTGGTTGTGGACGAGGGTCTTGTAGGGCTGCACGAATTCTTGGGGTGAGTTGAAGTGCTGCACCGGTATTTTCTGTCTGAAGCGAGCTATCAACGTGGATCGCAGCCACGGTTTCAAGCGAAATGTCGACGCTTTCTTCGAAGTTGTCGGCGATGAGATCCGGCTCAATATCGTCCAAAGCATGCAATTCCAGGCTAATAATGGTGTTGGGCGAGAATAATTCGCGCACTACCGCCATTAATTGGCCTTCGAACTGATCTTTAATTAGGTTTAACTTGTAGGCGCTGCGCACACCAATTCGAAGTTTGTGTTCACTCTCATCGAACCCTATAAAGCGCAAGGGTTTGATCCACGGGCGAAATTGCTCCGACGGCATCTCAGATTCGAGCCTTGCAATACAGGAGAGCCAACGATTGAGCATGAACAGGGGTCTTTTTGAATAACCCGCTATTTTACCTTTTCGCGAGAAAGCACATTCGCGGTAAAATAAAAGGTTCCCCGAACGGAAAAACCGATTGGCCTCATCTTTGCAGGTCCGACGGCGTTGGGCCCTATATCTAGAGTAGATTCTCATGAAACGTACTTTTCAACCTTCAGTTACCCGTCGTAAGCGCACTCACGGTTTTCGTGTTCGCATGAAAACCCGTGGCGGCCGTGCCGTCTTGAATTCACGCCGTGCGAAGGGCCGCAAGCGTTTAGCGGTTTAAGGCTGAGTCGACGCAGTACTTCGGCGCATTTTGTTTCGCTCCTTCTAATTCAGTTTGCTACGAGGGAATGTTGAATGCCCTCTACAGAACCTTCTACGTCTACCCTTCAAGTTGAACCCACTGGACTGATTGCGCATACTCACGATGTGAATACGCAATTGCCCGGTGGTGTTGTGACGTCGTCGACGCCAGTGTCTAAAAGGCCAATGAGTGGTTCAAGGCGCACGCCGAGTGCTGTGCAAACAGCTCACTTTAAAGCGTTTTGGGTGAAGCCCGTTGAGGGCCAGACCAGCGAGCCGGACTTGGTGCAGACGGTAATACCGAAGCGCTTGTTGAAAAAGGCTGTGGATCGCAATGGTTTGCGCCGAGTGTTGCGAGAAGCCGTGCGCGAAACTTTTCGATGGAGGGTGCTGACTGATACGCGCCAGCCTACGCCAAGAGTCGTGTTGACAAGTGCGCGCGGCTTTAAAGAGCAAGCGTCTCGCCGTGCGCTGAAAGGTGCTTGGCGAGTGGAGCTTGACCAGTTGTTGTTGCTCTTAAGCGTGCGCTTGAAGGTTTGAGGCGATGGTGATCACCCTTACAGATGGTGCGCGATCTTGAAAGCCTTGTTGTTAGGCCTGATTTGGGTCTACAAAGTGGCCTTGAGTCCTTTCTTGGGGGCGCGTTGTCGGTTTTTCCCGAGTTGTTCTGAGTACACGGCGCAGGCGATAGAGATGCACGGTGCCTTGCGCGGAATGGTTTTGGGCCTAATGAGACTATTACGCTGTCGCCCTGGGGGTGGCAGTGGTGTGGATGAAGTACCTGCGGTGAATGTGCCGCTGAAGTGCGCCCGATGTGGGCCGCTGTTTACAAGAAAGTCGTAGGGTTTTAATGATGCAGTCGCAAAGAACCATTCTTTGGGTCGTGTTCTCCATGTCCTTGCTGTTCCTCTGGGATGCTTGGCAAAAGTCTGAGGGTAAGCAGTCGGTTTTGGGTGGCCTGTTCAAGACCGAGGTCAGCCAGCCCCCTGCGGCAAAGCCTGCGCCGGGTAAGTCCGATGCGAGTGTGCCTTCTGCGACGATGCCTCCTGTTCCGGGCGCAACAACTTCTGCCGCGGGCGGCGCTGCGGGGACGACCTCGGGGTCTGCGGTGCCTGGTGCTGCAGGTGCGGCGCCTGGTGCTGCAGGTGCGGCGCCTGGTGCTCCCGTTGCTTCGACAACGCCGGTCGTCACCTTGGCAAATGATGTGTTGAAGCTGTCGATTGATACCGGTGGTGGTCAGGTGAAGCGGGCTGAGTTGCTCAAGCATCGCGATCTTGAAAAGAAAGATGCGAATGTGGTTTTGCTTGAGGAGGTCACAGGCTCGACCTATTTAGCGCAGAGTGGTTTTATTGGCGCACCGGCTGCGGCCGCGGGTGTACCGGCTGAGGCTCAGCAAACCTTCCCGACCCATCGCACGACGTATTCAGTCGCGCAAGAGGCGAAGACGGATGGGGACGTGACCACCTTGAAGTTGACCGCGGAATCTGGTGGCCTGAAGGTGCTGCGCACTTACACTCTGACGAAGGGCAGTTACGTGCTGACGTTTAAGGATGAGCTCACCAATACCGGTGCGCTCGCCTACAAGCCGATTCAGTATTTGCAATTGGTGCGTGATTCGAACAAGCCTCCGGGTGAGTCGCAGTTTTACTCGACCTTTACTGGGCCGGTGGTTTACACCGACGAGAAGAAGTTTGAGAAGATTGATTTCAAAGATATTGAAAAGCAAAAAGCTGACTTACATAACAAGAGCTCCAGCGAAGGCTGGGTCGGCATGATTCAGCATTACTTTGTGTCAGCCTGGGTGCCTGAGGGCAAAGTGCCGCGTGAGTTTTATACCCGTAAAGTGGACACCAATTTGTTTGCGGTGGGTTTCAAGCAAGCGCTTGCCGATCTGGCACCGGGTGCGAGTGCGACCACGACCGCGAAGCTGTATGTTGGCCCGCAGGATCAAAGCATTTTGGAAAAAGTTGCTCCAGGCCTTGATTTGACCGTGGACTACGGCTGGTTAACACCGGTGGCAAAACCAATTTATTGGTTGCTTGGTTATTTGCACAATGTGGTGCTGAACTGGGGCTGGGCGATTGTGTTGTTGACAATTGTCATCAAGACTATTTTCTTCCCTTTGCAAGCGGCCAGCTATCGCTCGATGGCGCGTATGAAAGCGGTGACGCCTCGCATGACAGCGATTCGTGAGCGTTATGGCAGCGACCGGGTGAAGATGAACCAGGCGATGATGGAGCTCTACAAAACCGAGAAGATCAACCCGATTGGTGGGTGCTTGCCGATTGTGGTGCAGATCCCCGTGTTTATTGCCTTGTACTGGGTGTTGCTCGCATCCGTTGAAATGCGCAATGCACCGTGGATTGGCTGGATTAAAGATTTGGCCGCGCCGGATCCGTTCTATCTCTTGCCCTTGATCATGGCGGGTACGATGTTTATCCAGGTGAAGTTGAATCCGACGCCGCCTGATCCGGTGCAAGCCAAGGTCATGATGTTTATGCCTTTGATCTTCTCGGTGATGTTCTTCTTTTTCCCAGCCGGCCTGGTGTTGTATTGGTTGGTAAACAACTTGTACTCGATTGCCCAGCAATGGGTGATCACTCGCAAGATTGAAGGCAAGCCGATCTTTGGGCGTGCACCTGCGGCGAAGGCTTAAGCAGCCGATGGGCCGGATTGGTTCTTGATGATGCCCCGCTAAGACCATGTCGCGCCGCGATTTAATTGTGGCGATTGCTACGGCGCCTGGCCGTGGTGCGGTGGGAATGGTTCGGGTGTCCGGGCCGGATTTAAAAGCGCTGGTGACAGCGCTTTTTTTCGATTCTGCGATCGCCCCCGAACCTGGCGCCGTCGAAGCTTCGCGGACGACTTCGCCGGGTGCTCTGAGCTCAAGCTTTGCTTTAAAGCCACGCCACGCTCACTACCTTCCGTTTCGTGCCGACGATGGTTCGGTGATCGATCACGGCTTGGCCTTGTATTTTCCTGGCCCGCAGTCTTATACCGGTGAAGATGTTTTGGAGCTACAGGGCCATGGTGGGCCGGTAGTGATGAAGATGCTCTTGGACCGAGTGCTGGAAGTGGGAGCTCAGCTCGCCAAGGCGGATGCACGGGTGCTTTTGCGTTTGGCCAAACCTGGAGAATTTACTGAGCGCGCTTTTTTGAACGACAAGCTCGACCTCGCTCAGGCCGAAGCCGTGGCGGATTTGATTGATGCCAGCACCATGCAGGCGGCGCGCCTTGCGAGCCGCTCGATGGAGGGCGTGTTCTCGAAAGAGATCTCGGCACTGGTTGAGCAACTGATTGATTTGCGCATGCTGGTGGAAGCGACCCTGGATTTTCCTGAAGAAGAAATTGATTTCTTGCAGGCTTCGAATGCTCTGGGTCGCTTGCAGGCGACTCAAGAGCAATTGGACGCGGTCTTGGCCCAGGCGAAACAAGGCCGTTTGATGCGAGATGGCTTGAAAGTGGTGTTGGTGGGCGAGCCCAACGTCGGTAAGTCATCGTTGCTGAATGCCTTGGCGGGCGAAGAGGTGGCGATTGTCACGCCGATTGCGGGCACCACCCGTGACCGGATTGCTCAGGCGATTCAAATTGAAGGCGTGCCAATTACAGTGATCGATACGGCGGGCTTGCGCGATACCGAGGACGAAGTAGAGCGCATGGGGATCGCGCGCACATGGGCCGAGATTGCGAAGGCCGATGTGGTGTTGCATTTGCAAGATGCTCGAGACAGCGCCGGGGCAAGGCTGAGTGCCGAAATACTGGAGCGCCTGCCGCAAGGGGTGCCGCGCCTGGTGTTGCGTAACAAGATTGATTTGTTGGAGGCAGTGCCTTCACCTAACTCCCATGAGGTGATTGCTTTATCGGCCAAGACTGGCGCCGGGATTTCGCAACTGCGCCAGCGCTTGCTTGAGTTGGCCGGTTGGCAGCCTGCCGGTGAGAGCGGGTTTATCGCACGCGAGCGACATTTGATTGCGCTCCGAGCGGCCCAGGAGCATTTGGCGATGGCGCGTCGCCATGCTGAACAAAACGCCGAGCATTTGGAATTGTTCGCGGAAGAGCTGCGTTTAGCGCAACATCAATTGAGCGAAATTACGGGTGGGTTCACGCCAGATGACTTGCTGGGTGTGATTTTTAGTCGATTTTGTATTGGCAAATAACCCATTCGCGCTCCTCAAAGTAGCCACCCATGGCTGGGATTAAAAATAGCGATCAAAAGCAGAGCCTTGTGTTTATTTATAGCTTAGTTACAATAGTTATCTGACCGGATGATAACTTTTATAACTTTCCTATACTTCAAGCATGAACGAAGCCAATAATCCTTTTTCCCCCGGCGCAGGCTCGCCGCCGCCCGAGCTGGCAGGACGCTCCGCAATCCTCGGGCAAGCGGAGATGATTTTTCAGCGCGCACAAAACGGTCGGCACTTTCGAAGCTTTATGCTGGTCGGCCTGCGTGGCGTTGGCAAGACCGTATTGCTTAGCAAAATTGCTGATCTGGCGGAAGCGCGTGGTTTGCAGGTCGCTCAGATTGAAGCCCCTGAGGGAAAGCGGCTTGGAGAGCTTCTTGCCCCAGAGTTACGGCGCATTCTTTTAAAGATGAATGTAGGGGCAAATGTTGCGGATAAGAGTCGCAAGGCGCTAAATGCCCTGCGCAATTTTGTCGGTAAATTTAAGATCGCTGTCGGTGATTTTGAGGTGACGCTGTCGTCTGAAGGTGGACTGGCAGATAGTGGCGATTTCGAGACCGACTTAGCATCGCTATTGGTTGCGATCGGTGAAGCTGCTCGGGAAAAGAATACGGCGCTCGTGTTACTGATTGATGAAATGCAGTATCTCGAAGAGAGTGATTTTGCTGCGCTTATTATGGCTTTGCATAAGATGTCGCAGAAAACTTTGCCGGTCGTGCTGGTTGGGGCAGGCCTACCTCAGTTGGTTGGTAATGCGGGCCGAGCTAAGTCTTACGCTGAACGTTTATTTGATTACCCGGCAGTCGGACCGTTGTCACTAGAGGAAGCAACCCGCGCTGTGAGGGTTCCCCTGGAAGCAGAAGGATGCGACATTACCGAGGATGGTATGGCGGCAATGAATGCGATTACAGAAGGGTATCCTTTTTTTCTACAAGCATGGGGTTATGCGGTGTGGAATGGCGCGAAAGAATGTCCCATAGATTTAGCGGTCGTTAACGAGGTCACGCCCTCGGTGATTTCTATGTTGGACAAAAGTTTTTTCAGAGTGCGTTTTGATCGCCTGACACCTCGGGAAAAAGACTATGTACGTGCAATGGCGGATATGGGCGCGGTCCCCCATCGTTCGGGTGATATTGCGATCGAGCTTGGCCGATCACTCTCATCGCTAGCGCCGCTTCGGGCGAGCTTGATTAAAAAGGGAATGGTTTACAGCCCGGCTCACGGGGATACCGCTTTTACTGTTCCCTTGTTTGATCAGTTTTTAAAACGCGCGATGCCCAGAACGCTAAACGGGTAAGCTTTTCTAGTGCTGGATCTCCTTCAGCACAACACATGAGCGGACATGACTAACACTCGAGAGGAAGTACCTAGCCCCAAACCGGATAAGTCCGGGCACTGGACGATTGATCAGGCATGGCATCAATACACTGACGCTGAGCATCGGGTGTGGCGCACTTTGTTTGAGCGCCAAATGAAACTGCTGCCCGGGCGTGCCTGCGACGCTTTTGTGCAGGGGTTGAGCGACCTTCCGATGTCGGCTGAGCGCATTCCTGATTTTGCAAAGCTAAATGAGGCCTTGATGGCGCGCAGCGGCTGGCAGGTGGTTGCGGTACCGGGCCTGCTACCCGATGAAGTGTTCTTTACGCATTTGTCTGAGCGCCGGTTTCCAGCGGGGCGATTTATTCGCGGTACAGATCAACTGGATTATTTGCAAGAGCCGGATATTTTTCATGATGTGTTTGGTCATGTGCCGATGCTATTGAACCCAGTGATGGCGGACTTTATTCAGGCCTACGGCCAAGGGGGGTTGCGCGCCCAGTCTTTAGGGGTGCTGAAACATTTGGCGCGGGTGTACTGGTATACGGTGGAGTTTGGTTTGGTGCAGCAGGCGCAAGGCGTACGCATTTATGGGGCTGGCATTGCCTCGTCCTTTTCTGAGTCACGCTTTTGTCTTGAAGACCCGGCGCCGAATCATTTGCGGTTTTGTCTTGAGCGGGTGATGCGCACCAAGTACCGCATTGACGATTTCCAGGAGAGCTATTTTGTGTTGCCTGGCCTGGAGGATTTGTTGGCGCTCGCGAAAGTTGACTTTGCCCCGATCTACAAGAGCGTGGCGAGTTTGCCCGATCTCGAACCCGGGGCGGTGTTGGACCAGGCGGAGGTGCTGCAGCGAGGTCGTGGGCGCCATGTCGAGGAAGTCATTGACAAAAAACTGAACGAATGACAATATCGATCAAATATGTCATTTTGGGCACTTCATGTGTTGTGTCCGCCTGGCTAGGAGCTTGTGATGGATGTACATCAGGTGAAGTTGTCGAAAGAAGGTCGGATTCTTATTCCCGCCGAGGTGCGGGTCGGCCTGGGTTTACATGAGGGCATCGCTTTAAGTCTCAAGGTTGAGAATGGAGAGATTCGTCTTTATGATCGATCGCAGGCTTTACGTCGCTCGCAAGCCATTGCTAAGAAGTACAAGAAGCCCGGTGAGAGCGTGGTCGATGAGCTTCTAAAGGAGCGTCGCGCCGAGTCTCGGCGGGCTTAGTTACGGTGCATTGAATGTCTGTAAGTTTAGGTCACTCCTTTTCGATTGAACCAAGATAGATGAATGTCCGAGTGTTTGATGCCTCGGCGGTGTTAGCTGCCTTGTTTACGGAGCCTGGGGCGGACAAGGTAGAACTGCTATGGGCTGAGGGTGAGAATTGGATTAGTGCTGTCAACTACGCGGAGGTGGTGACCAAGCTCAATGAACGAGGGATGTCCGATGCTGAGGTAGAGATTGTTCTCGAAGGCGTGCCTCTACGGGTGTTGGATTTTGAGGTGCAAGGCGCCTTAGCCTGCGGTTTGATGCGAACGGCCACAAAGGCTTTGGGGCTGTCGCTGGGAGATCGAGCTTGCCTGTCGACTGGGCGCTTGCTCGACGCTGAGATCGTCACGAGTGAACGTTTATGGAAAAAGCTTAAAGGGTATAACCTTCACCTTATTCGATAATGCTCAGCTCCGACCTACCCGAATACTCGCTCAAGGATTCTCATGACTTCGATGTTTGATCAGGGGCTCGAGCCTCGACAAGCCAATTTTGCCCAGCTCTCGCCTTCCACCTTTGTGGAGCGTAGTGGTCGCGTGTTTCCGAACCGCTTGGCGGTGGTGCATGGTGTGCGTCGCCATACTTGGTCTCAAGTATTGATGCGCAGTCGTCAATTGGCCCAGGCTTTGGGGGCCTTGGGAATCGGCAAGAATGATTGCGTGGGTTTAATGTTGCTGAACACGCCGGAGATGCTCGAGGCGCATTACGCCGTACCGGGGATGAATGCGGTGATGCTGCCTTTGAACGTGCGCTTGGATGCGGCGTCGATTGCTTTTATGTTGGGTCATGGTCAGGCCAAGGTGGTGCTGTGTGATGCTGAGTTGTTTGCCACGATGCGTGAAGCGCTGAATATCTTGAGGGCCGAGGGCAAGCCTCTACCGGTGGTCATTGATGTGCTGGATTCGAGCGTTGCGCCTGAGGTTACTCCGTCGGCTCGCTTGGGTGATATTGAATACGAAAGCTTGATTGCTCAACAGGATGGCCAGCGCGCATTGCAAAATGCCGACAACGAATGGGATGCGATTTCTCTCGCTTATACCTCGGGCACCACCGGGCAGCCCAAAGGTGTGGTCACCCATCATCGCGGTGCCTACTTAAATACGGTCTCGAATCTGGTGACTTGGGCGATGCCGATGCATCCCGTGTACTTGTGGACCTTACCGATGTTTCACTGTGACGGCTGGTGTTTCCCCTGGTCGATTGCGGCGCAAGCGGGGACGCATGTGTGTTTGCGCAAGGTGGACCCGGTGGCCATTTTTAGTTTGATGAAGCGCGAAGGCGTCACTCATTACTGCGGCGCGCCGATTGTGCATAACGCCATGATTAATGAGGCTCATGCGCATCCTCCGAGGTTGCCTGCGCTAGTGAAGGCGATGGTCGCGGGTGCGGCGCCGCCTGCGGCAATGATCGAGGGGCTTGAGGCGATTGGCATTGAGGTCACCCATGTGTACGGGCTGACGGAAGTCTACGGTCCGGCAGTCGTGTGTCCGCCGCAAGCGGAGTGGGCTGAGCTTTCGGTCTCGGAGCGAGCGCGCTTGAATGCGCGACAAGGGGTGCGCTATCCCCTGCAAGACGGCGTGGAGGTTTTAGATCCGGAGACGATGCTCGCCGTGCCTCACGACGGTGAAACAATCGGTGAGGTCATGTTTCGCGGCAATATCACCATGAAGGGATATTTGAACAATCCAGAGGCGACTGAGAAGGCCTTTGCGGGGGGGTGGTTTCATTCCGGTGATTTAGCGGTGGTCTATCCGGACGGGTATTTGAAGATCAAGGATCGCAGCAAAGACATCATTATTTCTGGCGGTGAGAATATTTCTTCGATTGAGATTGAGGATGTGCTGTATCGCCATCCCGCGGTGTTAGCTGCTGCCGTGGTGGCGATGCCGCATGAAAAGTGGGGCGAGACGCCTTGTGCGTTTATTGAGCTGAAGGCGGCTGATGTGGCGGCGATGGCCGGTGACACAGGGGTTGAGCAGGCGTTACGCGACAGCATTGTGTTGCACTGTCGACAACATTTGGCGGGCTTTAAGTTGCCACGTGCGGTGAGTTTTGGGGAGCTGCCCAAAACCTCCACCGGCAAGATTCAGAAGTTTGAGTTGCGGGTGAAGGCGGGCTCGATCAAGGCGATTGATGTTTAAGGTCGATGCCTGGTCGAAATCTGGCAGTTGGAAGCAGTGGGGGTACAGGGATCTCAAGACATTGGTGCTTGCGCCTTGGCAAGCAACAGCTCATTCGGCCCGGTCCATCCGCCACCATGCTCAAATTGTTTGAGCTGCTCTGTCATATCGAGCCAAGCGGTTCGTTGAGCAGAGGGCGTCAGTTGGGATAGCAGTTCAATGATGGGAGAGGCTGCACTCTTCAGAAATTCGATGTAGTGGTGAACGCTGGCGAGTTGCATCGGCGCATTGATTGAGCAGACGTCGATGTTCACAAAGCCAGCGGAGTGAAGCAGTTCTGCGAAAAGCCCTGGTTTGCCAAGGCTCATCAGGCTGCCCGGGAGATACACCTGTGCCTCGTTTTGGTCGCCCAACTTGCATAGTCCGGCGTGATGGCGGGCAACGCCTAAAGTGATGGTCAGACAGGGGTTGGTTTGTGGTTGTGAGAACACCAGGGCTGCAAATCGGCCGCCGGGCTTTAGGGCGCTGCGGGCCTGGACTAATGCTTTGCCGGGATCGTGACAAAACATCAAACCCAGGCGCGAAACCGCTGCGTCGTAGTTTGCGCCTTGAAGCCCCAAAGACTCGGCGTTGAGCAACCGTGTTTCGACCTGGTGAAAGCCCAGGTGAGCGGCATTTGTCTTGGCGAGTGCGAGTATCCCTGGTGATACATCGGTGGCCAGGACCCGACCAGTGATGCCGATTCGAGCGGCGATCTGCATGGTTTGATCGCCCGCGCCTGCCGCGATATCCAGCACCGACATCCCGATGCTGATCTGTGCTGCGTCCAACATGGCCGAGCTGGCTTGTCTAAGCCATGTACCAATCAAGTCAGCATGTTGATTCCAACCTTGCGCGGCACGGTCCCATGGTTGAGTTGAGGTAGCGTCTACGAGGGTCATGATTGATGTGGTCATCAGTTGGCGCGTATGCCAGAGGCCTGCAAGGTCGCCCGCCATTGTTGTTGTTCTAAGGCGATCCGTACGCTCAAGTTTTCTGGCGAGCTAGCGGCCGGTGTAATCGCTGCGCCCTCAAAAGCCGTGATAAGTTGAGGCCGGGCGATGGCGGCCTCGATTTGTCGAGACGCGGCCGCTCGTGTGGTGGGCGTTGACTTTTCAGGCATAAAGAAGGCAAACCATTCGCGAAATTCTAGGCCCTTGTAGCCAAGTTCAGTAAAGCTGGGAGCGTCTGGAAAGTTTTTGCTTCTACCATGCCCAGAGGTCGCCAAGACGCGAATCCTTCCGGTTTCTTTATGCTGTCGAAAAAGGCCTTCAGGTAGGGCGAGAGTGGCGATTTGGCCGCCGAGAAGATCGACAATGGCTTGTGGGCCACCGGGATAGATAACGTGTTGCCAAGGGATATTGACTTGCCCAAAGAGCATAGCCTGAAGTAGGTGAGGAAGCGTACCTTGGCCAGGGGAGCCGCCGTTGGCGAGAGCTGGATGAAGACGGAGCCACGAGAGGAGATCGGCAAGGTTGGTGATGACCGCAGGTACGGCTGGACCGACGGCAAGCGCGAGGGTCATTTCTCCGGCCAGTGATACCGGCTGTAGATCGCGTTCTGGATCGTAGGCGAGCTTGCTGTAGAGGTAAGGATAGATGGTGGCGAGTGCGCCTTGCGCTAATAACATGGCGGATCCATCTGTGGGTGCAGCCTTCAACGCAGCCATGGCAATCTGTCCTGCGGCACCTGGCTTGTTGTCAACAATCGCTCCCTGCGGATAGTTCGAAGCAAGCTGCTCAGCAATGCGCCGTGCAATGATGTCTGGGATGCTTCCGGCTGGTCCAGTACACAGCACTCGCAATTGAGTGGCCAGGACCTGGGGAGTTGCGGTTTGCGCGGTCAGCGGCCCAGCGTTACTGCCTAACAATACGCCCAGAGTAGCTGAGGCGCTTGTTTTTAGAAGATGGCGACGGGTTGGGTCGGGTAGGGACATGGCTGCTCCTTGCGCTGATATGTCGAGAGTGTGTGCATGGTTACAGAAGCAAGGACTGGTGAGAAGATGCAATATGCAGCAAGATGATGCTTTTCGTGCATCAGGAATAATCTTTCATGCGTATGCAGAGGATTGAACAATTCATTGCAGTAGTGGATGCGGGCAGCATTCGGGGCGCGGCGCGCCAACTCGGCATGTCACAGCCCGCCTTGACCCGCGCGTTGCAGCAATTGGAAAGCGATTTAGGGGTGACCCTGATGCGGCGTAGTGGCCAGGGGGTGTCAGTCACTGATGCGGGTACGGCCTTCCTGTCGCGTGCCCGGGTGGCGCAGGCGGAAATTCAAAAGGCGACCGAAGAAGCGAGGCAGCATGCTCAAGCAGGTGATCGATTGTTGTCGATTGGGTTGTCGCCGGTGGGAGCTAGTCTATTGTTGCCCGAACTCGTGATCCGCTTGCGTCGTCAATGGCCAGCGACTCGGGTCCGCTTACTTGAGATGACACCGAGCGCTCTGTTACCGATGGTTCGCGATGAGGTGATGGACTTGGCGGTGACTCAGCGCACGCGAATTCATCTTGATGCAGGGCTTGATTACCGTCCGCTCGCCGATATACAAATGCGCTTGGCGGTTCGACCTGGCCATCCCTTGTTGCGCAAGAAGGTGTCGCGACTGCTCGATTTGGTCGACGCGTCGTGGCTGTATATGACGGCCCACGATAGCGCAGATGATATTGTGAGCCGCTCATTTTTAAATGCCGGGTTACCTGTTCCGAAGCCTGCGGTGCACTGCGGCTCTTATTTTGTGGCGTTGGACTTGATGATGGCCACCGATATGGTCGGCGTATTACCACCGGACCTATTGCGCACCTATATGAAAGCTGGGCAGTTGTCTGAGCTACGTTTGGACGTGGCGCTTTTACCGATTAATTTAGGGCTTTACTTACGTAACGGTTCGCCATTAACCCTAGCTGCTAAAACGGCGCAAGAGATGATCTCAACGCAGTTTAGGCAGCTGGTGAAAGGCGGTCGGCTTATCGACAATGCGCCACTTGTGGCTTAAGCTGCTGCGTTGGAGAGCCCTTGTTGATGCGGTCATGATCAACGGGCTGTTGCTTAGACTTCCACCATTTCAAAGTCAGCTTTACTGACGCCGCATTCTGGGCAGGTCCAGTCGGCGGGAACGTCCGCCCAGAGGGTGCCGGCTTTGATGCCATGCTCTGGGTCGCCTGCTGACTCTTCGTAAACGAAGCCGCAAACAATGCATTGGTAGGTTTTGGGTGGGGTCGTACTCATTGAATATCCTGAAATTTTGAAGATTGGACGGAGCTTAAGAAGCAAATGGCGTTGTTTACAAGGACGCTACTTTAGCTAATTGTGCTTGGTAGTGCTTGGCATGACGTTCTTCGACCTTGGCGAGCGCTGCAAAACGCTTCTGTGCTTTGGCTAGGGTGGCCGCAAGCGTTGCAGCAAAACGTTCGGCGTGTTCTTTGCTCTCAGAGATTTGTTCGTCGATTTCTTTGACGGCGAGAGCATTGCCTTCGGCCTCAGCGGTGTGGCGAAAGCTGGGGTACATCTCGGTGTATTCGTAGGTTTCGCCGTCGATGGCGATTTGCAGTGCCTTGGCGGGCGTGATCTCGCTTTTGGGGTAGAGCAAGTCGAGATGACCGAAGGCATGTTGAACTTCTTGGTCGGCCGTTTCTTCAAACGTACGGGCCGTGTCTTCGTCACCAGCGGCGCGGGCGAGTTTGGCGAAATAGCGATATTTGATATGTGCCATAGATTCACCGGCAAAGGCTGATTCAAGATTGGCGAGGGTTTTGATTTCAGGTGTTTTTTGGGCGGTCGTCATGAGGTTTTCTTTCAATGCTTGGTTGTTGACAGCTCGAGTCGGGAATGTTTGTAAACTATCAATATGGTTAGTAGGATAGGTGCAGAGGCTATATATTACAAATTGATTGAATTGATGATTGCGATAGTCTGCATTGGTTTGATGATCCTAACTGTTCAGGGCGTTGATGACGCGTCTTTTGTGCCCTTGAGTCACTTACCCCGAGGACTTTCGGTTTACAGCTAAACTCTCTTTTTCGCTTTTGGGTGTAAGGGGTAGAAATTGAGCCAGCAAGGGATCAGTCAGCAAGGGATCAATCGCAGCGCTATTGATCAGGCGAGTCAAGCCAAGGGCCTTGAGATGTTTCGACAAATGTGCCGTATTCGAGCGTTCGAGAATGCCGCCGAGATCGCTAGTCAAGGCGGGGTGTCGTTTGGTTCTACTTCAGGGGCGGTGACCGGTGCTGCCAAGGTGCGCGGCCCGCTTCATTTGTCGACGGGGCAGGAGGCGGTGGCAGTCGGTGTTTGCACTCACTTAAGCGTTAATGACTATCTAACCTCAACCCACCGGGGCCATGGGCATACCTTGGCCAAGGGCGCGGACCTAACCCGCATGATGCATGAGCTCTTTGGTAAGGCGAGTGGTTTCTGTGGTGGTAAAGGTGGGTCGATGCATATTGCTGACTTTTCGGTCGGCATGCTTGGCGCGAATGGGGTGGTGGCAGCGGGCTTGCCGATCGCAGTGGGCGCGGCGCAGTCGATTAAGATTCGCGGCCAAAAAATATCTGTCGTGCCGCCCAATGTTGCTGGCCAGGGTGGCCCTGATCAAACTGGCGAAGCGAAGAACACGGCCGGCGCAATAGCAGTGAGTTTTTTTGGTGACGGTGCGATCAATCGCGGACCATTTGCGGAAAGCTTGAACTGGGCGTCGGTGTTTAAGCTGCCGATGCTTTTTGTGTGTGAAGATAATCAGTGGTCGGCGACCACGAAAACCTCGGCCATGTCGGCGGGCGAGGGGGCCGCCGAGCGCGCGAAGGCCCACGGCATGAAGGCGGTAAAGGTCGATGGCAACGATGTCTTGGCCGTCGAGGCGGCAGCCGGGCCTCTCATCGCAGGGATCCGTGCGGGCGAGGGACCGGCTTTGTTACATGCCCGGACCTACCGTTTTAAAGGACATGTGTCGGTGGACCCGGCGACCTACCGGGACCCGGCCGAGTTGGCGGAGGCGCTGAAGGGTGATCCTATTGCGACCGCGCGAGGGAAGTTTTTGGGCTGGGGTATTGCAGCTTCTACCCTGGATGCACTGTGGGATCAGGCCCAAAGTGAAGTGGCGGCTGCCCTCGGGTCGGCCGATGCAGCGGCTTGGCCGACGGTTGCGGCTGCTTATAGCGATGTGCAGGATGTGGGCGCTGGGCGCTGGTTTTAGAAGGATAAAACCTAAGTGGGCGAATACTTTCTATTTCTTGAGTTAGATTGAATGACGAGTTTAAAGAGCGATTCATGGGTAATGTTTCACTGAGTTATGCGCAGGCGGTGGCGGCCTCTCTGACGGAGATCATGAGCCGGGATGCCTCGGTGGTTGTGTTGGGCGAGGATGTTGGCCGGGGCGGGATTTTCGCCCAGTACAAGGGCTTGCTCGAAAAGTTTGGCGAGGCTCGCGTGATCGACACACCGATTTCTGAGGCCACGATCATGGGCGCGGCCGTCGGCATGGCGCTCACGGGTCTGAAGCCGGTGGTGGAGTTGCGGGTGATGGACTTTGCCATGTGCTCGATGGACGAAATTATCAATCAAGCCGCCAAGAACCGCTTCATGTTTGGGGGCCAGGGTCGCGTGCCTGTGGTGATCCGCATGCCTATTGGTATCTGGTCGTCTTCGGCGGCTCAGCACTCCCAGTCGCTTGAGGCCTGGTTTGCCCATGTACCTGGATTAGTGGTGGTGGCTCCTTCGAGTGCTCAGGACAATTATTCCTTGCTTCAAAGCGTCTTAGCCTGTGATGACCCAGTGGCATACTTGGAACATAAGGAGCTCTGGGGCGTAAGTATGGAAGTAGACACTTCGCTGAAGGTGCCCTTGGGTAAAGCATCGGTGGCTCGTGTGGGGCGAGATCTTACA
>JAYVKZ010000389.1:0-2920 GCA_043767985.1 Betaproteobacteria bacterium
ATCCGGTAGAACAGCAGCATGCCGGGCACGTCACTCTTGATGCGCAAATACTGCTGAATCATCGGCGTATTAGCCGGATGTTCTGGCTTGGTCGATTCAGTCACCATAGTCTTGAATGTTGAGGAGCTTCGCTGCATTGCTGCCCAAGATGGCGGCGCGCTGAGCACTCGAGAGTGTGGTGGTCGCCATCACATGATCCACCGGATTTTCCTCCCAAGGAATCGGATGATCTGTGCCGATCACCACTTGACTGGCACCCACTTGAGCCACCAAATGGCGCAGCGCCTCAGGGGTAAACACCAGGGCATCGAAATTGATTTGGTTGAGATACTCAGTCGGCTTTTTCTTCAACACAATGCCGGGGTTGCAATTGGCGGGCGACACGAAACAGGCGTGGTCAGAGCGCGGGGCGTAGGAGCCCAAGTAACCTCCGCCATGAGCGGCCAGTACTTTGAGCCCAGGGAACTTGTCGAGCGTGCCTTCAAAAATGAGGTGCTGAAGCGCGATGGTGGTGTCGAGCGGATTGCCAATGGTGTTGGAGAGCCAACCATTGCCCCTAAAGCGTCGCGCCAACTCAGGTGTGCTTTGCGGGTGTATGAAGAGCGTCGCACCTAGTTCTTCAGCCTTGGCCCAGACTGGATGAAACTTAGCCTCAGAGAAATCTTCACCGAGCACGCTAGCGCCCACCGCCGCGCCCCGCAAGCCTTGTTTCTTGATGGCATGTTCGAGTTGCTGTACGGCGAGGTCAGGGTGTTGCAATGACAATGTTGCGAAGGCCGCCAATCGCTTTGGATACGAGGCTGAGACTTGCGCTAAATGCTCGTTGTTCAAGCGCACGATTTCGGCCGCGGAGTCGCGATCCTTGCGGTACCAGTAGGGATTGACGGAGAGCACCTGTAGATCGATACCCATGGCATCCATTGCGGCCAAACGTCCGGCAATCGCTTGTTTGTCTGTGGCCGGAATGAAATGTTCTGGTACGCCCTTCACTGGTGGCATCAGGGCCTTAGCCTCAGCGCCCATCAGGTCGAGCGCATCCTGAAAATAACAATGTGCATGGACATCAATGGCTTTGACACGTTGCCCATCGATGATTACCGGTGCCCGTTTGCTGCCAAGCTTTGGATGCTTGTGAGATTGCTGAGCCTGCGCTGAATCGAGCAAGCTGCAGCCGCAAAATGCCAGAAGCCCGGAGCGCAAAGCGACACCGGATGCGCTGGTTTTGAGGAAGGAGCGTCGAGTATTCATTGGGGAATCGGTGTTGATTGCCAGGCGACCATTTGCCATTTATTTTGCCGCTTGACCCAGAGGTTTAAAAAGCGTGCGTTGACGGTCCGTTTGCTGCCATCTGGGTTGTTCAATGTGAGACGGACATGACCAATGATGCGAGCAGTATCGCCGAACACGGTGATAGTCTCCTCTGGGCGCTCGGCTGCGGCATAGGCCCAACGTTTGCTGACGATACCGTCAATGTAGCTTTTCTTGTTGTCAATCACAGCGTTGGAATGGGTGTAAACCATATCCTCTGCCAACAACTCGTTCAGTACCGCCACATCGGCGCTGACCATCGCTTGGTAACGGCGATCTTCTAATGCTTTTAATTCTTGCTCTACGTTCATGACTACCCTAATAAACGAATCATCTCAACGAACAACTTGGGATTGGCGGCGAGGGTTTCGTCCCCAAACAGGTAATTCGATTCACCCTCAAAGTCGCCCATCAGTCCGCCGGCTTCGGTGACCAGAAGACTACCCGCAGCGACGTCCCAGGGGGCTAGGCCCAGCTCGAAAAATGAATCGTAGCGACCGGCGGCGACATAGGCCAAGTCCAGAGCGGCTGCACCTGGGCGGCGCACGCCGGCGGCCTTCATGGTGACTCGCTTCAATAAATCCATATAGCGATCAACCGCGCCAATTTGGCGAAAAGGAAAACCGGTACCGACCAAAGACTCTTCGACTTTAATACGCTTGGAGACTCGTAAGCGCCGGTTGTTGAGGTAGGCGCCGCCGCCTTTAGAGGCGGTAAAGAGCTCGTCACGGTTGGGGTCATAGACTACCGCCTGGGTGACCATGCCGCGCTGCATTAAGGCAATCGAGACGGCGTAATGCGGCATGCCGTGGATGAAGTTGGTGGTACCGTCCAAGGGATCGATCACCCAGACATAATCGGCGAGCTTAGCATCCTCCGCGTTGCCGGGATTGCCCTTGCTGTCGCTAAAGCCGCTTTCTTCAGCCAAAAAGTAATGATCAGGATACGAGCTGCGCAGGTTTTCCAAAATCACGTCTTCCGCCGCTTGGTCGACTTCGGTGACAAAATCATTGCGTTGCTTGGTGGCGACTTTGATCGTGTCCAGATCAAGACTGCCACGATTAATGACACGGGCGGCGGCACGTGCCGCGGCGACGGCAATATTGAGCTGAGGATGCATTGGTAAACTTACTTTTTTGGAAGGTAACCCGTGATTTTAAGGGATAGACTGAAATTCGTCCTGATGGAGCCTAGTCATGCAGGCAACATCGGTTCGGCCGCACGCGCCATGAAAGTCATGGGGTTTCACCGTTTAGCGGTGGTTTCTCCTCGTGAGAAGGACCCGGCACGGCACCCGGAAGCTCTGGCTTTTGCGAGCCGGGCGACCGATATCTTGGACAATTTGCAGATTTATGCCAGCTTGGATGAGGCCTTGGCGGACTCTCAGCTCAATATTGCGGTGAGTGCGGAAGGTCGCGAGTTTGGTCCTCAGGCGATGACCCCTGAGGCCTTGGCCGAGCGGCTGTTTGGAGAATTGGGCGGTGCCTCGGCCTCGGGCCAGGCGTCTTTTTCAACGGTCGAGCCGCCTCAAAGTGTTAGCCTCATCTTTGGCACAGAGCGCACCGGTTTACCCATCGACATTGTTCAGCGTTGCCAGTGGATGTGTGCGATT
>JAYVKZ010000390.1:0-2941 GCA_043767985.1 Betaproteobacteria bacterium
CTCAGAATTGATGATGTCGCGCTCTTCAAAGGTTTTGTCCAGCTCCATTTTGCCAAGGACCGAGCGTAAGGTGGTTTGGGAAAGCTGGGTGATTGCCACGACATAGTTGCTCGTGCCGTACGATGCCCGCATCGGGTCCGTCACTTGATAGTACAAGATGCCATCGACGGTAAGCTGGGTGTTATCGCGAGTGATACAAACTTGGCTCGGCACATCCATAGGGACTTCTTTCAAGGAGTGCTTATAAGCAACGCGGTCCACAAAAGGGATAAGGAAATTCAGCCCAGGTAAAAGGGTGCGGTTAAATTTGCCGAGACGCTCCACAATCCAGGCATTTTGTTGAGGGACCACTTTGAGACCCTGTGAAACAAAAATCACCACTAAAACCAAAACAACGGCGCTGAAGATTTCCAAGATACTTTCCTTTTCGAAATAAATGAGCGAGCTAGCGGCGGCGATCAACAATCAAACGATTACCGCGCAGCGCTTGGATTCGATACTTGCCTGGTTGTAGGCTGCTAGGGGCGTCAATCCCCGGAGGTTGATCAGTTTCAGGGCTAACTTCCACACTCCAATGAGCCCCTCGGTACTGAGCAGACCCGACCCCATCGGTCCAAGAGTCAATGTCGATCCATTCTCCAACGTCCAGTGCTTGCGCCTCGTTGGGCGCAGAGGTGTTGCGCCGCCTTAGCCAAAACCAGCCAAGCAAGGTCACCATTGCGGCGCCCAACACCTGCCAGTGCGTGGCGAGTCCGGCTTTTGCCAGAAAGCTCCCGGCAACCGAAGCAATCGCCAGGACGAGAACGTAGAAAGTTCCAGTCAGCACTTCGGCGACTCCGAGCACGCCCGCAATGACCCACCACCACTCGTAATCTTGCACTGAAACCCCTCCCAATTACGCCAATCTTACCGTGAACAGACGGTCATCTCAGGGATTTGTCAGTTCTAATCAAGAAAAGGATAAAATTGCGGCCTAACGGAATTCACGCTAGCATTCGGCCCGTTGCGTCTAAAAGCGAAAACGTTCCGCAGCCGGTATTTTCAGGGTATGAAGACCCAACCGTTGATCAACCTATTGGAGTGACCTTAATGAATCTTAAAATTGTAAGTCTCGCAGTTGCGGGCGCTTTCGCCTTCGGCGCCAGTGCAGTTTCTGCTCAAACCGTCGTAAAAATTGGCCACGTTGGCCCGTTGACCGGCGGCATCGCCCACCTGGGCAAAGACAACGAATTCGGCGCCAAAATGGCGATCGAAGAGTTGAATGCAAAGAAAGTCAAAATCGGCGGCCAGGAAGTGAAGTTTGAGCTCCTGTCTGAAGACGACGGCGCGGATCCAAAGCAAGGCACGGCCGCAGCTCAGAAACTGGTCGACGCCAAGGTGAATGGCGTGATCGGTCACTTGAACTCGGGTACCACGATTCCAGCCTCCAAGATCTATCACGATGCTGGCATCGCTCAGATCTCTCCCTCAGCCACAAACCCTAAGTACACACAACAAGGCTTCAAAACAGCCTTCCGCGTGGTCGCCAATGATGGTCAATTAGGTGGTGCACTCGGCCGTTATGCGGTGAAAGAGCTGAAAGGCAAAGCGATTGCCGTGATCGATGACCGTACAGCTTACGGTCAAGGCGTGGGCGACGAGTTCGAGAAGGCCGTGAAAGCAGCGGGCGGCAAGATTGTTGGTCGTGAATTCACCAATGACAAAGCCACAGACTTCAATGCTATTTTGACCAAACTCAAAGGCAAAAAGCCTGACGTCGTCTTCTTCGGCGGTATGGACGCGGTTGCAGGCCCAATGCTTCGTCAAATGAAGCAATTGGCGATCAATGCCAAGTTTATGGGCGGTGATGGCATCTGCTCGGAAGAGCTCGCTAAGTTGGCCGGTGATGCAATGGCCGACGGTCAAGTAGTCTGCGCTGAAGCCGGTGGTATTGGCAAAGAGAAACAAGCCGGTATGGACGCTTTCAAGAAGAAATTCAAAGAGTCCTACAAGGTTGACGTTCAGATCTATGCACCGTATGTGTATGACGCTGTCAACACCATGGTAGCTGCAATGGTGAAAGCAAATTCGGCTGATCCAAAGAAGTATTTGCCCGAACTAGCCAAAATCAACTATGACGGCATCACCGGCAAGATCTCTTTTGATCCTAAGGGTGACATCAAGAACGGCGCCTTAACTTTGTACACCTACAAAGCTGGCAAACGTGATTTGATGATGGTTGTTAAGTGATTGTTGTGAGCTAGATTTAAGGCTGAAGGGCCTTAGGATTAGACACAAAAAAGGGCATCTTCGGATGCCCTTTTTTTGTCTTGAAAGTGAAAAATTAATGCGACTTTTGATTCTCAGCGAGTCTTTGCCAAGTGTCAATGACAGTATCCGGATTGAGCGACATCGAGCCAATGCCCTGCTCGACCAACCACTGGGCCAGATCAATATGGTCCGACGGCCCTTGGCCGCAAATGCCGACATACTTACCCGCGTCTTTACAGGCTTTAATGGCCATAGAAAGCATGGCTTTCACCGCAGGGTCGCGCTCATCAAACCCGTCGGCCACCAGGCCAGAATCTCGATCCAATCCCAAGGTAAGCTGGGTCAAATCGTTGGAGCCAATACTAAAGCCGTCGAAGTACTCTAAAAACTCCTTGGCAAGAATGGCATTGGAGGGAAGCTCGCACATCATGATGACTTTGAGCGCGTCCTCAGGCTTGCCACTGGCGCTGACGCCACGCTTAAGGCCATGCTTGGCCAGCAAGGCGATGACGCCCTCAGCTTCCTTCGTGGTACGCACAAAAGGCACCATCAGCTCAACGTTAGTTAGGCCCATGGTTTCACGCACAAACTTCATGGCCTCACATTCCAACTCGAAACATTCCTTGAAATTACCCGCGAGATAGCGAGCCGCTCCACGAAAGCCCAACATCGGATTTTCTTCCTCGGGCTC
>JAYVKZ010000391.1:0-7671 GCA_043767985.1 Betaproteobacteria bacterium
GGCACGGCATGTCCTTTGAAGTGGCGAAGCCCCTGGGAATTGTTGAGGACAGTGCTGACGATCCGGAGAATTCGTCTGGGGGCCGATCCGGTCGTCGAGATCGGGGCGATGGGGGTACGGATGCTGCGCAAGGCACATCAAGCAAAGGCGTGCGTGGTTTAGCCAGTGTAAAACCTAGCTCCGCACCTAGCAAGAGCGCTCAGAGCGCCTCAAGCGAAGCCAAACGACCCAATGCTCGCAAATTGAAATCGGTCAGCACGGGAGATCGCTTCGAGCAAAGCGCGGAGCGGCATTCTGATCACGATAGCAACCGGGTGGTGTCGATGGCACCCGAGTCGACCAGCGAGAGTGGTCAATCCAAGGGGAATCCTCGCAGTGCAGATGCTGCAGCGGGAAGTGAGCGCCGAGAGCAAACTCGTACGGCCGGGGCGCCTCGCCCTGTCGCCGAGCCGCAAAGCAAGCCCAGTGCGACCATCGAGCCGCCCCTAGCCCCGACAGTGAGCGAAACGCAAGCGAACCCTCAAGTTGCAGCGACCACTCAAGAAACTCAAGCCGACGTTGGCACGGATCCAATGCCAGACCCGACAAAGCCGACTGGCGGCAAGCCCAAGCTGACCCGAGTCAAGTAGGGCGCCAGAAAAATATCCAAAAGCAGGTTAGAATGCCGCCTGCAACAAATAAATAGCCCTTGTAGCTCAGTTGGTAGAGCAGCGGTTTTGTAAACCGAAGGTCACGAGTTCGATTCTTGTCGGGGGCACCAATTTCTAGTTTCACTAGCCTATTGATAGTGAAGAAAAATTCAAAAACCCGCATGCTGATGAGCATTGCGGGTTTTTTTTGATGCAAGTTTGGATTAGCGCTTTACTTCTATCGGGTCTTGCTCTCTGCGAGCCTCGCGCCGACTGATCCAAAGCGTAGCCCCCACAATCACCAGCCCGCCAATCAAACTGTATTCGCTAGGCAAATCCCCAAATACCAAGAAGCCCCACATCGTTGCCCAAACCAGATCCAAAAACTTGACTGACTGACTCACCGACATATCCGCCCCTTTGAGGGCGTGGGTAATACATAAATGGCTAACGCTTCCGAACAAGCCAGTAAACGCAAAGGTGATCCATTGCGCCGGTGTGGGCCACACCCAGTAAGCGATCGCCATGGGTAGGGTGAGCGTGGACACCACTAAGGTTTGCCAGGCAACGATGACTTGCGGGCTGTCTTTGCGGGTCAGAATTTTGTTGAGCAGCGCCGATAGGGAGAAGATCGGTGCCGAGGCCAACATGACTAGGTAGTACCAGCCGCCATTGCCTGCCCAACGCGGCCCAACCACAATAAGTACACCAACGAAGCCAATGATGGCTGCGATCCAGCGGTCACGTCGCATGGTTTCGCCCAGGAGGTAAGCCGCGCCGATCATGGTGAAGATCGGGCCGGTGAAGCTGATCGCGGTGGTGTCGGCCAAGGCCAGATGGGGAAGGGCGAAAAACCACAGCGTAATGGCTACGGTATGGACCATGCCTCGCGTAATTTGACCCCCAATGCTGCTCGGGCGGTAGTGGGCGATCCCGCTTCGTAGAATAAAAGGCAGCAAGACGCCTAAGCCGAAAAGATGGCGCAGAAACTGAGCCTCAAAGGGGTTCATCTGCTGCGCGAGTTTTCTGAGCAGCATATTCATGACCGAGAACGAAAGCCCGCCAGCAATCGTCCAAAGAATGGCGCGGGTCGGGCCGGGTAGGTGATGAAACTTTAAGATGAGCTTGTTTAGCAAGTGGGTGTCACTGAGTTTGTCATGCCAGGCATTACACTAAGCTCATAGGATACCTTCCTGCTTCGTCGTTCCCATTAAATCAAAAATATTTCCATGAGCAAAGCCGATATCAATCAAGCACTAACGAAACCTGAGTTAGTGCGCCTGGCCAGTCATCTAAAAGCGATGGGTTCGCAGGCCATGAACCTAGAGGCGCTTGATGGCTACTTCTCAGCGTTAATCTGCGCTCCAGAGCCCGTGATGCCCAGCGAATATCTGCCCGGCATTTGGGGCGAAGATTTTGTGTTCGATAGCGAGGAGCAAATGTCTGATATCGCAAGTCTGTCCAGCCGGCATTGGAATGCGATTGCTTCGGGGCTTGAGCGCAACTTAAAGCTTCGTAAGGCCCATTTGCCCATTTTGCTTCCTGCGAGCGACGGGGTCATCTATGGCAATGATTGGGCGCTTGGGTTTTTGCGCGGGGTGCGCATGCGCTCTGACGCTTGGCGTGAGTTGATGGAGAGCGAGGAGGACGGTGGGTCGATCATCATCATTATGGCTTTTGCGCACGAGAACGATCCGGACCCGGCCATGCGGCCCAGCGAAGCTTTCACGCCCGAAAAGAGAAATGACTTACTGGTGGAGATGATTACCAGTTTGGCCCGCATCTACCGCTACTTTGCGCCACAGCGGCGTATGTATTCGGCGGGCGCTCGGCCTCAAAAGCGATTGGCGGTAAAGATTGGGCGTAATGACCCCTGCCATTGCGGCAGCGGCCGGAAGTTTAAACACTGCTGCGCAACGCTTCAGCCGACGTTGCACTGAGTTCGAGGGTGAGGCCTTAGATAGGCGCCGCCGCCGGTTATCCGCCCTCAATCGCGTGAGCACTAGCTCGCTAGAGACCCGTACTTTGCTGAAGCGCCCCCACCGAATGCTGGCGAATTTGCTCAATCAGCTCTTTGGCTTGGCCAATCGCGACCTCATCGGTGTCCCAATAGCTCAGCGAACGATCAAAATGAGGACGACGTAGCACCGCCTTGTTGTCGAAGACGGTGAAGCCTCGGGCAAAATGCTGTAATTCTGGTTCGGTCACCTTGACGCTCATTCGAGGGGCGAAGCGCCGGAGCACGGCGATCAGGCGAGGGCATTTGTTTTCCAAAAACCGAATGTCCTGCACAATGATCTCAACGCGGGCCGCACTGTTTTTGAGCAAAAAGACGCTGAGCAGTTCTGCCGCTTGGCGTCGCTCTAAGCCATAAAATTGCCCATCCCGGTCAAACATGGAGATCTCTTGTTCTGCCGCCTCTAGGCAGGTGTCAAAGGCCGACAGACCCGCTTCTCGACCGTTGAGTTGCTGATAGGTAAACGAGGGTGGGGTGGGGTAGGTTGCCAAACAGGGGACTCTTCGCTCAAGGTTAACCCGAATTATCCCCAGGCGAGCGGCTTTCCGAAAGACCGGGCATCTGCTCACCTCGACCGCTCGGCAGCGTACAATCCGCCTATAGTAGTGTCATGTTTTTATGCGCTCAGTTTTGTTTCTCCACCCATGTCATCCTGACCTCTCAATCATGAACAAACCCACCTTGGTTTCGCGTTCGCCGGTCTCTGACCAGGCTTCGAGCATTTCTAGTGTCGAGGACATTGTTGCTGAGCTGAAACAAGGCCGCATGGTGATTCTTGTCGATGAAGAGGATCGCGAGAACGAAGGCGATCTTGTTCTGGCGGCCGATTTCGTGACACCTGAGGCGATTAACTTTATGGCGCGTTTCGGCCGTGGCTTAGTCTGCCTAACCTTGACCGAAGAGCGCTGCGAGCAGTTGCAATTGCCGCTCATGGTGGCTCGCAATGGCACCAAGTACAGCACGAACTTCACTGTCTCGATTGAAGCTGCGGAGGGTGTCACGACGGGTATTTCGGCTGCTGATCGTTCACATACCGTCAAAACGGCCGTGTCTAAAAACGTGAAGGTCGACGATTTGGTGCAGCCTGGACATATTTTCCCGCTCAAAGCGCAGCGTGGCGGCGTATTGATGCGGGCTGGGCACACGGAGGCGGGCTGCGATCTCGCGCATATGGCGGGTCTCACACCCGCATCGGTCATCTGCGAAATATTGAAGGACGATGGCACCATGGCCCGTCTGCCAGACCTCGTAGAATTTGCCAAGCTCCACGGCCTGAAGATCGGCACGATTGCCGACCTGATTCAATACCGTAGTGCCAATGAAAGCCTGATCAAACGCAAGTCCGAGCGACGAATTGCCACCGTCTACGGTGAGTTTAATTTGGTGGCCTTTGAAGATGGTCCGAGCGGCGCGACCCATCTTGCACTGGTCAAAGGGAAGATCAACGAGGCGGAAGAGACCCTAGTTCGGGTGCACGAGCCAACCTCGTTACTTGATCTCTTGGAGGTCGAGACTACGACTCACTCCTGGACGGTCACCAAGGCGATGAAGGCGATTTCTGAGGAGCCCTCGGGCGTATTGCTGCTGTTGAATTGCTCTCAGGCCGGTTCCGATATACTCGGCCGCCTTGATGAGCTGAGGGCTTTGGACCAAGGCTCCAATGCGAAGCAATTGCAGGCCAGACGCTCGGGAAAAATGGATTTACGCACCTATGGCGTGGGTGCGCAAATTCTGCGGGATTTGGGCGTGGGGAAAATGAGGTTACTATCGCAACCCCGCAAATTGCCTTCGATGCAGGGCTACGATTTACAAATTTCCGGCTTTGATGCCGGGGAGTCCCAATGAGAAAACCTAAACCAAACGACGCGAATGGCAAGTCCACCGCGACCAAAAAGTCCACCGTAGCGGCGAAAGCAAAGAGACCGCGTGCTGCGAAAATCAGTGTCTACGAAGGCGAACTTGAAGGCGACGGTTTGCGGATTGGCGTCGTTCAATCGCGTTTCAATGAAGATATCTGCGGCGGCTTGCGCGATGCGTGCGTAGAAGAGTTGCTGGCGCTCGGCGTATCGCAAGACGATATTTTCGTGTGCACTGTGCCCGGCGCTTTGGAAATTCCGCTGGTGTTGCAGCGCCTGGCAGCGTCTGATCAGTTTGATGCTCTGGTGGCCTTGGGCGCAGTAATCCGTGGCGAGACCTACCACTTCGAGTTGGTGTCCAATGAAATTGGCCGTGGCGTGAGCCAGGTACAAACCGATATGGATACGCCGGTGGCCAATGGTGTGCTCACCTGCGACACCGAAGAGCAAGCTCGCGAGCGGATTGTTGAGAAGGCTCAAGATTGCGCTCGCTGCGCGGTGGAGATGGCGAACCTTCTGATTGCTTTGCAAGGTTTGAGTGATGTGGACGCTTGATCATGTCGCTGCTTGAATCTATTGACGCTCGGACGCCAGTGAATGAGTGATCCCAAAGTGCTTTTGGAGGCGAGTCAGGAGTTGCAAGACTTGGCGCGTTCTATGGGCCTTGCGCCCAACGAGCTGCCCGATGTGGGCGCTCCCAGTGAAGTCAAGCCTGAAGCAAAGCCCGTTGTCAAAAGCCCCCGCCGCAAAGCTCGTGAACTCGCCCTACAGAGCCTCTATCACTGGTTGGTGAATCCCGATGATCTTGGGGTCATTCAAGTGGATGTCCTTGCTAAAGACACCCCAAAGCGCTATGACAAAGCGTTTTACATGGCTTTGTTTGAAGGGGTGGTTGGCGACATGCCTAGATTGCGTGATGCGCTGGTGCCCTTCTTGGATCGCCCTCAGGTGGAAGTCAGCCCGGTCGAGCATGCCATTTTGTTGGCGGGCGCGTATGAGCTCATTCATTGTCCAGAAACTCCGTATCGCGTCATCATTAACGAGAGCATTGAGCTCGCCAAATCGTTTGGCGGAACAGATGGCCATAAGTACGTGAATGGCGTGCTTGATAAATTAGCGGCGCAGGTTCGCCCGCACGGCTAGGGTTCGACGGCGATGCTTGAGTTTGAGCTCATCAAAACCTTTTTTGATCGTGGTCCAGCACGTAAAGCGACGCTCGGCATCGGAGACGATTGTGCCCTGGTCGATGTAGCTCCCAATGAAACCCTAGCCATTTCTACCGATATGCTGGTGGAAGGGCGTCATTTTTTTGCCGACGTAAGCCCTCGTAGTTTGGGGCACAAAGCCCTTGCCGTAAATCTCTCCGATCTTGCGGCAATGGGTGCGCAAGCGATGAGTTTTACCTTGGGCCTGTCGCTACCTCAAGCCGATTCCGCTTGGCTCCGTGAGTTTTCGCTAGGCATGTTTGAGCTGGCGGACCGCTACGAGTGTGAGTTGATCGGCGGCGACACCACGCAAGGCCCCTTAGTCTTATCGCTGACGGTGATGGGGCGCTTGCCTAGAGGTGTGGCGCTGCGACGTGATGGCGCTCAAGTGGGAGACGATATCTGGGTCTCCGGGCGTTTGGGTGGACCCTACTATGCGGTACGGGAGCGCTATGCAGCGATGGACGCGATGCGTGCTCCCTTCCTAGCTCCGTTCCCGGCGCACGTCCCGCTCGCCTGTATCGCTAAGTTAGAACGACCAGAGCCGCGCTTGCGCCTTGGTGTGGCGCTCAGGCATCTGGCCAGTAGTGCTATCGATATCTCAGACGGGTTACTCGGTGAAGTTGGCCACTTGTGCGAGCGCTCCCGTTGCGGTGCCAGAATTCGTGTGGATCAAATACCGCTTTGCGATAATCTGTCGCAACTCCATACTTCGGTGCTTCCGTTAAGCCACTGGCCAGAGTTGCTGCTTGCAGGCGGAGACGAGTATGAGCTTTGTTTTACCGCCGCCACGGAGAATCGCGCCCATATTCGGCGCATCTCTCAAGACCTAGGCGTACCTTTGACCATTGTCGGCGAGATGACTGCCGGCGGAAGTATTGACTTAGTCGACCAAGATGATCGTCCGGTGATGTTTCACGGGCGAGCGCATCAGCACTTTGCGTCCTAAGGTTGCGGTTTTAGAAGAAGCACTAAATTTATGCCAGCTCTTCAAACGGATCGAACCCGACTGAATCCAAGCGCCATCAAGCGACCGACCTTTGCCTTTATGCGGGTCAAGCTTTCGCGCTGGATAGCGCTCGGCTTTGGCAGTGGCTTGACGCCATTTAGCCCGGGGACGTTTGGGACTCTTTTTGCTTGGTTAAGTTTTCTCGTCATCGATCATTGGCTAGGCAAATGGTCAGCTCATCCTGGTTTGGCGAAGGTGCTGCAAGGCAGCTTGCTGGAGTCTCTCGCGCTTGCGACCTGGGCCTGGCCCGTGATTCTGGTACTGGGTTTATTCCTCGGTGTTTGGGCCTGTGGCCGATGTGGACGCGATCTGGGTGTCTCCGATCATGGCTCGATGGTGTGGGACGAAGTGATCGCTTTCTGGCTGGTGCTTTGGATCGCCAACACGCCTAGCCACGCGGGATTTTCAACGCAATTGGCGCTGTTTGTGTTGTTTCGTTTCTTTGATATTTTGAAGCCACCGCCGATTAGTTATTACGATGCAACCTGGAAGGGCGGCTGGGGAGTCATGATCGATGATTTGATCGCCGCCTTCTATGCGCTTTTGGCCCTCGCGCTGTGGCGTGCGCTATGAGCGCCTTGAACGCTATGTTGGCCCTCTCGCGCTCGCAGCTTGAACAGCAGGCTGTCGTTATCGCGACCCGATTGGGCCGTGAGCTTGAGCGACGGCACTGGTTGGTATGCTCGGCAGAGTCTTGCACAGGAGGCGCGATTGCGCGTGCCTTGACCGAGACAGGTGGCTCCTCAGCTTGGTTCGATTCGGCCTACATCACATATAGCAATCGCGCCAAAATTGCGAATCTCGGTGTCTTGCCTGCGACCTTGGAATCCTTCGGTGCGGTGAGTGAGCCCGTCGTCGTCGCCATGGCAAAGGGCGCACTTGAGCGTAGCACCTGCCAATTGTCACTTGCAGTATCCGGCGTGGCGGGCCCGGGTGGTGGAAGCCCGGAGAAGCC
>JAYVKZ010000392.1:0-3898 GCA_043767985.1 Betaproteobacteria bacterium
AATGCAGAGCAAAGACAAGCTCGGACGCGAACCCTCCAGCGTCGGGCTTTGAGTGGGTTTTCGTCAGTCCAAAAGCCAAGCTCAATGACCGCCGCGGTAAGATGATTGGCAAATATTTCGGTCCCCCTGCAACTTGGGAAAGCCTGGATGGGTCAAAAGTGAGTGGCGCTCAAGTCGCAGTTTCTCCTGCCGTCCAAGGTAGTATTCCGCTCCAACTGGTCAAGGCCAACCCCGCAATGGGAGCGGGCCAAATGCAGGGTGTCACTTATATTCAGAGAGTGGCCACGCAAGGTGGTGTTGCCCCAGCGATGGCGTGTGATGCATCACGTCTTGGGCATCGAAATATTGTCTCTTACCAGGCCGACTATATTTTTTGGACGATGGCTTCAAACTAGCCTGGAGAGTTGGGATTATTAGCTCATGTGATTGTTTAGAAGAATCTGAATCGCAATTCTTTTCGTACTATAGGCATAAGCGGTTCACACTGATATCAAAATGTCAGGGTGAGCCGACCTAAAATCACCAGCCAGAATTTCATTTATCAAACCTCATCTGTCGACCTTAATTCACCGTGATTGAACTGCGCGTCATAGTATTGTGGAGCTTGCTACTGGTTTTGCCCTTGCAGACCTTAGGAGCAATTTGGTCCGATTTTCGAGGAGCTGCTCATTTTCATAACACCATCGTTGGCCGCACGCCAACTCAACAAGATCACGTTCATTCGAATGTAGAACATCATCATCATGACGATGAAGATCACAAAGTGAACATGGTACTGGCTCCCGAGGCGGATCATCATCACGACGCTTTGCCCATTGAAGAAGGTGTCAGCGGCGGCGGCTCAACCATCAGCCAACTAGCAATTATTCAAACACTCAAGATTCCAGACCGCGGGGATGGCGGAGCACTGCGTCCCAACACCCAGATCAAACCACTCAAAAGTCGCTCTCTGGCTCGCATCGAACGCCCACCAAGTGACTCTGGGCCCCAAGCCTAGGCAAGCCTTCGTCGTCTTCCATGTCATTCAAGGCAGGCGCAGGGCATCTATTGCCTGATCTCGTCGACACGCTAATGAGTGCGCCACCCTGGGCTTTCGCCTGTGGTTGAAGCGTAGACGTTCGCGCTCGACGCTACCAATTTCAAGCTTTAAAGGCCCGGCTGTCTAGAAACTGGTCGGCAGTAAGTATGAACAAATCATTTGTACCGTTTAATAACCCGTTTGCCATGAAAATAAAAAGAGCAATCCCGCTGAAGGCCCGAGTCGCCCTTTTAAGCTTGCTCGCAACATCGCTCAGCTTCGCTCACCCTCAGCCCAAAGAGGGAGATGATCGCGAGGGCGAAATGCAAGAGCTCCCCGAGGTCAAAGTTAAACCTCTTCCAGACAATACCTTGGGCACAACTGACGCGGCATCAGAGGGGACCGTATCAGGTCAACGACTTCAGGCTAGATCGGTATTGCGTCCCGGCGACCTACTTGAGGCAGTACCGGGCATGGTCGTGACCCAACATTCGGGCGACGGGAAGGCCAATCAGTATTTTTTGCGAGGCTTCAACCTCGACCACGGAACGGATTTTGCGACCAGTGTGGCGGGCGTACCCGTGAATTTGCCTACGCATGCGCATGGGCATGGCTACACAGACCTGAACTTCCTGCTGCCCGAGTTGGTCGATCGTATTGACTATCGCAAAGGGCCTTACTTTTCATCGAACGGCGACTTTTCATCAGCGGGCTCGGCAGCGATTAGCCTTCGTAACCGTCTGGCGGCTCCGTTTGCTCAATCGACCTTGGGACAGAACGGTTATCGACGTCTGTTTAGCGCTGGCTCTACTGAGCTTCAGCGTGGCGGCACACTTCTCGCCGGTCTAGAGCTCGTGAACCAAAACGGACCTTGGGAAAATCCAGAGCGCTTGCGAAAAATCAATGGTCTGCTGCGTTATTCGAATGGCACCCGAACTGATGGCTTAGATGTCACGCTCATGGCCTATACCGCACGTTGGAATAGCAGTGATCAAATCCCACAAAGGGCCATTGATTCAGGGGCCATCGGTCGCTTCGGTGCGGTTGACCCGAGCTCCGGCGGGCAAACCTCGCGCTACAGTCTTTCAACACAATGGCGAAAGCCTCTTCAGGACGGCTCGGTTCAGGCATCGGCCTATCTTTTGCGCTACGAGCTTGAACTATTTTCTAACTTCACCTATTTTCTAGATAACCCAAGCCAGGGAGATCAATTCGCACAGCAAGATAGTCGCACCGTGTTTGGCGGAGACGTAAAACGGTTATGGGCGATGACACTGGGCGGTTTCGAAACCCATCATGAACTCGGTCTTCAACTACGCCGTGATCGAATCCGGGTCGGACTTTTTGACGCAAGCGCGCGTACCATCACCGCCACCACACGTGATGATCGTGTCATCCAAACCAGTATCAGCATATACGGGGAGTCTGGCGTCACGTGGACGCCGTGGCTACGCACCTCAGTCGGCGTTCGAGCCGATCACTTTAACTGGAATGTTCAAAACACCCTGGCAGGCAGCGCAGGTGTGAACTCGGGCAACAGTAGCGATGCACTAGTCTCGCCCAAACTCGCTGTGATTTTCGGTCCCTGGTCAAAGACTGAATATTTTATCAACTGGGGCCGAGGGTTTCATAGCAATGACGGTCGCGGTACAGTCACCACGGTCGATCCAAAATCGGGGCAGACAATCACACCAGTCACCGGCTTGGTGAGAACTAACGGTTTCGAACTAGGCATACGATCACAGTGGATACCCAACTTGCAATCCTCAATAGCGCTCTGGCGGCTGGCGATTGGTTCGGAGCTACTCTTCGTCGGTGATGCTGGAACCACCGAACCCAGCCGACCCAGTCTGCGGCAAGGCATCGAATGGAACAGTCGCTACACTCCCAGCTCCTGGCTTGCGTTCGATCTAGATCTAGCGCTGTCCCGCGCTCGCTTCACTGACGCCGACCCCGCTGGACCCTATGTTCCAGGATCAGTCTCACGCATCGCATCTGCTTCGGTATCGATTCTCAATCAGGGACCGTGGTCAGGCACGCTCCAAGCCCGCTATATTGGGCCAAGGCCTTTGGTTGCAGATCGTTCGGTGATGTCAGCCTCGTCAACTCTCCTCAACTTACGCGTGGGCTATCGCGTGAAAAAAGGCTTCGATGTTTCGCTGGATATGTTCAATCTGGCGAACCGTCGCGCGAACGATATTGAGTACTACTATGCCTCCCGTCTACGAGGTGAAAATATGGCGCAGGATGATCGACATGTTCATCCCGCCGAACCACGTTCGGTGAGAATAAGTGCGCGGGTAGAATTCTAAACGGTGTCGGCCTTCGCCATAGGGCGAAGGCCGCAAGGCTTCACGCCTTCGCCCCGGAAATGATAGCGCCTAACGGGTGGAGCGTTCAGGAAATACCTTACAGCAATCGTTGAGCAGTCCACACCAACGCAACCAAGAGTAAGGCGACGGAGCCACCACGAACCATCGTTAGCCAGTATTCAAGCTTGAATTTTGACCAGTGAAAGAAACCAAAGCATAGGCTCAGCCAGGCCACCACCGCAAACAACTGCGCAGCCTCCAATCCCAGGTTAAACCCGCCCAAGGCCCACAGCAAAAGCGAGCGATCAATACCCGCTTCCGTCATTGCGCCGGAAAATCCCAAGCCATGGATCAATCCGAACACCAACGCGACCCAGCGGGTACTCATGATTGACCGGAGCAAGGAAGCCATCTTGCGGGGTTGTTTTTGTTGCTCGTGCTCAAGGGTTGATGCGCCCACAAGATTGAGAAGTGCTGTCACCGCAATACTTAAAGTAATTGCCGGCTCCACCCAAACTGGCGAGGCCACCCAGCCGAAGGTCGCTAAACCTAAGGTGATGGAGTGGCC
>JAYVKZ010000393.1:0-4546 GCA_043767985.1 Betaproteobacteria bacterium
AAGCTCGAAAATGTTGACGCACTAAGACTCTTGTTACAAGCCGATCTTAGTGAGGCCGTCGGTGCAACCGTGTCGGTGCGCATTATTGAAGCCGAGGATTTTGGGCAAAACCCGCTGAATGTGGTTGATGGGCAATTGCGTGAAAAAACGCTTCACCCGCTGCTTTACGTGACGGAACTAGAGGGGCTAAGCGTTGATCGGCTAGACGTAGAATGCAGCGATTACTCGCCAAGACCCGATTTACTCAAGGCAATCAAGGAAGAGCCGCCAGTAACCGAAACGCTTACCTCAAACCTATTAAAGTCTAATTGCCTCGTGACGGGTCAGCCCGATTGGGGAAGCATTCAAATTCAATATAGCGGCCCAGCGATCAATCAGGAAGGTCTACTCAGGTATTTAGTCAGCTTCAGAAACCACAATGAGTTTCATGAGCAATGCGTTGAACGCATTTTCATGGACATTCTTACGCGCTGCCAGCCCAATCGACTAGCTGTTTACGCGCGATATACAAGGCGCGGCGGGATTGACATCAATCCCTATCGGGCCAATTTCAGCGGGCCACTGCCGGCGAATCAACGAAGCGCCAGACAATAGCCGTCTCGCTCAACTAATTGAGATGCCCTTCCATACGCTCGGTTAAGCGTTTGCGAGCACGGTGCAAGCGAACCCAGCAATTGGCTTCACTAATATTCAAGCGCTGACACACTTCTTCAGTCTCCAAACCTTCAAGCACCTGCAGGCAGAACACTTCTTTCAGACTCTCTGGCAAGGCGTCAATTTCCTGGGAAAGCTTGACGTGCATACGCTCTCTCGCAACCACCGACGCCGGATCTTCACCATGCTCGCCAAGGCTTTCGGCCATACGCTCAAGCGTTTCCTCGGCACTGAAGTCTTCGCCATCCGAGATCACCTGATAGCGCGACTCACGACGGAAAATGTCTTGTATTTTGTGGTTCAAAATTCCGAGCAACCAAGTCTTCAGCGCCGATTGGCCTTGAAAGCTTTTCAGGCCGGTCATGGCCGACATAAGTGCGTCTTGCACGGCGTCTTCGGCCAAATCGGCATCCCGAATCTTGCGCCGAGCAAAACGCAGCATATCGCCACGATACTTGGCCAAATCTGTAATGGAAGGCAGGGAAAACCCGACTGGACTGGGTAGAGTATTGAGTGCTGATGCGTACATGCTTGCTCCCGAAAATGAGTTTCGATGTAGGCAGTTTGCGCAACTAGGCTTTCATCCCGGTCACGCAAAGATATCGTTTTGGTCTCAAATTTGGCGTTTTGAACTTTCTGATTCAAAAATCGCTCAAAAACGATGCATAACCCTGTCTCACCTTAGGTTAAAGTACCAAAACCGTCAGTAACTTCTTGCCACTAAAACCCAAAACCAGAGTATTCCGTTATTTCATGGACAACACATTACCTTCGCCAGCTGTCAAACGGATCTTGATCGTGGAAGATCAGCGCGATATAGCCGATTTAATCGCCCTACACCTCAAGGATCTCGGCTTAGAGGTTGAGGTTGCCAACGATGGCGTCACCGGGGAGGGTCTTGCCCTCAAGGGTGGCTTCGACGCCTTGGTACTAGACATCATGCTTCCTGGCAAAAACGGTTTGGACATCTTGCGCACGTTTCGACAAAACGGCTTAGAGACTCCCGTGCTAATGCTCACTGCGCGAGCCACGGAACTTGATCGGGTACTGGGTTTAGAACTTGGGGCAGATGACTACCTTACTAAACCTTTCTCGGTTCCCGAGCTACAGGCCCGAGTCAAAGCTTTGTTGAGAAGATCGGGGCTTTCCCAGAAAAACCAGGTCCAAAGCGTTCCGGCAGCAGCCGCCTCCCAAGAAAAAATGATGTTCGCCGAGTTGAGTATCGATACCGTGTCTAGGATTGTCGCGCTTGGCGGTAAGTCTATCGATCTCACGGCGAAGGAATTTGAGCTGCTCCTGCACTTTGCCAAGCAACCCGGTCGGGCGTTTACCCGCCTACAATTGCTGGATGCCGTATGGGGCACCACCTTTGAAGGTTATGAGCACAATGTGAATACTCATATTAATCGCCTGAGAAACAAGGTGGAAAGCAATCCAGCGGAGCCGAAGTTCATCATTACCGTTCGAGGCGTTGGTTATCGCTTCATGAGCTAGCGACCCAACACCACACTACCAATGCTCCAATCCCTACGCGCAAAAGTCTTACTGTTGACGGCAGGCTTCGGCCTGATCCTCTCGGTCGGTCTCGCGGCCTTGATGTATAGCTCCGTGTTTCAGTACTACACCGACTGGCAGTACCAACGCACCCAACAATTTCTTGAGCGTATTGCACTGGCCCACCCAGATCTTTGGAAAGAGTACAACCAGACAGGCGCAAGCTTCGGCCAAACCTTGCGCCAATACATTTTGTACTCGCCGAATACCGGTCTGTATTTGGTGGACAAAGAGGGCAAGGTCTTATCGTCTGCGGGTGAAGGTCGGATTTTTTGGAGCAGTTACAAAATTTCGATTGAACCCTTGTTGACGACCCATCAAGCGGACCCCAGCCAGCCAAAATTTGGCGATGACCCCGATGTGCAAGGTGCATCGTGCATTGTCGCCATTTACCCTGTACTGAACGGCGAAGAAGTGAAAGGCTATCTTTACGCCGTCGCGCGCGACGCGGTCTTGCAAGTGCAACCTAGCAAACTTCTCGGAAGCTACGCGATTCGTACGTCCATTAAAGCGGGCTTGCTCACGATCCTGGTGGGGCTATGCTTGACGGCGGCGGTATTGGCTTCCTTTACCCGACCGTTGAGCCGACTCACCAAGGCGCTCGAGGACATTAAGGCGAAAGGCTTCTCGGGCGGTGAGCTGATCGAGGGGACATCGACCGGTCAATCGCTAGGTATTCCAGATGTCAATCGCAATGATGAGATTGGCCGACTGAGTCGTACTTTTGTAGGGCTTTTTGAGCGCTTGAAGGAAGAGATGCGCAATGTCAGACGAGTAGATATACAGCGTCGTGACATGATCGCAAGCGTCTCCCACGACTTGCGCACACCCTTAACAGCATTGTCTGGGCAGTTGGAAACGATCCGTATGAAAGGGGACTTACTAACACCGGAAGAGAAACTCCGTTATGTTGATCTCGCCTTCAACAATGCGCAGCATCTCAAGCGCCTAACGGACTCCCTGGCCGATCTCGCGCGCCTCGACAATCCATCGTTCGAGGCCAAGCGTGAACCGATGGCCTTAGGTGAGCTCGCCGATGATCTTGTGCAGCGTTATCGCCTGCGCGCCGAGCAGCAAGGCGTCACCTTAAACGTTGAGTATCCCGACGGACTTCCTATGATTCCACTTGACGCGAGCTTGACCGAGCGCGCGCTTTCAAATCTCTTGGATAACGCGCTACGAGTCACGCCGGATCAGGGAAAGATCACCGTCAGTGTCAATTCCGAGTCGACCCAAAGCCTTGGCGCAGGTGAGCCTGCTAGGCAGCGTTTAAGCGTTTCGGATACCGGGCCGGGCGTCGCCCCGGAAGAGCAAAGTAAAATTTTCCAAAAATTCTATCAAACCGCTCAGCACCGCGAACATCGGGGCAGTGCAGGGCTCGGATTGGCCATTGTGAAGCGCGTTGCCGACCTGCATGACGGTCGTGTGGACTTAAAAAGCGTGCTTGGCCAAGGCTCAACGTTCAGCATCGTTTTCCCGGCAAGCTAGTGTCAAATAGGAGCCTCTTTGGCTCGGCCCGAGGCGCTCACATACAGCACAATGGAGCCGATCAACAGCAGCAACGAGCCGACCGCGAGGCTCACCGTGCTAAACCACAGTAACGGCACGATAACTCCCGCTGCAAGACCATTCCCAAAACTCCCCACAAAAGCATGACAGGAGGAGATTGTCCCGCGCCGCTCGGGCGCAAGATCGAGAAGCTTGACCTGCATCGCAGACATCGTAAAGGCCAAGCCTGTCGCATAAAAGAACAGATGGATCACTAGCCAGGGCATCGGCTTGATTGCGACCCCCCATTGCCGCCCGAGCGTCTCGAACAAGCCCATTTCAAACAAGCCAGCGACAACTACACCGGAAATCGCGGCAGTTAACATGACCTTGAAGCCGAGTTGAATCATTTGCTTTGGGCTGAGCCTGCCTGAAGCCCGGGCCGAGCCTGCGGCTCCCACCAAGGTGCCCAGCGTTGCAGGAATAAACAACCAAGAAAAGTCGCTTGGTCCAAGCTTTAGTAAGCCGAGGATTAGAGCGGGTGCCGCTAAAATATAGATAAAGAATCCTTGGAAATTCAAAGTTTGGGCACCGGCAATACGCCAAAACTGTTTGCTCGTGAAAAATCGACCATAGGCATTGAACAAGGGACGAATTTCTAAGGGTTGGCGCTTGGACGGCGCCAAGGTTTCTGGTAAGAGCACAACACAGCAAAGAGCCAGAAGCCAGGCATAGAGCCCCAAGAAAACGAACACGGCTCGCCATCCATAAGCAAGGGCAATCCATCCACCCACAATCGGCGCAATTGCCGGTGCCACCGAGAACATCATGGTTGAATAAGACATGAGGC
>JAYVKZ010000394.1:0-1886 GCA_043767985.1 Betaproteobacteria bacterium
GGCACGGTCAGCAGCTTGATCCACATGCCAATCAGCGGTAGATTCAAAATGACCAACATCAAGTTACCGACCCACATCGAAGCGATCAAGCCCCAAAAAAGTGTTGGGTTGGAAGTCATCACCTGAGGGCCAGGCTGAATGTTGTGAATCATCATCGCCGCGACCATCAGCGCCATCACTGGTGTGGTGGGGATGCCGAGAGTCAACATGGGAATGAAAGAGGTCTGCGCACCGGCGTTGTTGGCCGCTTCTGGCCCTGCAACACCTTGAACAGCACCCTTACCAAACTCTTCCGGATGCTTGGCCACTTTCTTTTCGATGGCGTAAGAAGCGAAGGAGGCCAAGACCGCGCCGCCGCCTGGCAACACGCCTAGCAAAGAACCCAGTCCAGTACCGCGAATCACCGGCCAAATTGAGGCTCTAAACTCGGCCTTGCTCGGCCATAAACGCCCGACCTTATTCGTAAAGACCTCGCGCTTATCGCGCTGTTCGAGATTGGCAATAATTTCGCCAAAGCCAAACAAACCCATCGCCGCCGCAGCAAACTCGATGCCGTCGGTCAATTCAGGGATGTCGAAGGAGAAGCGAGCCACACCGGAGTTGACATCGGTGCCGATCATGCCGATCAAGAGGCCGAACAGCACCATGGCAATCGCTTTGATGACCGAGCCGTGGGCTAGCACCACGGCGGCAATCAAGCCCAAGACCATCAGAGCAAAGTACTCGGCGGGACCGAACTTGAAGGCGATCTCCGCCAGAGGGGGCGCGAAAGCGGCCAGCAAGAAAGTGGCGACGGTACCGGCAAAAAAGGACGCCAAGGCCGCGACCGCCAAAGCCGGGCCCGCACGACCGTTGCGGGCCATTTGATAGCCGTCCAAAGTGGTCACGACCGAGGAGGTTTCCCCAGGCAAGTTCACCAGAATAGCCGTGGTGGAGCCGCCGTACTGAGCGCCGTAATAAATACCGGCCAACATGATGAGGGCCGAGGTTGGGTCGGTCATCTTGTAGGTGATGGGCAGCAACATCGCAATGGTGGCCAAGGGGCCAATGCCAGGCAACACGCCGACCAGGGTGCCGAAGAGCACCCCGATAAAGCAGTAAAACAGATTGGCCAGCGTGAGCGCGGTTTTAAAACCTAGGCCAAGATTATTAATAACGTCCATCATGATTCGGACTCCCTTAGTTCGTCAAAAATTTGGGCCAGACCGGGAACTGAAGTTCCAGGCCTTTGACGAACATGCCGTATGCAAGGAGCACCAACACTACGATGGATATCAACGTATCTTTGAGCTTGAATTCATGGCTAGCTAAGGCCGAGATCATGATCAACAGCACCACCGAGATCACCATACCCAATCGAGGCAGGGCAATGGCAAACACAATGACAGAGGCCAACAAAAGAATGAATTCACGCCAGCCGACCGGTGAAAGCTTGAGCAGTTGCGCCTTGCCATGGAAGGCTCCAAGAGCAATGATGACACCGAACAAGGTCATCAAACCGCCCAGTACCATCGGGAAATACCCCGGTCCCATTTTGGCGGAGGTACCGATCGAATATTGCTTGGACAAGATCATAAAAACGATGCCGATGATGGCAAACATTAAACCTGCCCAGAGGTCTCTATGGTTTCTCAATTGCACGAGGCTGACTCCATTTGTTGTGGTTAGCTAATCAGTATAGGGGAAAGCCTCTAAAGGCGACTTCGTGGAATCCACAGGCTGATTCCTTACAAAGGCTGCAAGCGTGGACTTTCGGCCACTTAACATTGCGTTTTGTTCGTGCTTCGGGGCATTAATGGAACGCTCAATCGATCTTGGCCCCTGAGACTTTGATGACCTTTTGATATTTACTCTGTTCGCTTTGGATGAATCTAGCGAATTCGGCC
>JAYVKZ010000395.1:0-7586 GCA_043767985.1 Betaproteobacteria bacterium
GGAGCCGTTGCGCAAACCTACCCGAGCAAACCGATTCGCATCGTCATCCCCTTTGTGCCGGCCGGGCCAGCGGACATGATCGGACGGCTGACTGGACAAAAGCTCTCTGAAATCCTTGGGCAACCCGTCATTATTGACAACCGAGGCGGCGCGGGAGGCAACTTGGGTGCCGCCGTAGTTGCGAAGGCGGCTCCCGATGGCTATACTTTTTTACTCACCACTTCGGCCTTCGCGGTCAACGTGACGCTCTCCCCGAAAGGCGGATACGACGCCGAGCGCGACTTCATCCCGGTCGGGGTCATTGCCAAACAGGCCAACCTGATTTTTGTAAATCCCGGTCTTCCGGCCAAAACGCTGGCTGAACTGTTGGTGTTAGCCAAGACCGGTAAGCTCTCCTTTGCCAGCCCTGGCAGCGGCACAACGCCACACCTCACCGCTGAAAATCTCTTCAATCTCATCGCCAAGCTTGATATGCCAGCGATCCATTATCGAGGTGCCGGTCCGGCGATTGCCGCCGTGGTGGGGGGGGAGCTGCAGGTCGGCGCAGGCGCATTATCAACGCCACTGCCCTTCATCAAAAATGGTCGCCTTAGGCCTCTCGCCGTGTCGAGTGCGAAACGAGTCGCCGCGCTGCCTGATGTACCCACCTTTGAAGAAGCGGGCTATCCCGGCAACAGCGATGACACCTGGATCGGCATGTTTGCGCCCACCGGCACACCTGCGGCCATCGTGCAAAAAATCAATGATGCGATTAATCAAATGCTGCAAAGCGCCGACGTACGCGAGCGCCTAAGCACGACGGCCTTTGAGCCGGTCGGCGGTTCGTCTCAACAGTTTGGGGACTATGTCAAAACCGAGATCATCAAGTGGGGCAAGGTGGTCCGCGAGGGCAATATCAAGCCGGACTGATCGGGCAGGCAAGCCCTTCGGGTTAAATAAAACGAGTACTCGGTTTCAGGCCAAGATAGTGTTGCCCGGCCGTTTGCAAATGCATCGGGTTCGATTGAATTTGCTGCGCCACAGCATGCATGTCGCGTAAGCGCCGCTCGAAAGGATTCACCGCGAAGATTGCCGTCGCACCTGCATCGGCATACACATCTTCAACCACACGTGCCGCTTCGCGGATCGCATACGTCGAGGCTAAGCGCATCGTCACCCGGTGCTCGAAACCGTGCTTGCCGGTCGCGAGACAACCCTCCCAGGAATCGCGCAGCGACTGCAAGATCCAAGCATTCAACGAGGCCAGCCTAGCCTCAGAGATGGCAACCCGTTCTTGAATGACGGCATTGTCGCGCAACAATACGGCACCGCCCGCTGGCGATTTTTTGCAGGCCAGCTCGATGAAGGAATCGAGCATCGCGCGCGCAATGCCAAGCGCCACGGCGGAAAAGCCTGCTTGATAGGCCAAGGTCGGTGAAAAGCGATAGAGCGGGCCTTGTTCTCGCCGCTCAGGCTCAACTCTCAACGCTTCATCCTCCGGGCGCTGCAGGTCAGCGCCCACGGCGCGCGCCACAACGCTGTATTTTGCAGGTACAAACAGATCAGTCACGGCATAGGTATCGCTACCGGTACCCCGTAGGCCAATGACGTTCCACTGATCATCGATGATGGTCACCGCTGCGCGGCGCATCAGTGCGGTTCGCTCCAGAGGTGAGCCGTCTTCCCGCTTCATTGCATTGCCTTGGCGGTCGACCACTTGGCAATGCCCTCCTAGCCAAGTCGCATGCCGACTTCCACTGCCGAAACCCCAGGTACCCGTCACACGCCATCCACCGTCAACCGGTATCGCTTTGCAAGGTCCGGCAGGAAACCCCCAGGCCAGAACCGCCCGTGCATCAGAAAATAAATCTCGGGCAGCCGAGGGTTCCATATAGGCCGCCGACATCGCACACCCGTTGCTTTGGGCGACCGACCAGGCCGCGCTCGCATCACCTTGCGCCAGGGCATGAATCACCTGGAAGAAAGTCGGTAAGTCGAGCTCGGCGCCGCCCAGGGAGTGCGGCAAAAACATACGAAAAAGTTTGGCATCGAAGAGTGCTTCAAGAATGTCCTGAGGTAAGGCCTTCGTAGCATCAATTTGCGGACCAGCCTCACTCAATCGTGACGTCAGCGAGCGTGCGCAGGCCAACCAATCTTGATCAAGCAAAGGGTTGGAGAATATCGATGACTCTTTCGCGTTCATACAAGTTCCGGTCGACTTCATAAGCTTATCTGGGCGCGAGAAATATCGGCACCGACTTGCAGAACACATGGTAATTCGAAACCTCTAGGGCCGTATTGAACTGACTTCAATAGCGATCCAGTGCTGCTCAAAACTCTCGCAAGACGGTTATGATCTTCTTCATCCAAATAAAGAAAGCGAGTCCCTATGAGTTATAGCCTGCCACCCATTCGACGCATTGTGACCGAGGACGATGCACAAGGCCGTTCCCGTATTTCCGAAGATGGGCCGGCCACGGCCATCCGCACCGTTGCCGAGCGCCCCAACTATCGTTCAGTTAACGTTTGGCGCACAGAATCGGCTCCCGCACCTATTAGTACACCGGATACGATCGCCCAACATAAGGGCATCTTGCCGCCGAAAAATGGTGGCTCCGTGCTGCGGATTATCGACTTCCCGCCGGAGCCTAAAGACCCAGCCGAGCGCCACCGCCAAATCACGGCCACCTTTGGCGGTATCTTTGCCGATGCTGATCACGACAAGCGAGACGGCGCCCATCCCGGCATGCACCGCACGGATACTGTGGACTACGCCATTCTTCTCGAAGGTGAAATTTGGGCTGTGATGGACGAGAATGAAACCCTGATGCGTGCAGGTGATGTGCTGGTACAGCGTGGCACCAACCACGCCTGGGCAAATCGCTCGAACAAGACCGCGAGGATTTGCTTTGTTTTATTGGATGGCAGCCGTTAGAGCAAACGCACGCGAACCGTCTTACCTTTAATCTTCGTGGCCGCAAGGTGCTCTTGGGCAAGGCGCCCAAGATCGCGGCGCACAGCGACATAGGTTGAGAATTCGGCGATAGAGATCTTGCCAACACAGTCTCCAGCAATGCCGCCCTCGCCCGTCAGAGCGCCCAAGACATCCCCGGCTCGAATCTTCTCGCGTCGCTCCACCTGAATTTGCAAGGTGGCCATAGGCGGCAAAAGCGGTTCTTTCACCTCGCCTGCCTTGGGCGCTAGGCTAGATAACTCGAACCACTGCGCCGAGCGCTCTTGCATCTTCTCAATGTTCGACAGATACACCATCTCCTTAGGGCTGACGAGGCTCAGCGCAATCCCTTCTTGATCGATACGACCCGTTCGCCCAATGCGGTGAATATGTAACTCGGGATCGGGTGTCACGTCCACATTAATCACCGCTTCAAGCTGCGAAATATCCAAACCACGCGCGGCAATATCGGTCGCCACCAGGATCGAGCAACTGCGGTTTGCAAATTGCACGAGGACCTGGTCGCGCTCACGTTGCTCGAGTTCACCGTGCAAGGTGAGTGCATGGAAGCCTTCGGCCTGTAGGGCGTCCACCAGCCGCTTACACTGGTGTTTAGTATTGCAAAACGCTAAAGTGCTCACGGGGCGATAATGTCTCAGGAGCATCGCGACCGTCGCCATACGTTGGCCGTCTTCGATCTCGTAGAAGCGCTGCTTGATCTTGCCGCCATCATGCTGCGATTGCACCGTGATGCGCGCGGGGTCCTTTAGGAATCGAGCGCTCAGCTTGGCGATCCCTTCAGGATAAGTCGCTGAAAACAACAGTGTTTGACGAGTGTCCGGTGTGTTGCTTGCAACGTAAAAGATGCTATCGTAAAAGCCCATGTCCAACATGCGGTCGGCTTCATCGAGAACCAGCGTATTCACTGCGTCTAAAATGAGATCTCCTCGGTCGATCAGGTCCATAATTCGGCCGGGTGTGCCCACGGCAATATGAGCACCAAAGCCCAAGCTATTGCGCTGCCCCCCCATTTTCACACCACCGGTAAGCGTCAAGATTTTGATGTTTTCCTCGGCACGGGCCAGGCGGCGGATCTCCTGGGTCACTTGATCAGCCAATTCACGGGTGGGGCAAAGAACCAAGGCCTGCACCTCAAAGCGAGTGGCATCCAACTTCGCGAGGAGAGGGATCGCAAAAGAAGCGGTCTTACCGCTACCGGTTTTGGCCTGGGCGATGAGGTCTTTTCCTGCCAGCGCGACAGGAAGGCTGGCGGCCTGAATCGCCGTCATGTGCGTATATTTCAGCCGATCCAGGTTGGCCAGCATCGCCTCAGACAGCGCCAAGCTGCGAAAGCTCTCGCCAGAAGTCGCCGCCGCGCTCGTCTCAGGATTCGGGAGGGTATCAGTATGTTCAGGGTTCTTGCTCATGGGGCGAATGGTATGCCAAACGCAAACCCGCCCACTAAAGTAAACTCCCGCAACCGATTTAGCCAAACCGATTGGCCCCGCAGCGCCCCATGAAAAACCCCAGAAACGTTTCCGCACAAGAATTACTCTTTTCCCAGGGTTTTGGTTCGCGCCATGAATGCACCGGTGCGATTGTGGCCGGTCATTTGCAGTTCAATGGCCAGGTGATTACCGACCCTTTTCAAGATCTCCAGGTATTCGAAGGGGCACCGTACGCCGTGGTCGGTAAGTCGTGGGTCTTTTACATCCGTGCCTATTTGGTACTTCATAAACCAGCCGGCTACGAGTGTTCGACCAAGCCCAAACATCACCCCAGCGCTTACTCCCTCTTGCCGACACCGCTACGAGTGCGTGATGTTCAAGCCGTCGGTCGCCTAGATGAAGACACCACCGGCTTACTGCTGTTTAGTGATGACGGCCAGTTTATCCACCGGGTCACCTCCCCAAAGCACAAAGCCGCCAAGATCTACCGAGCCACCCTCAAACATCCTGGCACCCATCAACAGATTGAAGCCCTTCTCAACGGCGTTGTACTCAACGACTCCCCCAAACCCGTCGCCGCATTAGGGGCCCGCCTACTTGATGAAACTACGCTGGAACTCACCTTGAGCGAAGGCAAATACCATCAAGTCAAGCGCATGATGGCCGCCGTCGGCAACAGAGTAGAGGCCCTCCATCGCAGTGCCATTGGCACCCACCAGCTACGCCCCGATTGCGCCGAAGGCGAGTGGTATTGGCTAAGCGACGACGAGCTAGCCCAAATAGGATGGGGAGCAAAGCCCCTTATCGACCCTTTACCTGCTCGGGCAAAGTAGCAGCATCCCACCCTCCGCCAAGCGCCTTATAAAAACCAACGACCGCAAGCAATTGCGCGCGCTGCACATCTAACAAAGCGGACTCCGCCGACGCCAAATCGCGCTGAGCACTCAAGACCTCAAGATAGTTAGAGTAGCCGCCCTTGTAACGAATATCAGCCAAACGCAGGCTAGCGCGTAAAGCATCGAGTCGCTTACTGGTAATGACACTCAACTCGCGCCCCGCCTCGATATTGTTTAAGGCATCGGCCACATCTCGGAAGGCGCCCTGTACCGCAAGCGTGTACTGGGCCAAGGCTTGGCGCTGACGTGCATTGGCCGCAGCCATGGTCGCATCGATGGCTCCGGCTCGGAAGACCGGCTGGGTCAGGTTACCAATCACATTCCAAAAAATTGAGGAAGGGCTGAGCAAGTTGCCCAGCTCTTTCGATTGCTGACCGAGCCCAGCCGTCAAGGTCACCTTCGGAAAGTAGGCCGTTCGCGCTTGGGCGATGTCCGCCTGAGCGGCAATTAAACCCTGCTCTGCGCTGATCAAATCGGGGCGACGATTGAGCACCTCTGAAGGTAGACCCACCGCACCGGCACGAATGGCCAACTGAGCCGCATAAAGTGCCTGTAGATCCGAGCCTCGTACGAGCGTGGGCGCCAAAATTTGCCCCGGCTTGCGGCCCAGCAGGAGTGCTAAAGCGGTTTCAGCGTTAGCCCGGCTTTGACGTACTGTTCTAACGGTTGCCTCGCTACTGATCGCCTCGGCTTGCGCTTGACGAAAATCTAACTCACCAATGACGCCGCCTTGCAGTCTGCGCTCTTGTAACTTAAAGGTTTCCAGGCGATTGGCGAGCGTGCGCTCAGCTAAGAGCAATTGCGCGTCCAAGGTACGCAAGGCGAAGTAGCTTTGCGCAACATTGGCATACAAGGTCGTCAGCACGGTCCCGCGCGCAGCTCCTTGGCTGAGCAAACGCGCGCGGGCCGCATCATCGGCACGCGCATAGCGGCCCCAAAAATCAATTTCGTAACTGGCACTCAGCCCGTACTGGCGATCGTTGGTCGTGGTTTTGCCGCCGGGGACAAAGGTCGCGGAGTTTTCACTCAGGCCCCGTCTGGTCGCGCCCACATTGAGGTCAACCGACGGGTAAAAGTTCACTTGGTTCAAGGCCAGCACCGTGCGAGCTTCGTCAATTCGCGCACTGGCCAACGCCAGGTCCTGGCTCTGGCTTTGCGCTTCCTCGAGGAGACTATCGAGCACGGGATCTTTAAAGCTTTTCCACCAGCTCAGCCAATCAATCGCAACGTCTTTGTCCGTCACCGGATTCGCAACAAGTTCGCTCGGCTCGATCAGAACGGGGCGCTGATAAAGCGCCACGGGAGGCGGTATTTTGTTTGCGCAGGCGGTAAGTCCTAGCGCACCGAGCAAACTCAGCATCGAAGCCATTTCGAAGAATTTGCCTTGCATCGTCACATTGGATCGCCGCACAGCAGCCGCGCATTCTTGATGTTTGGGAAGAAGTCGGGTGTTTCTCAAGATTGTCTTATCCATGATGGCCTCCCGAGTCATAACTAACGCCCGCCGATTTCAGCGCTGGAGATAGTCGTTTGAAATCTTCCGGTCGACTGCGAAAGTTCCAATCATTCACCAGTTTGAAGAACAACGGCACTAGAAAAATAGCCAAGAAGGTCGCTGCCAACATACCGCCTAACACGCCCGTGCCAATCGACTGCCGAGCGGCTGCGCCTGCCCCCGTGGAGAAAGCCAAGGGCATCACACCAAGGATAAAGGCTAGCGAGGTCATCAGAATCGGACGAAAGCGCAGGCGCGCCGCTTCCATTGCGGCAGCGACCGGTGACATGCCTTCATGCACCTTCATACTCGCAAACTCTACAATCAGAATGGCATTTTTCGCCGATAAGCCCAAGAGCGTCACCAGACCAATTTGAAAGTAAACGTCGTTAGTGAATTCTCGAAGGTAGACCGCCAACAAGGCGCCAAAAATGCCAAAAGGTAGCGCAAGCAAGACTGAAAACGGCAATGACCAGCGTTCGTACTGGGCCGCCAGAATGAGGAAGATCATCAAAAAGCCCGCAGCCAACGCCAAGCCACCGGCACTACTGCTACGCTTTTGCTGAAATGCACCCCCCGACCAGTCGTAACCTACGTCGATGGGCAATACCTGTGCAGACACTCGTTCCATTGCGGCAATCGCCTGACCCGAGCTGTAACCTGCCTTGGGTTCACCTAAGATCTTGATCGAAGGTAACGCGTTGAAATGTTGCACTGAATCCGGGCCCGCTACAAAGCTCACTTCCGACACCGTGCGGATCTGTACCATTTGCCCGGTTCTTGAACGCACATAGAGAGAGCCAATATCATCGGGC
>JAYVKZ010000396.1:0-4896 GCA_043767985.1 Betaproteobacteria bacterium
CCCCAAACACTTTGATTTCTTTATATCCTGAGACCGCTTCATTGACCACACGGGTCAAATCGCCGGTGTACTCTAGACTGGATCGATTTAGATCATGCATGCGGCGACTATAGGCCCGCACAATCAAGGCCATCAAAGGAACCAGCACCAGAACAATCAGCGTGAGCTTCCAATTTAAGTACAGTAGCCAGGCCATTAAACTCAGTACAATTAAACTGTCTTTAATGACCACCGTGACCACCTTGGTGGCCGCCAAGGTGACATTGCTCACTTCAAAGACAATTTTCGAAATCAGTAGGCCCGACGCATCGCGTTGAAAATCTTCAGCGGGTAGACGCATCATCTTGGCGAACATCTCGGTGCGCAAATCGATCAGCATCTTATTGGCTAGCCAATTCATGGCATAGCCACTCAAAAAGCTCGCGACCCCTCGCACCAAAAACATACCGATCAACGCGGCCGGTATGTACCAAAGCGGAAACCCTGTCTTATTGACGAAACCATTATCGAGAAGCGGCTTCAACAGCGCAGGAAACAGCGGCTCGGTGAGCGCCGCCACGACCATGCTCAGCAGGGCGACCACGAACGCGATTCTGTAAGGCTTGGTGTAGCTAAGAAGACGCTTGTAGACGGCGTAGCTTGAGGTGTAACTTGTGGTCACAGGATTTTGGAAAATGGCGGAGCTTGGAGTTTAACCGAGAGCCTAGTTTCAAGCGCATTAAGCGCCTTGCCAAGGCTTATCAACAAAAAGTCGTTAGAATCTGCCTATGATTCTCGATCTCGACGGCCTCGCCAAGCTACCCACCCGTACCACGCCCTATGCGCATGTGGTGATGCCCGACTTTATCAAGCGCGAGCACCAAGCGCAGGTCTTGGCCGATTTCCCGGCCATTGCCGATGCGGGCCTTTACACGCCCGACGAGTTGAACATCTCGGGCCAGTTTGCAAACACCATGACGGAGCTCATGGGCAAGGATTTCGAGCAGGCAATGTCGAAGGCCTTTGATCTCGATCTTTCGAAATACCCCAAGGTGTATACCGTGCGTGGCCATACCCGGGCCAAGGACGGCAACATTCATACCGACAGTACCACCAAGGTGGTCACCGTGCTGTTGTACTTTAATGCCAACCCTTGGCCGCAGCAAACCGGTCGCCTACGCATCTTGCGTAGTGGTGTCGACCTGAACGACTTCAGTCAAGAGGTCTCACCCAATGGCGGCATGCTTTTGGCCTTCAAACGCAGCGACAAAAGTTGGCACGGGCACCCGCCTTTTGAGGGTGAGCGGCGAGCGATTCAATTGAATTGGGTAACCTCGGAATGGGTCATCAAGAAAGATGAACTGCGCCACAAACTGTCGGCCAAAATTAAAGCGCTGCGACGAAGGGCTTGAATTTACAAGGCCTCTAAGGCTCTCGTCAAAGCGGCGTCAACCTCCGCAAGTGGCGGGTATTGCCCGACCCCACCCAGACTCTCGGTAAATCCTCGCCCGGTGACCCCTGCCAGCTTGGGGTCAAAGTCGCAATAAATGCCCACGGTCGGACGTTCCAGCCCGGCCGCCAAATGGGTAAACCCAGTATCAAGCCCTACCACGACATGCGCTTCGGCTAACACGCTGGCCGCTTGGGCCACCGTCAAAAAGGGCGGAACCTGGCCATCGAACTGCGCGGCCAGATGCTTGGCCATCACCTCTTCGGCGCGGCTCCCCCAGAACACCACCACTTGATGCCCAAGCGCGCGCAAGCGCCGCCCAAGCGCCACCCAGCGATCTTCCGGCCAATGCTTTTCTGGACGACTCGCATGAGGAATGAGGAGTGCAAAGCTCTTAAGCCCAGAGCGCACTTCTGGGTGCCAGGGGCTGCTCGCCACATGCAAGCGATAGTCTGGCTCGGTATCAGGCAGCGCATACCCCAACAGTACTGCCGCCATGGCACGCGATCTCGGCACCAAATGGAGCGTTTTACTCACCTCGGCTTTTTTGCGATAAAACAGAGACGACAGCGGTTCACGTAAGCCCTGCCAAGCAAAGCCACATAAAGGCCCGTCAGCTTGCAGACCGAGAATCACACTCTTGGCGATCTGACCTTGAAAATCCAGCACCAGATCGTAGGGCGTCTCACGCAAATGGCGGCGAAACTCAGCGAGTGCGCGACGGGTTTCAGGCTTCCAAAGTGATTTTCGCCACTGACGCCAGGTGACTGGAAACACTTTGCTCACGCCACGATGCATGGCGGCAATGGAGGCGAAGGGCTTCTCCACCAACCAATCGATCTCTATACCCGGCACTCGATCCACCATATCACTGATGGCCGGTAAGGTCAGCACCACATCCCCCATTGAGGTCACTCGCACCACAAGAACCCGCATCAGAGTACTTTATCCTGCCTTGCGTTCAGCAAGCAAAGCCGGATTCATGCTGGCGTCGTTATACATTTTGAACTGACGATACACCTTGAAGTAGGCCAGCCCCGCGTGAGTGTCGGCAAGTAGGCGCTCCAAACAAGCGCCGAGGTCTTGTCGCTGTTCTAACAATCGCTCCAGCTTGATTCGAGTACTCGCTAAAAAATCAGGGCCAACATCCTGGCGCTGAAGTTGCCAGCGCATCGCTTTCGCTTTCAAGGCCATGATCGACATCCGATCGATCATGCTGCCAGCGGTTTCGCTATTCAAACGAGCCCCAGGCGTGGCCCGGCTCACAGGCGAGCTAGTACCTGCGGACTCAGCGCCCACTAAGCCCAAGGCGATCAACAAGAACTCATCCACTCTTTCAGTGGCATCATTTCGAGCCTGGTTATAGCCATCGATATGACGCTTATTGAGCGCGATCTCGGAGTCGCTGACCCGGGTGCGACGCGCAAGATCCTCCTCGTCCCACAAGAGACAATTATTGCGATGGTTCTCAGCGATCCAGCGCCAAACATCTTGGCGCGCACGGTTGGATTCTTGCTCTTGACTGGCGGGCCAATGAGGGTCCGCGAGCCGGGCATCATGAAAGTTTGCAACGCTTTGCCCGTTCACCGGCTCGGCTTGAATTAGAGATTCGTTTGACATCATTCGATTAATACTCAACTTCCACCGAGCAAGGTTTGAGTCGGTGAGCAATTTCGCTCACCAAGGCCGGGTCGGCTCGCACCCGCCAAGCATCGCCCAATTGCAAGCTACAAGTGCCACATGAATCCTGAATATCCAGGATCACCGGCAAAGAACCCAGGAAGGGACTCAAGACCGATTTCAAGCCCGCACCATCCACCCCATTATTCGCATCCGTCATGCGAATGCGCAAGGCCTTACCAAACTCCTGACGGGCCTGGCCAAGATCAAGCACCCGATCCACATTGATTCGAAAGCCGCCAGAGTAATCGTCCTTACTCACCTTGGCTCGAATGACAAGAAGCTCATCTTCACGAACGATGCTCTTATGTTTTTCATAAAGCTCGTTGTACAAAGGAATTTCAATACCGCCACTTGAGTCATCCAACATCACCACCAGCATCTTGCCGCGCCGAGTCATTTGGGTACGCAGCGAGGCCACAATCCCGGCAATCCACACGGGCTGTTGCCCAGGGTTCACATCTTTTACTTTGGTTCTCGCGAAGCGCCGCACTTCTTTCTCATGCTCGGTAAAGAGATGGCCGCTGAGGTAAAAACCGAGGGCCTGCTTCTCTTCTTGCAAGCGTTGCCGCTCGACCCAACTGTCCGCCTCGATCCATTGGGGTGCTGAGCCTGATGAAGGATCATCTTCACCAAATAAACTCACTTGATTAATGGAAGCAAGCTGAGCATCGGCAGAGTCCATGGCGCGGCCGACATTGGCGAGCAGCTTGCCTCGGTTGGCATCCACGCTGTCAAAGGCACCCGAGCGCACCAGTGCTTCAATCGCCCGTCGGTTCACCAGTTTGCGGTCTACGCGCGCGCAAAAGTCAAACAAGTCCTTGAACGGCGCTTTGTCACGCGCTTGAATAATAGTGAGCACAGCATTTTGGCCACAGCCCTTGACCGCACCCAGGCCATACCTAAAGGCCGCTTTCACGCCAGGTACATCGACGGGCTCGAAGAAATATTGCGAATGATTGACATCAGGCCCTAAGACCCGCACACCATTCGTTTTAGCATCGGCAACGAACAACTGCACCTTGTCGGTATCGTCCATATCGGCGGACAAGGTTGCCGCCATAAACTCGGCCGGGTAATGAGCCTTGAGCCAAGCCGTGTGATAAGTCACCACGGCGTAGGCGGCAGTATGGGATTTATTAAAGCCATACTCGGCAAACATGGCCATCAAATCGAAGAGCTGATTGGCAAGCGACTCGCTGTATTCTTTTTTCTTAGCTCCATCGACAAAAATGCTGCGATGCTGGGCCATCTCGGTGGCATTCTTTTTACCCATCGCACGGCGTAGTAAGTCCGCGCCGCCCAAGGTGTATCCACCAATGGTTTGCGCAATCTGCATCACCTGCTCTTGATACACAATCACGCCGTAAGTCGGCTCCAATGTCTTCTGCAAGTCGGGATGGAAGTAGTCAATCTTTTGCTGACCTTTCTTGCGTAAAATAAAGTCATCCACCATCCCTGAGCCGAGCGGGCCAGGACGGTATAAGGCCAAGACCGCAATGATGTCTTCGAAGCGATCTGGCTGCAATTTTTTCAGCAACTTTTTCATGCCATCACTTTCCACTTGGAAAATGGCATTGGTATTGGCATCGCGCAGCACTTGATAGGCCGCCGGGTCGTCAAACTTGAGGGTTTGTAAATCGAGGCCGAGATCAGGATGGCGTCTTGCAATATAGCGAACCGCCAAATCGATAATCGTTAGGTTACGTAGGCCCAGGAAGTCGAACTTCACAAGACCTACCGCTTCGACGTCGTCTTTGTCGTATTGGCTCACCACCGTCGAGTCG
>JAYVKZ010000397.1:0-3518 GCA_043767985.1 Betaproteobacteria bacterium
AAGCGCTTTGGCACCGCCACGGCGAACGATGATATTTCATTGGACCTTGCGCGCGGAGAAGTGCTGGCTTTGCTCGGCGAGAACGGGGCGGGAAAGTCGACCTTGGTCTCGATACTTTTTGGGTCTTATGTGGCCGATCAGGGCGAAGTCGAGGCTTTTGGAAAAACACTGACTCCCGGCGATCCCAAGGCAGCGCTGGCTGCAGGCGTGGGCATGGTGCATCAGCACTTCACCTTGGCCGACAACCTGTCGGTGCTCGATAATGTGATGCTCGGGCTGGAGCCTTTGTGGCACTTGAAATCATCACGAACGGGTATACGCAATCGTTTGCTGCAAGCCTGCGCCCGGTACGGCCTCCAGGTTGAGCCCGATGCCTTGGTGCGCACGCTCTCGGTAGGCGAGCGGCAAAGAGTCGAAATTTTGAAGGCGCTGGTACGCGGGGCCAAGATTTTAATTTTGGACGAACCCACGGCGGTTCTCACCCCTCAGGAAAGCGAGGGGCTTTTTGCTACTTTGGCGGCAATGGTGCAGACAGGGCTCTCCATCATCTTTATCACTCATAAGTTGGGCGAAGTCATGCGGGTGGCTGATCGCATTGCGGTCTTGCGCACTGGCAAGTTGATCGGGGTATTTTCGAGGGCCGAGGCGAGTCCCACGCAACTTGCCGAATTAATGGTCGGGAGAAAGATTGAACTACCCAAGCGCAGGGCTGACCACCTAAAAGCTGGCGTGGTCGCAACGGATCACCCAGTTTTGATGAAAATGGAGGCCATCAAAGCCCTGGCCTTTCAAGTGCGAGCGGGTGAAGTTTTGGCCGTCGCCGGTGTGGCCGGGAATGGCCAGCAAGACTTGGCCCATGCCGTTGAGCAACGCCGCGATTGGATCCAGCAAGGCCTAGCCCGCATTCCTGAGGACCGCACCGAGGTTGGCGTGGTCGGCGATGCAAACTTAATCGAGAATGCGGTGCTTCACCGGCTTCACGACCCGCAGCTTCTATGGGGGCCTAAGTGGTCACACTTTTTGGGGTTTCTCAATCGATTCGCCATGCGCGAGGTCGCCACCAAGATTGTCGCGGGCTACGATGTGCGTGCGCAGCATCTGGAGCAGCCCATGCGAACCCTCTCCGGCGGGAACATCCAAAAGTTCATTCTTGGCCGTGAGCTTGGCGACAAGCCTTCGATGGTCATTGCCAACCAGCCGACTTGGGGCTTGGATGTGGGCGCCACGGCCTACATCCATCAGCAATTATTGGATGCACGAGAGCGTGGCGCGGCGATCCTTTTAATCTCAGAAGATTTGGATGAAATTTGGGCACTGGCGGACCGGGTCGTGGTGATTTATAAAGGGCAGCTCTCGGCAGCTCAACCGATTGAGCAGTGGACCACGGCGAGCCTAGGCCTGGCAATGGCAGGCCACGCATGAGGTTAGTGCGTCGCGACCATAGCTCACGGCTTGCCCAGGTTTTTGCGCCCATTGCGGCAGTACTCTTTACCTTGCTGGTGTGCGCGGCTCTCGTCGCCTGGGCCAAGGTGCCGGTTTGGCAAACCTACGGCCTGCTGTTCGAGGGTGCGTTCGGCTCGCGGTTTGCTTTCTCCGAAACTTTAACCCGCGCCGTGCCCTTGATTTTTACCGGGTTGTCAGCCGCGGTCGCGTTTAGGTCGCGGCTGTTTAATATTGGTGCTGAAGGCCAGCTCTACGCCGGGGCTTTAGCGGCGGTGGCCGTTGGAGGGTTACACGGTGGCGAGGGTTTTCCGGTCGCCGATCCTGTACTGTTTCTCGGCATGATCTTGGCGGGTATGCTGGCTGGCGCAATGATGCTGCTAGGGCCGGCCTTACTGAAAGCCAAGCTTTCAGTTGATGAAGTTGTCACCACCTTGCTGCTCAATTTTATTGTGCTGCTCTTCGTCTCTGCCATGTTAGATGGCCCGATGAAGGATCCGGCGGGCATGGGTTGGCCGCAGTCCGTTGCCCTGAAGAGCGAGATGGAGTTTAGTAAACTGCTCGAAAAAACTCGTCTCCATACGGGTTTGCTTTGGGCACTTGGGGCGGTGGTCATCGTAAGTATTATGAATCGCTTCACCCGTCTTGGACTACAGATGCGTTCGGTCGGCTCCAACGCCAAAGCCTCGGCTTTTCTAGGCCTGCCCGTGAACACGGTAATGATTAAAACAGCCCTGATCTCGGGCGCGCTCGCAGGACTAGCTGGGGTTTCAGAAGTGGCGGGGCGCACGAGTTACGTCACCTTAGACATGTCCCCAGGCTACGGTTACACCGGTATTGTGATTGCCATGTTGGCCGCGCTTTCACCGCTTGGGGTCGTGCTAGCTTCAGTGTTCGTCGCGGGCATGTTGGTCGGCGCCGATTCAATGAGCCGCATTGTTGCGGTCCCTACTTATATTGCCGACGTGATTGTTGCGGTTTCACTCATCGCTATGCTGGTGGCGGCGATGCTTACTCAATTTAAGATCCAATGGAAGCCTTCAACGACATCGCTGAGCTAGTTTTTAGCGTCCCTTTTTGGGTCGCGGTGCTACGCATCGCCACGCCACTCATTCTTGGGACCTTGGGGGTGCTGCTGTGCGAGCGTGCTGGCGTGCTTAACCTCGGCATCGAGGGCATCATGGTGGCGGGTGCGTTTTGCGGCTGGTTCGCGGTCTACTCGGGCTTTGGCCTATGGTGGGGAATTGTTGTCGCCGCACTTGTAGGCGCCCTCTTAGGGTTGCTCCACGCGCTTCTCACGGTACACCTCGCCTTATCGCAACATGTATCGGGACTGGGCATTACTTTGTTCGCGACTAGTATTACCTATTACGGCTACCGAGTCAGTTTCCCAAAGGTCACCGAGCCACCTACGATTCAACCCTTTGCTGAAATGCACGGGTTTTGGGATTCCATTCCAATCATTGGCCCCATTCTTGGGGGGCAAACCCCACTCACGGTGCTGGCCTTGGTGATGGTGCCGATCATCGCCTGGGTGCTGTACCGCACGCCGGTGGGGCTGGCGATTCGTATGGTGGGAGAAAATCCAGCGGCGGCTGAAAGTGCTGGGATCAGTGTCAGTGCGGTTCGTACCGGTGCGATCATGGCGGGCTCTGCCTTGATGGGGGTGGCCGGTGCTTTCCTCACCATTGCTGCTTTCAATGCTTTCTTTTTTAATATGATCAATGGTCGAGGGTGGATCTGTGTTGCCCTGGTAGTCTTCGCTTCTTGGCGGCCGGGTAAGGCTTTACTTGGCGCGATTTTGTTCGCGTTTTTTGATGCTTTGCAATTGCGCTTGCAGCAATCTTCTAGCGGTATCTTGCCTTACCAGGTGTATTTGATGTTGCCTTATATTTTTTCGATTTTGGCGCTAGTGGTGATGGCTCGAAAGGCGGCTTATCCTCAGGCTTTGATGAAGCCTTACATTCAGGGTGAGCGTTAATTTTTGGTGTGAGCGGAGTTTGATCAGGCCGGCGTGGCACTCGGCGCCGGGGCTGTCCTCCGTCCTTCGTCCTCCCCCTTTATGCCCCTCTGCCGAG
>JAYVKZ010000398.1:0-4737 GCA_043767985.1 Betaproteobacteria bacterium
TTCCCCTCGTCGCTTGAGGCCGCCCAGGCACCTTTACAGAGCGATAGTGACATTCAAGTACATGCCTGTCAGACCCTCACTCACCAGCTTTTTGTGCTGCGCGAGTGTCTAGTTCGAAGGATGGCAGATGACCCGCAACTCGCGCTAAGTGCATGCATCGTGCTCTGTGCCGACCTAGAGGCTGCTCGGCCCGCGATCCACCAAGTGTTTGGCGCACAGCGTGGCGCTGGGCGAATGGCCTACCGAATAGCAACAAGCCCGAAGGAGCGGAGTGCCCTGGCTGAGCTCGTACTCGATATTCTCAGCGCGCACCCGTCGCAATTGAGTCTCGAACAACTCTCGCGCTGGCTAAGTCAGGCACTGTTTCGCTCATTGACCCGTCTGGACAGCGAAGAGGTTCACACTTTTTTGTCCGCCCTCGCCGATGTGGGTTTCGTGTCGAACTTGAGTGTCAAGCAAGGCTTTCAGGCAAGTTATGAGCGCTTGCTACTTGGCGCTGCGATGGACATGCCTATCACCCGTGATGCCCTCGGGCAAGAGGTTCTGGGTCGGCGCGCCTTTGCCAAGCTCAGTCCCCAGGCATTAAGTCGCTACGAGCTTGTTCTCGCATTGCTCGATAGTCTTGAAAAACTATCCGCCGGACAGGATGTTTTCTTGCAATGGGTTGCCAAGCTCGATCTCTGGTTGTTGCAGTGGGTGGAGCCTTTACAGCATGCCCTGGAGTTTCCAGGCTTAAGCGACGACCTGATCGAACTTCGAGGCCTCTTGTCCCGTGCCGCCCAAAGCGCCCCCTTGGCCGAGAAGGCGATGCTGATTGATGCCGGTGTATTTCGAAAGTGCTTGGACGAGGCCTTAGTGGGTGGCCGCACCCAAGGCCAGTTGGCCGGGGCATTGAACTTCGTTCAGCTAGGTGCAGGTCTTATTGCTCCCACTGAAGTGATCGCGGTCTTAGGGATGAATCACAACGCCTGGCCTCGACTTAATCCAAAAGATGAGCTGGATCTGACCCAGGCTTGGATTCGTCGCGGGGATCTTTCGGGGTACTACCAAGATCGTGCTGATCTGCTCGAGGTTTTCATGGCTGCACGTCGCGCCTTTCTGGTGTTCTACCAAGGTGTCGATCCCAGTAGCGGGACCATCCTAAGCCCTTCATCGCAAATTGCCGAGCTACTTACGACACTCGGTACCGTGCCTCAGCAACATACGATGGCAATTCCAGGTAGCGATAAGCGAGAGTTTCGCCTCGGCGCACTGGCCAGCGAGACCTTGGTGAGGCAATACACCGAACGCCAAGCCGACGCCGCGAGCGTGGCGTTTGTTAGTTCGGGTTCGCAAGTGCTGGCAAAGAGCCAGATGATCCGTCTGCGCGATATGGTCGATGCCTTGCTTGATCCTGCGAAGGTGCTCCTACGTTCTTGGTCGGCGGCGTTGACACAAAGTCGAGTGCTGTCTGAACACGAACCTCTCGATGAAGGCGTGCTGGGGGATGCCGAGGGTGGCTCCCAAGCCTGGCTGGCGATGGAGATCGTGGTTCGTTCCATCACCGGCGAATTGAGCGCACCCTTGACGATGGCCTCCCTCGCAGATCACCCTCTTTTTGCCGATGGGCCGGTCGCCTTCAATATGGCCGAAAGTACGCTCGCCCAAGTCTCGAGTTTAGTGAGCAAAATTCAAAAGTCATCCCTTGCTCGGCCGAAGGCTTTCGAGCGGCGTTTGCTCCTCCTTCGGATCGCCGGTTATGAGATTCAAGACGAGCTCCTACTCGGCCGAGCGCCCGACGATAGCCCCCAACACTTGGTACTAGGCCGAGGCTCACTCACCTTGAATTTAATGGTTCGAGCTTACCTATCGCACTGCCTCGTCAATGCGGTGGTGGCGCCTTGTCCGACCAGTGTCGTGTGTCTTGCTAGGTCCGGCGAAACGGTGCTGAGCTCCTTTGGAAGTCGCTCAGAGGCTTGTCAAGCACTGCGCGACTGGCTTGAGTTTTTTGAAGTGAGTCTTCGTGAGCCAAAGTTTTTTCAGGTCCAACCTTGGCTCACTGAAGCGTTACTCCCAAAGAGATCGAACAAAAGGAAGCCCGAGGGCATGTCTCAAGACAACGAGGCCAATAACGACTCTGCAGATAAGAGCGAGACTCACTCACCGGCATCGGACGACGATGAGACAAGTGATGACCTCGCCTACACCTTGACACCGAGCGCAGAGTTAGTCTGGAAGGAAGCCCAAGCGGACCCGCAGGCGATGCGCCAGCGCACCGCTAAGTTGATCGAAAGCATTCTGCTTTGTATGGAGCGACGGCATGCCTGAGCTACCAGTACATCCAGTCCATGCACCAGGTATTCTCAATGGCTTTCATTTGATCGAGGCCGATGCGGGCACGGGAAAGACCTGGACTTTGGCCAATTTGGTGGCGCGAGCGATTCGCGAAGGACGTTGCGAGCTCGGTGACATTTTGGTGGTTACCTTTACCAAGGCAGCGACCAGTGAATTAGCTGAACGGATTCGGATTTTCTTGCAAGAGGCCTTCGATGCCGAGGTGAAACTCGGTGCAACCCATCCACCCAGCACTGCGCCTACTCTCCTGCTCGATTCACAGCGCCGGCCTGAGATCGATCGTTTGCGTTTGGCCTTAGCGCAAATCGATACCTTGCAAGTACAGACCATTCATGGCTTTTGTCAGACGGTACTGACGGAAAATAGTTTTGCTCTAGATCTCCCCGCGAGACTCGTTCTGAAAGAGGGTAATGATCTCGACATGAACACTGTACTGGCGCAGTGGTGGCGTGACAAAGTTCTGGCTCGAGGCTTTGACTTGGATGACCGTGTATGGCGAGCCCTGTTTGGAGCCGGGCTGTCTTTAAAAGTCGTTCGCGGCATCTTGAAACACGCATTGGGTGATCCCGATCTCGTCATTTTGCCAGAAGCAAAAACGCTAGGGCTACATTTCTCTCAACAGGAGAGCGACCAACAGACCTTATTGAATTTTTTCAAGGACACGCTAAGGGCGCAAGAACTGGCCTTCGACGCCTTGCAAGCGGCGCTTCGCAAGCACGGCCCGGACCTCTTAGCCTGGCTGTGCGGCCCGGCTCGAAAATTGGCTCGTGGTGGAGTAAAACTAGGCGGCATCTACCAAGACAAGCGCGGCCAAAAATGGATTCAAGATCTCCTTGCGGCGACTCAGGTTGAGCAACTTTACGGAGCAACAGGGCGCAAACTCGTTGCCCGCTTCGCTCGCTCGGTGATTGTCGATTTGGTGGAAAGTCCGGACTATCCGTATGTCGAGATTTTAGAGGCCTGTGATCGGCTCCTTAAGCTTTTGCCGCTTCTAAGCGCGTGCAATGCGTTGCTGGCTCAGCATCTCAGTACGACGCTGTTGCGAAATTTGCATGAGCATCGCAAGGCAAGTGGCGAGCTTGGCTTTGACGGATTGTTGCAAGAAGTCTACTTGCTCGTCTCTCGCCAACCGCACGCGGCTGCTCTGCTACGTGAGCGCTATCCGCTCGCTATGATCGATGAGAGTCAAGATACCGACCCTCTGCAATGGGCGATCTTCGAAAAAATCTATCTCTCCGGTGAAACGTCGGCGACCAAGACGTCGGCCTTGATCATGGTCGGTGATCCTAAACAGTCCATCTACTCGTTTCGCGGGGCAGATGTATATACCTATCTTAGGGCAAGCGAACGAGTGATCGCGAAACATCATTTGAGCGTTAACCGTCGTTCATCTCCGGTGGTGATCGAGGCGATCAACTTGATGTTTAGTGAAGAGCGACTCGCCAAGACAGCCTTTAACCAGAGTGATATTCAGTTCCATCCTGCGCTGGAGAATACGGATCAAGATTGGTCGCGCATCAGTAGTTGTTTCGAACTTACTCGTTTCGAAGGTGAGGGACTTTCCTTGCCAGCGAAAAAACAGGTCGCGGCGCAAGCCTGCGTCTCCAAAATTGCTGATCTAAGGCGTGACAGCAACGTTCCTCAAAACATTGCAGTCCTGGTCTACTCCCATGCCCAAGCTGCGATGATTGAGGCCGCCTTGGTTCAAGAAGGGATCGCTTGCGCACGCATCAGTAAAGACAACGTGTGGCAAGGAAGGTGGGCGCATGAGCTCTTACAAGTTCTCTATGCCCTAGAGCAACATGGCTCTTCATCGTCCATAAACCGCGCTTTACTGACCGAAGCCTTTGCCTTTGAGAGTAGTGCGCAAAATCTACAGATCAAGACACTGTCCGCCATCCAAGCCTGGCACCGTGTTGGCCCTCAAATGGCGCTCGCAAATCTGGTGCTATCGCCCCAGCTGAGTTTGCAGGCCCATAACGGCTATCAGCAGATCATCGAGTTGCTGGGCCGAGAGTTTTCTTCGAGCTCGACGCTAGCAGAAGCGACGCAATGGCTAGAGGAAAAATGCCATGACAGATCTAAACAGGATGCTTCTGCACCCTGGCAATTGAACGATCCCGACGCGATCAAGTTAATGACCATCCACCATAGCAAAGGTTTGGAGTTTGATACAGTCTTGATCCCCTTCGCCTGGATCAAGGAAACAGGCGCGGCATCCGCCCTGGAAGTGCAGCGCCATCATCGCCTTATCAACGGCAGCTGGCGCAGTGTGGTCGATACTTTTAAAGAGGAGGCTAGTAAACTTAGTATCGCTGAGGAAAAGCTATCCGAGAATCTTCGGTTGTTTTACGTTGCCGTGACTCGCGCTCAGCGTCAACTTTTTGTGTTTTCGCCTGAGCT
>JAYVKZ010000399.1:0-1828 GCA_043767985.1 Betaproteobacteria bacterium
ATGTGTTTGGTCCATTTCACCTGCGGGTAAAAGCGAATGCCTGCACGCTCTAACTCGGGGTAGATTTCGTCTTGCAATAGCTTGTATTGATCGGCGATAATACTACTTGCGGCCTCAGAAAGTGCCTCAAGATGTTCTGCTTGTTCCTGTCGCGCGGCCCCTAAAAGTCGAAACGCTTTTTGCAGCGCAGCAATTCGAACCTCGAAAAATTCGTCGAGATTATTGCTAACAATCGAGATAAAACGTAGGCGCTCCAGCACTGGCACCTGTGGGTCGCGGGCTTGGGCTAGTACTCGCCGGTTAAATCCGAGAATTCCTTGTTCTCGGCTCAGCGTATTTTCAAGCGAAGTCATGTCTCATGATAGCGGTGAAATATGACAATCGCGTGACAAAAAGCAAGCAATCGACAAGCTAGGGTACAAAGGACTGCGCCCGAAGCCCTCAGGCTAGGCTGAGTTGGCGCGAGGCCTCGGACTCTTCAAAGAGGATTCGGCTCGCCGGAATCTTGAGAGCGAAGGTGCTGCCTTCGCCTGGAATGCTAGACATTTCAAGTTCCATCTGGTGTCGATTGGCAATTCGTTTAACAATTGCTAGGCCCAGCCCGGTGCCGCCAGCACCACGAGAGCGACCGCGATCAACCCGGTAAAAACGTTCGGTCAGCCTGGCGATATGCTCGGCAGGGATGCCCATGCCAGAGTCACGAACAGTCAAATGGCCATAGCCTGCCTCAAACTTGAAATGCACGTCGATCTTGCCTCCTGCGGGCGTGTAACGAATGGCGTTGCTTACTAAGTTGCCAAGTGCACTGCTGAGTTCATCGGGGACGCTGCGGATCCGGGCAGGATGGTCGACTTCGAAATGCAGTTGGTGCTGACCGGCAGACAGGGCTTTGGCCTGAGCCTCGGTATCGGCGAACAGACGCTGCACATCAACATTAGTTTCTACTTTTTGGTCGACCTCCTGCTCTAGAGAAGAGAGGGTCAATAAGTCGGCCACTAAGTTTTGCATGGTACGACTCTGCTTGAGAATCGTCTCCAAGTGCTTGTGCTGTTCTTCCTTGCTGAGATCGAGATCGAGGAGGGTTTCGGTGTATCCGGTCACTACCGTCAAAGGGGTGCGTATCTCGTGAGAAATATTGGCGATGAAGTCGCTCTTGACTGCATCCAGTTTGGCCTGACTCGTTACGTCACTAACGATGACTAATTGCTTACCATCGTCGCTTTGTATCAAGGACAACTCAAAAGTTAAGCCGGGGCGCTGCGGTAAGGACAAGCGTAGCGTTTCGTTGAGCGAGGTTTTAGAGTGGAACTGCCGATCCAGCATTTCGGAGAACCTTGGGTCCCGCAAATAGTGATGCATGGGTCGGTTGATGCCCGCCGAGCCCACAAAGTCAAAGAGCGCTTGCGCAGGGCGGTTGGACCAGGTGATCAGGTTGTACTTGTCGAGCAGGATCAAAGCGTCATCGACCTTGTCGACTGCCGAATGAACGCTGATGAGTTCCGAACGCAAGCTTTGATTTTGTTCTCGCAGGCTGTTGAAACTGCGGGTGAGTTTGTCGAAGACCCCGCTCCATGAGCCGCCCAAGCCGCGAAATCCCAACTCTCGCACGGCTGGCAAGGCTGCCCAATTGGAAAGGTGGCCAAGCATCCATTGCTGGTAGATGAAGCCTGCCAATAGTGATACCACCAAGACCAGAAGCGACCACTCGGGCAGATGCGCCATCCACAAAATTGCTGCGAGAATGAGGGCGAGAATGCGCGGAGCCGCGTCTTTGAGCCAGCCTGGAATCAATCTAGTTCTGCTTACTAAAGTGTTGTCTGAACGTTCG
>JAYVKZ010000400.1:0-4227 GCA_043767985.1 Betaproteobacteria bacterium
GAACGAGTACCGGTTTTTGTCGAACACCTTAAGCTTCGCACGCAATGCCTACGCGCGTTGTGGTCCTGTGTCGCGAGGGTGGTGGCTCTTCAAGCCTTCGATCTATTTGATGTCGGCAGAAGGCAATGAGCTCGTGCTCTTCGATCGCGAAGGCCGTTTCTCGGCCAAAAAAGGTTGGGAGCGGGTGTTGGCGGCACTGTTCCCGCGTGGCCTGATGCTGCGAGATGCCGAGGATCATCGTTGGCATCGGCGCCTCATGCTGCCGGCCTTTCGCAAGGAGGCCTTGGTTCGGTACTTTGACCGCATGAACCCACGCATTGAGGCGGCAGTTGCCCAGTGGGTCACTCAGCCCGACATGAAGTTCTATCCGGCCATTAAACACTTGACCCTGGCCATTGCAGCCGATGTTTTTCTCGGCGCGCAGTTAGACGATGAAATTGACAGCATTAGCAGTGACTTCACTGATCTGGTAGCCGCCTCGGTAGCGGTTGTGCGTGCGCCCGTCATTGGGCGCACTTATGCTCGTGGCCTTCAAGCTCGTGCTCGCCTAGCTGAATTTATTCGTGTGCGCATCCCAGATCGACGTGCTGGCTCAGGGCAAGACCTTTTCACTCAGCTATGTCATGCCGAAGATGAGCAGGGCCAACACTACAGCGACGGTGAGATCATTGATCACCTCATCTTCCTGATGATGGCCGCGCATGACACGACGACCAGTGCTATCACCACCATTGTGTACTCGCTTGCCAAGCATCCAGAATGGCAGACCAAGTTGCGCGAGGAAGCCCGTAAACTTCCCAAGACCCCCAGCCTTGATGATTTGTCCGTGATGACCCAGTGCGAGTGGGTGTTGAAGGAAGCCTTGCGCCTTTATCAGCCCTTGCCGACCATCGTTCGCCGCGCACTGGTGGATGTCGAGATCCACGGCATCAAGATTCCTGCAGGCGCCGCCGTATCCGTATTTCCGATCATGGTGCATCGCTCCCCACAGTGGTGGACTGAGCCGGATCGCTTCGATCCTGAACGTTTCTCACCAGAACGCGCGGAGCATCGCAAACATCCTTTTGCTTGGGCGCCCTTTGGCGGTGGCGCTCATATGTGCTTGGGGCTACACTTTGCTGAGATGCAAGTGAAAGCCGTACTGCAATCCTTGCTTCGAAAAACGGCTTGGCATGTCCCAAAAGGCTATGAAGCAGAGTATGCCTATGCACCGATTGCCAAACCGAGAGATGGTTTACCGATCAGCCTGTCTGCCCCCGGAGTGTTTGGATGATGTCGATGTTCTCGAAACTGTTAGTGACCGGCATCATGGCCCTGGTCACAACATTAACGTTTGCCCAAGCGCTCAATTCACGCTGGCACGGCACCTGGAAATCGAGCGAAGACACTTTAGTGATCGCCGATCAGAGTTTCAGGATTGGCAAAGAGAGCTGCCGCTGGGCCAATGCCAAGCCCGAAAAAGTCACCGCTTGCGTCGCTTTCTACGACAGTACTATCAGCAAGACTCAGCTTCTCGCGCAGTTAGAGCAGGTCGAAAAAACGACCCGAGACATGTTAAAGTCGGGCAACTTTAAGCAAGCCCAGAAAGACCGTATTCAAGAGGCGATGGGCAAGAACCGTCAAGCGTTGAGCGCGATCAGCAACGACACCTTCAGAATGGTCCATACGGGTACAGAGAGCAAAGAAAAGTCGGGGGACTGCGCCAGCTTTTATTTTCTCGACCAGCAAACGGTGTACTTTGTACTCAATTGCACACCCGCGCCAGAAGCCTATACCGTGCGAGCTTACAAAAAAGAATGAGCAAGACCGTCCTGTTAGTCGGCACCGCCGATACTAAAAGTGATGAGCTGAATTTCCTGCGGCAATGCATTGAACAGCAAGGCGCAAAAGCCATGCTGATGGATGTTGGTGTGCTTGCACAGGGTCATGTAACCGTTGATGTTTCCAATCAAGTGGTCGCCCTTGCAGGCGGGGCTAATCTTGAGGCGATCATTGCGAGCAGCGACGAAAACTCAGCCATGGCGGCGATGGCCCTCGGTGCCTCTATGCTTGCCAGCGAGTTGTTCGAACGAGGCGAAATCCACGCACTGCTCGCCCTAGGCGGCACCATGGGCACCGACCTGGCCTTTGACGTCGCAAGCAGCCTGCCCCTGGGCGTACCCAAGGTCTTACTCTCAACGGTGGCGTTTTCGCATTTGATTCCGCCTGAGCGCATCACGCCCGATTTAATCATGGTGTTATGGGCAGGTGGGCTGTATGGCTTGAACAGTCTTTGTAAAAGCGCCCTGGCGCAAGCTGCGGGTGCGGCAGTCGGCGCGATGAACGCCGCGCAAGCCCCGCGCTTTGATCGCCCTCTTGTGGGCATGACGTCCTTAGGCAAGAGTTGTTTGAGCTATATGGTGCATCTCAAACCGGCGCTTGAAGCACGCGGCTTTGAGCTAGCGGTATTTCATACGACCGGGATGGGTGGACGGGCCTTCGAGGCGCTTGCTGAGCGTGGAAAATTCGCGGCCGTGCTCGACCTCAGCCTACAGGAACTGGCAAATTACGTAGGAGGCACCTGTGTCAGTGCAGGCGCCAGTCGACTCACCGGTGCGGGCCGAAGTGCTACGCCACAAATCGTCGCTCCGGGCGCGGCCGATATGGTTGATTTTCCGGCCTGGCAAGCAGTACCTAACGCGCTCGCAGATCGCCCGGTGCATGTTCACAACCGGTTGATTGCCTCGGCTACGTCGCCTGCGGCGATGCGTCGCGAGATTGCTAGTGAAATGGTGAGCCGAATGGCGCAAGCGCAGGGCCCAAGTTGCCTCATGATTCCCTTGCGCGGTGTGCAAGCCTGGGATCTGCCCGGCCAACCCTTGCATGATCCGCAAGGCCTCGCCCAGATGACGGCGCAAATTCGAAGCGACGCTGCAAAGGTGAGTAACCCAAATTTCCACTTGGTAGAGACAGACTGCCACATTAACGACATCGCATTCTCTGAACAGGTACTTCAGGTGTTCGACAACTGGCTAGCCAAGGGCTGGATCAAGCGTTGAGTTTCGTCGTCCACAATTACGCCGTCCACGATGAACCCGTCTACAATGACTGAGCCTCGCAAAAAAACTAAGGCGCTTCTCTTTGATTTTGGCGGAGTGATCAGCAAAACACTTTTTGAGACGCATGATCTCAGCGAGAAGGCGCTAGGTCTGGCCCCCGGGACGCTCACCTGGCGCGGCCCCTTTGACCCTACTAACGATGCACTTTGGCAAAGCATGCAAGCCGAGCAAATCAGTGAGCGCGACTACTGGCTGACCCGCAGCAAGGAGGTCGGTAAGCTTCTCGGTGAAGACTGGTCTGATATGCAAACGTTGGTCCAGCGTGCTCGCGGTAGCGAGCCTAATCAAATCATTCGCCCTCAAGTCGTCACGTTAGTCCGCGAGGCACGTGAGCGAGGCCTGCGCCTGGCGATACTATCGAACGAGTTAGATCTGTTCTATGGCGCAGCGCTCCGCCAAAAGCTAAGCTTGTTGAAAGAGTTTGAGTTAATTGTGGACGCAAGCTACACGGGCATTCTCAAGCCAGACCCACGCGCCTATCAAGCCTGCCTGGATGGCCTCAAGGTCGAGGCACAGGAATGCCTGATGATTGACGATCAGGCGCGCAACATTCGAGGCGCCGAAGCTCTGGGGCTGCCTAGCGTGCTCTTCAATGTCTTGGGCCCTGAAGGTTCCTGCGATCAAGTGAGAGCTCACCTGTAGGCGTTGTCAATTTAACTCGCTCAGACGAGTGAATACGTGATCGACAACACTCCTCAAGCCACGCTCCCGCACATCTTGTTCCAGGCCACAAAGCACTTCGTTATCACCAACCGATGATTCGAGACAGGGGATAAGTATTCTAAAGCTCTTGCTTGTGGGTTCTTCACCTATTGTGAGCTTCAAAGCACGCTTCGAGGAGAACATTCCCCTGGCTTCGTCCTTCCCTGCGCTTCGTATGATGGCATTTCCGGCCGCAGGTACGGGCTCTGCTCGTCACTTTTGGGCCGCTGGCTTGCAATCGCGCCGCCGTCTTCCTGACCCTCGTCTGTAGATCACTCTCGTTGTGGTTATCGGGGTGGGATCAGACTTCTCGGAAAACTTATCTGCCCACACATCCTCATCGCTCGGGGCAGGCGTCTAGACGAACTCGGGTTCGCCCTTAGCATTTGTCCGGTAAACACCAACTAGCACCAAGCAGTGCAAATGG
>JAYVKZ010000401.1:0-8456 GCA_043767985.1 Betaproteobacteria bacterium
ACCAAGCTGCAAATTGAGCGTCTTCAGGCAGTAAGGTGGAATGCGGAAAACGCTTCCTTAATCGTGCCGTGAGTTCTCGCGCATCATCGCCAAATTCAATTGTGCAAATGCCGTGTTCTGTGGCACCCACTAGCACCAGGCCCAAAGCGCAGCTGCGCACCGCGCAGCGAATGATCTCGCCCGCGCCGCCCGCTTTGTAGGCCTTGGGCGTCATGCCCAGCATGGCATTGGTGTTTTCATAAAACCGACCTGATGAGCTGAAGCCCGCATCGTAAATTGCTTCGGTGACAGAGGAAGTCGTTTTGAGGGACTCACCGATTTGAGAAATTTGCCGTGCTTTGATGTAATCAAGCGGTGTCACGCCCGTCACATATTTGAAGATACGGTGGAAATGATGCGGACTCAACCCGACTTTGCCAGCTAAATCCTTCAGGCTGATGCGCTCTTGGCTTGCTTCAATGATTCTGCAAGCTTGCAAAACTGCCTGCGTTTGCAGTTGGCGTTTGGATAAGCCGTCAGGAGCGCAGCGCAGGCACGCGCGAAAACCAGCAACTCGTGCGCTGTCGGTGTCGTTGAAAAAAACAACATTCGCGCGCTTGGCTGTGCGCGAAGGGCATGAAGGGCGGCAGTAGATGCCGGTGGTCTTGACGGCAAAAAAATACCGGCCATCAAGATGAGCATCCTTGCCCACAACGCCATGCCAGCGCAGATCGTCATTGAGTAGTGGCGCCTGAGTTGTATTTGAAGAAAGGGTTTGCATGAACGACTCGTTTGAAGTACTAGCCCATATTATGCAAACATTGCAAGCTCCCCACACTCCGAAACTTGCGCTTAAATAGCCGCCTTCATCAGTACGAAAAAACGAGCCAGCACATATGAAGATGTCGTTTGAAGCCGTTAAAAAGATTGGGAAGAAGGCATCATCCAGGGCCAGGAAGTTCGTCAATTGCCGACCCCCAGATGTCTACGCCTAGCGCGCGATTCCAGTTCACCATTCAGTAAGTCCAACACTACCAGAGTTCAACGGTCTCGTCCCACCCTTTTTAACGGCTTCAAACGACACTAGCGCCACCAATCCACCGTAGCTGTGGCCAACGAGTAGGGACGCGCCCGTCTTGGCTTGAAGGGCGAGCACGTCTTCACACTCTTTGACGATGCTGTAGTCCTCACCCTGCGGGCCGCTCTCGCCTCGGTCGCGGCGCTCGATGGTGTGAACCGCAAAATGCTCGGACAGGGCGCGCGCGAACGCGACGCAATCAGCTGCTCCGATTGAGGATTGAGGCGCTAACTTAGCGAGGCTGGCTATGAGTGCGGCGCTAACTTCTTTTGGTCCAGCCATGCGCTAGTCAGTCCTTCTGTTTTGGGGCAACCCGAATCGATCAGGTCGCTAATTTCCTCAATCACTTCGGTGAAGCGTGTCGGTCCCCGAGGTTAAGACCTCAAAATAGTTAATTGCACCGCTCATGGCTTTTGATTGGGGTCGGGTACTGCAATATCCATCAGTGTACGCAATCGCTGGAATTAAAGAATTTAATTCCCCATAGCGATCAATCCTTGGCCGCTTTCGCTGAAGATAAGTCATGTTTAGGGGGTTCAAAATGGCCTTAATCCAGACTTCCTTAACCTTGGCGTCGAGAGGCAGCCAATAAGCGCAATCGGGGTCACCATGAAGCGTTAGGTCTCCTGGCGCTCTAATCGACGCGGGCGAATAAGCCTGGGCATAGGGTCCGGTGACGAACATACACGGGCCAAGCGCTAAACCTAGATAGGCAAGCACAAGGCATGGACGAGATAAATGTTTTTTCATTGCAAGTTGATGCGTAAACGGGTGGGTATACAACAGTGAATCTGTAGGAGCTGAGCGGTGATAAGGGCCAATCCGGTACGGTTGTCACTGATCGCCCTAATGGAGCCAGTTTAGGTCATCAAATTGGGTATTGCGGTGCCGCTATGATGCCTTCTTTTTAGACTTTTCGGAAGTGGCGGTTTGCGCTAGATTTTGGGCTGCGGTTTTTTGGGTTAACGGTCGCGGTTTTCTGTAGCTTTGTGCGTCCAGGATGATTTGGTAGGCACCATGGTTAAGTCGGTCCAGGGTGGCAACTCCGAGCAGCTTGTTTTCCGCGAACGGTTGTGGCCACTCATCGAAGTCGAGGTTGCTGGTGACGATGTGGCCGATGGCTTGTGCTAAATGACTTTTACCGGTTCCGGTTGGACCCGCAATGAGCACGGGTGCCTTCTCGTGGATGAATCGGCATGTCATGAGATCGTGGACGGTGGCGCGGTTGAGCGTGGGTAGGGCTTGGAAGTCGGACTGTTCGATGGTCTTGGCCGAATGGAAGGCGGCACGGCGCAGCCGTCGGCTGAGCTTGTGCTGATCACGCCGGTCCACTTCGTCCTGAATCAGGAGCGTCAGGAATTCGGTGGGCGCAAGATGCTCGGTGAACGCTTGGCGGTTACGCGCATCGAGGGAGTCCAGCATACCGGATAGGCGCAGGCTCTTGAGCATGCGAGCAAGTTCGGTAAAGTGATTGTCGGGATGTGTTTTCATAGTTTGTGTGGTCATGGTGGATACCTTTAGTGCAATTCGCATTGGGTTTGTGGAGAGGGTGTTAGTGTCGCAATTGGTGTCGCAATTGGCGACGAGATGTTGGAGCGATAGAAGCGCCCCTTGCCCTGGTACACCAGACTCGGTGGGATCGGCACCATCGGTGCTCTGTCAAGCCCCTTCTCCAGCATGAGTCGTACAGTACGCAGCGACACCACATCGACCTCGTCCATCAGAAAGCTTGCGGCCTCCAGGAGGTCAGCGCCGAACTTCTCGGCCAAACGCAGTAGCCCCTGGACGCTGCGTAGTCGATCAAGAACACGATCCCCGAAGAGCCGAGTGACCAATGCCAAGCAGGCGGGCCCAACCGCCTCGGCCTGTTCCAATCAGTATCGTGGCGTGCGCATCTTCCAGGCTTGGGCAGCAGGTGGAAGATGATCATCAAGGGTTGTCCTTGCTCCCGGTCGGGCACCTCGTACATGACTGGTGTCGATTGAAGCCGTTAAATGATCGTTGGCCCCAAGAGTTGGGTGACCGAGAGCCACGAGGAACTTCCTGTCTGCGCGCAATGCCTACTAAGCGACGACCAAGCCGAACGGCCTCGATACAAGCGCAATGAATGGTCCTACTGTTGGCGCGCAACCTGTTCAAAGCACGGGTCCTTGCTGGTCTACTCACCTAGCATCTCAGATCAAGCTTGTACCCAAAGCCGACTTTGGCACGCGGCAAAAAGATCTGCTCTATCGAGTTCAAAATACTCCACTCGGCCTCGCAAGTCCAACCATGTCAACGATACTCGCGCCATCGATTCAATTCGCGAGATGGAGTCCGCAATTCTTAGGGCGCTCCATGGTCGCGCTCCGTATCGTAAGTTCTGGGGCCCGATCAAAGCGCCCGAATTCCTTAGGGTCGTTCAAGACGTCGCCTCATTCGTGCTCACCAACTTCTCTGAGCAGCCGTTGGCACCCATTTGCACTCTCGACGTGGCCCAGTTCTCACAGTCTGGTGAGGTTGCGTGCTTTGCGCGACGGCCGCGGCCTCACCTACCCTGGACCGTCGCTTCAAAGGTAGTCACTCTCGCAAGTGTCGGCGATCCTGGTCTACGTCGGTGCGCCCTATTCTGGGTACGCGACCTTATGCATTTAACCTCCGTGCGCCAATGGACAGACCCGTCCTCAAATGCAAACAGAACACGCCGTCAGGCAAAAACGCTGAACCGCCAATGCAGCGAGGACCTAGCATGGCTGGCTGATCGCATGCAGCAATGGCCTCCGGAATATCGCGACACTTGGTGGGCTAGCACCCGAATCCTTGGCCTGCCAATATCCGCTCAACCCGATTGAACTTGCACCGATTGGCCATCTTTAACGGAAATTATGGCCATCTCTAACGGAAACCGACAGCTAGACCCACGTTGGGTTGAGCACTGGCACTGGCACGGGCGACGCGCTCGACCCATGATTATGTGTGGTGACGTACAGAAAAGATGGCAGCCACGAGACAATATGAGCATGCTGAGCAACTGAGCAGAATCGTTGCCCCAAAACGAGCGTCAAGCTGACCATTTTCACTACCGAAAGGAGCACAAGTACATGGGTATATTCAAATCGATCATGGACAAGATCTTCCATCACAGCTCAACCGATGCTGCGGCCGCACCGGCTCCGGTGCCGATGCAACCATCGGTTGTCCCTGGCGCCAGCGTCTCGACACCGCCGCTGCAGGCAGTCGACGTGGACGCCGTCATGACCAAGCTTGCGTTGTCTAAGGGCGGAGGGGGGAACTGGAGGACGTCCATCGTGGACCTGCTCAAGCTGCTTGACCTGGACTCGAGCCTCACCGCACGCAAGGATCTCGCTCAGGAGCTGAGTGTCAGCGCCGGGGCCGACGGTAGTGCGGAGCAGAACATCGCCTTGTCCAAGGCCGTCATGCAAAAGCTTGCAGCGAACGGCGGGAAAGTCCCTGACAGCCTCAAGGACTGATTGTCCACTGCAATGTGGGGCCGCGTACAAGATGTTACGGTGGCAAGAGCAGCAGGCATTTTTGTTGTTTAACGGTTCGGCGCTCCGAGCCCTTCATAGGAGAAGACCATGGGTATTATTTGGACGATTGTTATTGGGTTTATCGCAGGCGTGATCGCAAAATTAATCATGCCGGGCAGCAACGAGCCCTCGGGTTTCATATTGACGACCATCCTCGGGATCGTGGGAGCGCTCGTTGCGAGCTTTCTCGGCCAAGCGCTTGGGTGGTATGCGCCTGGTCAAGGTGCGGGGCTCATCGGCGCGGTCATCGGTGCCATTGTCCTCTTGGTTGTCTGGGCGGCCATCGCCAAGCGGCGCGTGTAGGGGTCATCGTGCGCCTTGCTCAGTGATGAATCTGAGCAAGGACCGAAAGCCGGGTTATCAATTTAATGTTATTCACGAGTGGTCATCAACTGTCGTTGTTCCACGCAGAACATCAAGGAGAAATGAAATGAGCCGAGGAATGCCGTCAATGGTTGCACTTTTGGGATTGCTCGCAGTCGCGGGCTATCAAAACCGGGACAAAATCGCGGAGGTGATGGGGGGTCGGCAGCAAGAGCCCGAGGGCAAACCCGACCCAAGCGAACCGCAAAGTCAGGGCGGATTGCTCGGCAAGCTGGGCGGGCTGCTCGGCGGCGCGGGTGCCGGCAGCGTACTGAGCGGTGGGCTACGCGACTTGGTCGATCGTTTCAAGCAGAACGGCCACGGCCCGGCTGCGGACTCCTGGGTCAGCACCGGTCCCAACCAACAGCTCCGGACGGATCAACTGGAGCAGGCGATCGGCCCCGAAGCGTTGGACGCGCTTTTGAAGCAAACCGGACTCTCGCGGGAAGAGCTGCTAACCAGGCTGACTCGGGAATTACCCACAGCGGTGGACAAATTAACGCCTGCGGGCCGGCTGCCCACAGAAGAAGAGGCAGCTCGGCTGATATAGCCACTGATCATCGAGGAATCATATGACGCTGATAAATTCTGTGAATTCCTGCATGCCCTGATCAAGGATGCCGGCAACAGTACCCGGCGGATCAGCTGGTCGCCACGCCAAAGATCGCACGGTAGAAAGGGGACCGTTAAAAACCTTGGGGTTTCACGCAACCTTCCGGTTCAGATGATCCAGGAGAGTTTGCACCTCTGCTGAAATCTCATCGACACAAGCCTCTTCAGACGCTTTGAGTTTCTGCGCCAGGTCTCCATTAATCACCGCGCATCTCGCCTGTGCCAGTAGGTGTGCACCACGCGGGGCCCACCGCATCTGCTGGCGCTTGCACATTCGCGCGTTGATCACTTCGTTGACTGTGGATTCCGCCATCGCCGTCGAGATCAGTTTACCAGCGTGATGACGCTTTCCGTAAGCCACGAGTGTTGCTTTGTTGCCCTCCAAGTAGGCGAAAAAATCCCGCACCCGGTAGTCGAGTTGTTTAAGACTTTCCTTGTACTTTGGCGACTCTGGAACGACGAATCGACACAAGAATAAAATCAGCCGTAATTTCTCCTGAGCTTTCCTTGGATTCGCGTGCCAAAAGCACCAGCGCAGCTTGGTCACATGTTCCGTCAATAGTTTCTTCGCGAACCGCTCCATGTCTGTCTTGGCCCACAGCCCGCTGACTATTTGTTCTAGGTGGCGAATACGCATGGAGATATGAAACCAGTCCAGTATTGGCTTCGTCGGAAATGGCAGGGCTCGATGAAGGGTTCGGATGTTGTTGGCGCCGTCGGTGATGACGCACAGCTCGGGGTTTTCGCCCGCCCGTGCCCGCACAAGTTGGGTCACTCGATCGGCTGCCGAGCTTGCTTCGCTGCCTACCCACGCGAATACGTACGGCTTGATTCCAGGAGAGGCAAGGCGCCCTGTGAGCAGCCCGAAGTTTCGCAATTCACCCTTGCCAACGCCACGAACAAATCCGCCGTCGATCGCTAGTGTCCATTGTGCCGGTGTTTTAGTTGTTGGGGGTATGGCCACTTCCACTTTGTCGATTCGCGAGCCAATTCGCAGCGTCCGATTTCGTAGCGTCACGTGGTTGAACTTTTCGTGAACCGGCAGAAACTGGCGCATCATGTTGGCTGCTTGCCTGTAGGGCAGTTGAGCGCATAGACTGGCTTCTGGCAACTGAAGCTCTGTCGTGGCTCGTTCCGGCAAGACTTGCTGAATCGGGGAGAATACCGTTTCAAGGAAGTAAGGCGGCTCACATGGGCAGGAAATGATTCGGGGGCAGCACAAAGTAATACAGCCGAAAACGGTATCGATCTTACGTTGCTGATAATCCTTTATCGGTGTTACATTGTGGCAGCGGCCGCACACCCGATTCAACGTACAAAATTCTTGTGTCTGAGAGACCAAAACAGACTGCTGCAATTGCTGGAGAACCTGCTTGCCGTCTTCGAGAGATAGCCCAACATTCTTGGGCCGGAGTACATGCCCAGGGCGGTCAATCCGGACCACTTCGTGGTGAGTGACTTCTCCCCAGTCCGTGGTCAATTCGACGCGTACGACGATTTTCATGGAAATCTCCCGCTTTCGGCAGGCGCTAAGCCTATCAGCGTTTTTCTAGAAACCCCAACCTTTTTAACGCTCCCCTTTTCATGGCGAAATTGGGACTCTTTTCTGTCGTTTGACATCTTGCCAGGGCATGCAGCGTAAAACAGCACCAATCAAAAAGCCGCGACTGTAAGATTCAATCTGGCCGTCTACAAGTGAATGGATTGATTCATGCTTAATGCTTGATGCCAGTCTCAGGTCTCCATCATATTGATGGGCTCAAACATCCATTCGGTCGGTGCATCGGACAAAGACAAAGCTTTTTCACCGTCAGCGTGCAAGAACAAGAACTTCCCACTCGCAGAATGGACCAGTGAGCGCCCCTCACCTTGGACTTCACCCCATTCCCATTGACAATTTTGATCAGCATGGACGCCCAGACTCACCTGCCAAGTGACGGACTCAGGCATCAAACAACGCGCGGTAAAGCGATGTTGCACACAACGGTTCTCGCTTAAACAAAAAGCCGCCAACGGATCATCTGGCCGGGTCGCGCTGAACTTCAGCACTGGCGCCGTCGTTGCATCGCCGACAATCAGGTAACCATCCGCAGATTTTAAATAGCCGTAACTTTGAATGAACACATGGCTGGGATCGAGGCCATTGATAAACTTGAAACGGGTCGCTTGTTCGTCGTTCCTGGCTGATCTGCGAATGCCAAGTGGCTGAGACACCTGCTCCTTCCAGTCGGCTTCCGTGACCGCCGTGTCGTACCTCAGGCCAGGGGAAGCCCCCATGATCTGCGCCTCAGTATTCTCCGCATCTTGAATGGCCAAGTATCCGGCCTCGCCATCTTTCATTTCAAATCGGAATTTGGTCACAAACTTGGGATCCAAAAAGAGCTGATCCGGGTATTGAACGCGGCCGATTTTTACATTGCCTTGGCTCAGGCAATGGGTGAAATACTGGTAGCTGGTTTCAGCTCTCGTCAGGCGATTAGGGACATCCAGGCCGTTAAACCACAGATTGACATTGGTCAGATGATTGTCCGCGTACTCAAGAATGACAACACGATATTTCTGATTAAAAACGCTAAACCCCCCATTGGCATCGCCAGAAAGGAATCGTCCGGTCTTTTCGTGCTGCAGGAAGCAGACGGGCATTTTCGCGACCACACTCGTATCAAAGACAGCGCGTAGCTTGAGAAGATCCTGAAGCTGAGCTTCGCTCTTGATGCGTAGCCTGGACAATTCGAGAGCCCTGCCCGGCATCAGCGGCATCGAAGTCATGAAAATTCTGCGTGCGGACCCGTCCACGGCGCATATCCCCATCGTGGCGCTCAGTGCCCACGCGTTGCCCCGCGACATCGAGGACGGCATCAAGGCGGGATTTTTCAAATACCTCACCAAGCCCC
>JAYVKZ010000402.1:0-19537 GCA_043767985.1 Betaproteobacteria bacterium
GATTGAAGTTTAGCTTGGTGTACACCGCCGGGCTAATTGCCAAAGCGCCGACGTCGCAGAGCAACAGCGAATGTCCATCAGGATCGGATTTGGCGACGATCTCGGCGCCCAAATTGCCATTGGCACCGGCCTTATTCTCGACTACGACCTTTTGCATAAGCGCCTCAGACAAGGGCTCACTGATAAAGCGCGCAATGATGTCGGACGAGCCACCTGGCGGGTACGGCACAATGATTCGCACAGTCTTGTTTGGCCAACTTGAGGCGGCCTGAGACGAGGACGTTGCGGCCAACGCGGAGCCGAGCCCTGCCAGAAAAATTCGTCGATTCATCATTTGTCTGCCTGTTATGGAATCAGGGTGGTGGTAGCGGCCGACCTCAGGACATCAACGATGCACAGGTATTGCCAATATCCGAAACGGTGGCCCGGTGCATATCCCGCTTCCAACGGCGCTCGTCGTAAACGGATCGGTTCATACCTTCTCTCCCAGGTGAAAATGCATTGTATTGAGGATTGGGTGGCGATCCTTGCCCTAGCTCACTCAAATGAAATCAAGGGAAATCTGAAAATGCGTGCCATCGTGCATGGCTCGTCGCTGTAGACTACAAGATACTACTATGAACTGGAGACATGATGCGCAAACTCATCGGCTGCCTGCTGCTTAGCATCTCGTGTGCGGGTCACGCCCGCATTGTCGAAATCAAAGTGCAGTCTGTGCGGCCATTTGCCGATGGGCAGGCGTTCGGAGCGGCGGGTGCGTATGAACGCGTGACTGGCACCGCGATCGGTGAACTGGAGCCGAGAGATGCGCGCAATCGCGTCATCGTCAATCTGGATCGTGCGGCGAAAAATGCACGTCGCATGGTCGAGTATGAAGTCGATTTTGATCTGCTGCGGCCAGTCGACCCACAGCGCGGCAACGGTAAGATCATGTACGACGTGACCAACCGCGGCCGCAAGTTCCTTCCGGTGTGGCTGATGTCTGCAATACCGGCGGGTGCCAATAATCCACTCACCCCCGCTGACGCGGGCGATGGCTTGTTCTTGCGGTTGGGCTACACCATTGTCTGGACCGGGTGGGACGCTGATGCGCCCCGCACCGGCGGCGGCATGGCCATCAAAGTACCTGTGGCCACCACCGCAACCGGTGCACCGATCGTGCGCGAAATCCGTGATGAGTTGGTGTCGGGCACGCGCGGCCCGGTGCTACGGGAGTTTCGCCTCGCCTATGAGGTCGCGACAATGGACGCATCGCAAATGCGTCTGACCGTGCGCCGTCGCGAAAGCGATGCCCGGGTAGATTTGCCACGTAGCGAGTGGTCTCTCAAGGATGCGCGCACGCTTGAAATTCTCACGCCAGGTAACGCAGGCAGCGGTCCAGCAGTCGGTTCGCTTTATGAATTTCACTATCCTGCCAAAAATCCTGGCGTGCTCGGCATCGGCTATGCGGCGACACGCGATTTTATTTCCTTCCTTCGGCATGAAGACCGTGACTCACGAGGGACCGCCAACCCGGCCGGTGGCCGCAAGACTTATGCCTTTGCCGTGGGCATCTCGCAGTCGGGCCGTTATGTGCGTGAACACATCTCCATGGGGTTTAACCAAGATGAAAGCGGGCGGCGCGTATTTGACGGCATGCTCGCGCACATTTCTGGCGTGGGCCGGGTGTTCCTGAATTACGAGTTCGGCATGGCCGGGCGTACCAATACCGAACACGAGGACCATTTGTATCCGGAGAACGAATTTCCGTTTTCATCTGCGCTTCAGACCGACCCTTTATCCGAAAAAACTGGAGCCCTGTTTCGCCGCGACGGCTTTGACCCGCTCCTGATCGAAACCAATACCTCGACGGAATACTGGCAAAAAGGCGCGTCACTCCTCACAACCGACCCCTTAGGCCAGCGCGATGTGCCCCTGCCGCCCAACGCTCGCGCTTATTTAGTGGCGAGCACCCAACATGCCGGTCGCTCGGGTCTTCGTCCAGACTTCGGCCCCTGCTTGAACCAGCGCAACCCGCACAACCCGATGCCTGCTGTACGAGCACTACTGGTGGCGCTGGATCGCTGGGCCACCCAGGGGACCCCGCCCCCACCCAGCCGGGTGCCGTCAATTGCTTTGGGTACCTTGGTCAAGCCCGACAACCAGAGCTTCCCGACCATTCCCGGCTTCGCTGTGGCCCGCGCTGGCAACACACTGCCGATGTTCGGTGACTGGGTCCACCCCAAACCTGATCTCTCGAGGCAATACCAGCCGCTGGTTTCCAAGATCGATGCCGACGGCAATGAAGTGGCCGGTATTCGTCTACCAGAGATCGCGGTGCCTTTAGCCACCTACACAGGCTGGAATCTCTACAAGCGCCCGTTTACCGAAGGTGACTTGTGTGATCGAGACGGCAGCTATTCGGAATTCGCGGCTACACGTGCTGAACGCGATCTAGCTGGCGATCCACGAGCCTCAGTGGCCGAACGCTACACCTCGCATGCTGACTACGCTGCCAAGTTGCAAGCAGCGGCCGAATCACTAGCACGCGACGGACTGCTGTTGGAGGGGGATGTGGCGGCCTATGTGCGACAAGCGCAGTCAGAGGATGTACGCAAGCGGTTTCGGTAGGGCGGACGACTTGAGAAGTGGGTAGAGCTATTTAATTGCAACTCTAGCCTAACAAGCTCTCGTGGTTGCTACATGTTCACCCGGTCTGCAAGGGATATTCTCAACCGCTCATACAGCGAAGTCGCGTCCTCGCTCGAGGCGCCCCGCTCCCCCGCATTTTTAGCGACTTATGGTAGTCTAATCGTCATAAGCGCTTCATAGAATAGGCGCCTAGATGATGAAATTCGATAATTGAGGAAGACAGACATGCCTTACAAAAAATCCGCCCTTGCGGCGACCGTTGCTCTGGGTTTTGGCCTAGCCTCGCCCGCCTTTGCCGCGACAGAAATCACTTGGTGGCACTCGATGCCCGGAGGCCTAGGCGAATGGGTCGGTGACCTGGTCAAGGAGTTTAACGCCAGCCAAAGTGACTACAAGGTCAATGCTGTCTTCAAGGGCAGCTATGACGAATCGATGGCCGCGGCCATTGCGGCCTTTCGCGCGGGCAACGCCCCTCATATTCTTCAAATCTTTGAAGTCGGCACCGCCACCATGATGGCCAGTAAAGGCGTGATCAAGCCGGTGGGCGAGGTCATGAAGGCTGCTGGTGTGACGTTTGATCAGAGTCGCTACGTGCCTGCGGTGGCCAGTTATTACACGGCGCCGTCAGGACAAATGCTGAGCTTTCCGTTCAACAGTTCCACCACCGTTTTTCACTATAACCGTGATGCCTTCAAAGCAGCCGGCATTGATTCGAGCAAGCCACCAACCACTTGGCCAGAGGTCGCGCTGGCGGCTGCCAAATTGAAAGCCAGCGGTCATAAATGCCCCTTCACAACGTCATGGCAAGGTTGGACCCAACTTGAGAGCTTCTCGGCCTGGCACAACGTTGAGTTTGCCACCAAGCGAAACGGACTGGGCGGCATGGACGCGCGCATGGCGGTCAATTCGCCCTTGCATCAGCGCCACATTGAAAACCTCGCCAACATGGCGAAACAGGGTTTGTTCGTCTACAAAGGTCGAGGTAACGCGGCTGACGCCACCTTTGTTGCAGGCGAGTGCGCAATGACCACCGGTTCCTCGGCGCTGTACGGCAACATTAAGCGCAATGCCAAGTTCGCAGCTGGCATTGGCGCCCTGCCTTACTATCCGGATGTTGCCGGAGCGCCTCAAAATACTGTCATTGGTGGCGCCAGTATCTGGGTGATGCAGGGCAAAAAACCGGAAGAATATAAGGCTGTTGCAGCCTTCTTCCAGCAACTCTCAAAGGTCGAGGTCGATGCAGCGAGCCATAAGCGCACCGGTTATCTACCTTTGACTACGGCTGCTTTTGAGGCGACAGAGAAGTCTGGTTTCTACAAAGAGAATCCGGGCACCGATGTTTCCGTGGGTCAAATGATCCGCAAGGTCACCGACAAATCACGTGGCATTCGCCTGGGCAACCATGTGCAAATTCGCGCCGTAATCGATGAGGAACTTGAGCAAGTCTGGGCCGGCAAGAAGGACGCTAAAACAGCCCTTGCCGCCATTACGGATCGTGGTAACCAATTGCTCGAGCGCTTCGAAAAAGCGAACAAGTAAAGTAGGCGGGGCGGCAGCACCTGGCACGCACCATGGAAAAGCGCGTTAGCTTTAAATCCGGTTGGCTGCCCTGGGCGTTGCTTGCCCCTCAGGTGATTGTGATCACTGTATTTTTCTTCTGGCCTGCAGGTCAGGCCTTGCTGCAGTCGTTCCAGCAGTCTGACGCTTTCGGTACCTCGACTTCCTGGATTGGTCTGGAGAATTTTCAGACCTTGTTCGCCGATCCAGGCTATCTTGCATCGTTTAAGACCACAGCTGTGTTCTCCATCTCCGTGGCGGTAATCGGCCTGGCCCTTGCGCTGTTGCTCGCGACCATGGCGGATCGCATCGTGCGAGGCGCCATGGTCTACAAGACGCTACTCATCTGGCCCTACGCTGTGGCGCCAGCCGTAGCGGGCGTACTGTGGCTGTTCATGTTCGCGCCAGCCATTGGAATCGTCTCTTATGCCTTGCGCGCCATGGGCGTTGACTGGAATCATTTGGTCAAGAGTGAACATGCCATGACCTTGATCGTGATGGCTGCAGTGTGGAAGCAGGTTTCCTATAATTTCCTTTTCTTTCTTGCGGGCTTGCAGTCCATACCCAAGTCGCTCCTAGAGGCGGCAGCCATCGACCGTGCCACCCCGTTCCGGCGTTTTTGGACCATCACTTTCCCGCTGCTCTCACCCACTACGTTTTTCTTGTTGGTGATCAACATGGTGTATGCGTTTTTTGACACCTTTGGCATTATCGATGCGGCAACCCAAGGCGGGCCTGGCAAAGACACGGCGGTCCTAGTGTATAAAGTTTATGCCGATGGTTTCAAAGGCATGGATTTGGGTGGCTCGGCCGCACAGTCGGTGGTGCTGATGTTCATCGTGGTGATCCTCACGATCGTCCAGTTCCGCTATGTTGAGCGCAAGGTGCAGTACTGATGCAAGCCAAAGCCTATTCTGTGAGAGCGTCATGGTAGAGCGCCGCCCCTGGTTGGACTTACTGTCCCATACGATTATGATCGTGGGCGTTGCTTTGGTCGCCTTTCCACTCTACATCGCCTTTGTGGCGTCCACTCATACCGCAGATGCGGTGTCGCAATCACCCATCCCCGTTTGGCCCGGCTCGCACCTGATCGAGAACTACAAGGCCGCCTTGTTCGGAAGTACGGCACGCTTCGGTAGTGCCTATAACGCCGTACTGCCCATGATGTGGGTGAGCTTTGTGTGCGCTATGCTGATCGCCGTCGGCAAGATTTCGATCTCCTTGCTCTCGGCCTTTGCGATCGTTTATTTCCGCTTTCCGTTTCGGATGTTTTTCTTCTGGGCCATCTTCATTACGCTGATGCTACCCGTTGAGGTGCGCATCGGCCCCACCTACAAGGTGGTGTCCGATCTCGGCATGTTGAACAGTTACGCGGGTTTGACGATTCCCCTGATCGCCTCGGCCACCGCCACCTTTTTGTTTCGGCAGTTTTTCATGACCGTGCCCGACGAGCTGGTCGAAGCGGCCCGTATCGATCGTGCTGGGCCCATGAAATTCTTCAAAGACATCTTGGTGCCCTTGTCACGAACCTCCATCGCCGCCCTGTTTGTGATTCAGTTCATCTACGGCTGGAACCAGTATCTTTGGCCACTCCTGGTCACCACCGATCAGTCGATGTATACGGTCGTAATCGCCATACGCAGCATGATCAGTGGTGGCGATGCAGGCAATGACTGGAACATCATCATGGCCACGGCAATACTGGCGATGATTCCCCCCGCACTGGTGGTTGTTCTGATGCAAAAGTGGTTCGTCAAGGGCCTGGTTGATACTGAAAAGTAAATACCACAACGTAAATACCGAAGTAAAAAGTACGGAACAACAGGGACACGCACGAAAATGGCAACGCTCAGCTTTCATAACGTCGTCAAGCGCTACGGTGTGGGACCCAAGGCCAATCAGGTGATTCACGGTATCAACGCACAAATTCACAACGGTGAATTCATCGTCATCGTGGGCCCTTCGGGTTGCGGCAAATCCACCCTGCTCAGGATGGTCGCTGGCCTCGAAGAAGTCAGTGATGGGCAAATAAAAATTGGTGAGCGAGTCGTCAATGACGAAGAGCCCGCCGATCGCGATATCGCCATGGTGTTTCAGAACTATGCCCTATACCCACATATGACGGTGTACGACAATATGGCTTACGGCCTGCGCAATGCCGGTGTAGGCAAAGCGGAAATTGATCAGCGGGTAAACAAAGCAGCCGGCATTCTGGAGCTGGGCCAGTTTTTACAACGCAAACCTCGCGAGCTATCAGGCGGGCAGAGGCAGCGAGTGGCCATGGGGCGCGCCATTGTGCGTCAGCCTCAAGTCTTTTTGTTTGACGAACCGCTCTCCAATCTGGATGCCAAGCTGCGCGCCCAAACCCGGCTAGAGATTCAAAAGCTGCACGCAGAATTGGGCGTTACCTCTTTGTTTGTCACTCACGATCAAGTTGAAGCGATGACCTTGGCCGAACGCATGATCGTAATGAACGCGGGTCGGATGGAGCAGTTCGGCACCCCCGAGGAGGTGTACTGGACCCCCGCTACCACCTTCGTTGCTTCCTTCATTGGGGCGCCAGCGATGAACCTCATGAAGGGACGCTTGGGCCCTCAGGGCTTTGACATTGGCGCGTCGACGCTGCCCTTGGCCGCCGAACTGATGCCCCAGGCTCAACAAGACAAGGACCTTACCATGGGTCTTAGGCCCGAGCACTTCACGGTAGTGGACGTCGGCGGATGGTCGATGACGATTGAGGGCGTTGAGCTTCTGGGCGCAGAACGCCTGCTTTATGGCAAGCTGGCCGATGCTGCGATGGTCATCGTGCGGATTAATGCAACGGACATCTCACCCAAGCGTGGAGATACCGTGAGCGTGGCCCCTCAAACCAAATATTTGCATTGGTTTGATTCGGAGGGAAAACGCATCTAAGCGCCTGAAATCGCTTGGCGATGCTCGCTTTGCGTGCTATCCTTGGTGACAATTACTCTACGAAGGTGATGCCATGGCTCAGAGCATCGATGTCATTGAAGGTACCGTTAGCCCAAAGCACCAAATTACCATCCCGGCGGCGATTCGTGATGCGCTTGGCCTGAGATCGGGCGACAAGGTCGAATTTAAGCTCGAAAAAGACAATGTCCTTGAGTTGAGAATCAAGCGCCCAACGCCGTCCGAGACCATTCGCACGATCTTGTCCCAATTTGATACAAGTGCCTTACAAGCGGAGACCGGTAACAACGCGGTGAGCGCAGTACGTGCTTCGCGTTGGGATGACGAATGATTTCCTTGGATTCCAATGTCGTTCTAAGCGCACTCAATACCAGTGACGTGAACCATGGAAGAGCGCTGACGGCCCTAAACCAAAATGCGAGCCAAGCCTATTGTATTTGCCCTGTGGTTAGAGCTGAGCTGCGGGCGTCAGGATCTTGGGCAGCGATTGATGCCTGGCTGTCATTGCAAGGGGTTAGCGTGCTATGGGAAATGCCAGAGGCTGCCTGGGATAGTGCAGGCGAAGCCTTCGGGAAATACTCGAAATTGAGAAAGGCCGGGACTTGGCCAAGACGCCTTGTTGCGGATTTTCTGATCGCAGCACATGCACAATTCCACGAACTCGAGATGCTTACTTTCGATGACACTGTTTTCAAAGCTGGATTTCCGAGCGTAACGCTTCAGACGATTTGAAAATTACCGAACCGTTGCCTTACAAAGTAACGTTTGTTACCATCGGTCCTATGAAAGCACTTTACACCCCCGCCAGTAGCGCTCAAATCCATGTGTTTGATATGAGCCAGGTGCCGTGGCAAGCCACCGCCAATCCCGGTCTTCTCCTCAAGCCAGTGCGGCTTGACGATGCCCAAGGCCACTTTCTCGGCTTGGTTAAGTTCGAAGCCTTTGCACGCAGCGGCTTGCATCAGCATCAAGGCTTAGCGACCAGTTTTGTGATCGACGGCGGTTTAACCGACTATCACGGCGCTATCAAAATGCATGAGGCGGGTCTGAATTTCAAAGGTGCCACGCATGACGCCATCTCCTATCAAAACACCTTGCTAGTATCGCGTCTGGAAGCACCGGTGAGCTATCCGCCCAACAGCAACATCAGCGGCGTGCACGCAGGCTCGGAGTACAAGAGCTTTGAAAACCCAGATCCAGCAGTTCCGCCGGAAGTCAATGTAGCCGTCGATCAGTTGCCGGTCGCTTCCACAGGCTATCCCGGCGTCGGTCGGCAGATGATTTACGACTACACGGGGGCGGCCCATGCCCGTCGCTACGCGCAATTGTCGATCCAGCCACATACCCATTTCGAGTTTGAGGCCAGCGCCGTGACCGAGTTTTGGGTGCGCGGCGGCAATCTCGCCATCAATGGCCTAGACGCCTTTGCAAACTGTTTTATTGTTTGCGAAGCCAAGGCCAAAGTAGTGATCGACAGTCCTTTTGGCGCGATGCTTCTCGTCTGGGCGGAAGGCCCCGAGAAGGCTTGTCAGAGCAGTAAGAGTTTATTTGGTTTTTAGGCCTCACTCGACTCCGTGAGCGTGGCCGTCAGCTTTTCCACAGTAGCCTCGAAGCGCTTCAAATCAGTCGCAGAAATGCCTGCAAATAACTGCGCTTCGCGCACTACGGCCGTCTCGCTAATGCTCTCAAAGAGCGCCCGACCCTCCGTGCTCAGATGAACGTGCGAGCGACGTGCATCTAAGGCATCGGGCCTACGAGTAATGCGCCCGGCCCGCAGCAAACTCGCCAAGGCCCGGCTCACACTCATTTTGTCTAGACCCGTATAGCTGACCACTTCGGTCGCGGCAGCCCCAGGGTGCGAGGCCAACACCACCATCACCCGCCATTCGATTAGCGTGAGTTGGTGTTGCTTGCCTACGCTGTCGTGAAACGGGCGGGCGGTGAGATTAACGAGTCGAATCAGTTTAAAGAAAACCGATGAATCGGCAACCTTAGCCTTTTCTCGTGCCATCAACAATCTGTTCAATTTTGCCAATCAAGGTTGGGTTAATTTGCGCCTTCCAACGTGCATAAACTCGACGGGCTGCGATTTGCCATTCAGCCGTCTCGGCAGGGGTCGGCACATGCACTTGGACGCCAAGCGCCCTCACCTTCTCCACATCGTCCGCAAAGAGTTTCCGGACTAATTGCGTTTGCTGTCTTGCGGCATCGACTGCGGCCTCTCGAACAATTTTCTGGTCCGCTGCGCTCCAGCTCTGCCAAATCGGATTGGCAATCGCAAACAACAGGATGTCGTTGCTGTAATTCCACTTGGTGACAAACTTTTGACCGAGGGTATGAACCTTGGCGGCCAGGAACACCTCGAGAGGATTTTCCTGCCCATCGACCGCATTGGAAGCGAGCGCTGGTTGCGCATCAGCCCAACTCATGAAGGTGGGGTTAGCACCCATGCCCGACATGATTTCGCCGTACATCGGGCTGCCGACGACGCGAATCTTCAGGCCCTTCATATCGTCGGGCTTAACGACCGGGCGTTTGCTATTACTGATTTGGCGATAGCCTGTCTCGCCAATCGCCAGAGGCTCAGCACCAGCCTTTCGAACCAAATCGAAATACTCTTTTTGCACCACATCACTGTCCATCACCTTGTCCCAAGCCTTATGATCCGGCATTAGAAAAGGCAAGATGAAGGGCGAGATCTCGCGCACCGTTCCCGACCAGTTGACAGGAGCACCACACAACACGTCGATTACTCCCTGGCGCATGGCTGAGAACTCACGGGTTTGATCACCTTGCACCAGTGAGGAACCGGGATACTGCTTAATATTAATTCGACCACTCGTACGCTCACGCACGAGATTGGCAAAAATCTCGCCACCCTTGCCCCAGGCGAACGCCGGTGGCACGACGGTGGACATTTTGTATTCGGCCTTGTACGCATTTTGGGCGTATAGATAGCGAGGGATCCCTAAACCGGCGGCGCTTGCCGCAACCGAGCTACCCGCTAAAGAAAGTACGGAACGTCTTTTCATCATGGTCTCCTTCAACAATAAAAACAGGAATTCAGTTCATTGAACAAAACAGACTCTCACGAACACGAGGCTCGTCAGTACCCTAAGCTTTTGGGAAGCCAAAGGGCTAAAGAAGGCACAGCGGCCACCAGAATCGTCACCAACACAAAACTAATCACTAGCCAGCTGACATAGGGAATAGTGCTTTCAATTCTCACCTTGGCCATCTTGCAGGCGACCAGCAAATTCACCGCCATGGGTGGTGTGAACTGGCCGACCGCGATCATCATGGTGAGTAGCACGCCAAACCACACTGAATCCCAGCCAAATGTCTGCATGAGAGGATAAAGCAAGGGCAAAAAGATCAAAAAAATTGAAACACCATCAAGCACCATGCCGACCAACAACAAAATAACCATTAGCACTGCCAAGGTGCCTGTACTGCCTAGTCCCGAGGTCTTCACCGCTTGAACTAGCGGATCGGCTAAACCCAAGGTATTCACACTATAGGCAAAAATGCCTGCCAACGACATCACAATCATAATCACGGCGGAGATCTCGGCGGACTCCCGAAAAATCGCGTACAAATCGCGCGGACGAATGCTTCGATGTACCACCATGCCCACAAACAGGCCGTAAACAACGGCCACCACGGCTGCCTCGGTTGGCGTGAACCATCCAGCTCGCATGCCGCCGAGAATGAGCACGGGTGCCACCAGGCCCCAGGCCGCCTCATATAGAGAGGACCAAAACGGCGGGCGAGGCAAATCTTTTTCTAGCTGGCCAAAACCTTTAGCACGCGACATCAGGACGGCCGGAACCATTAGAGCAAGCCCTGCCAAAATGCCTGGAATCATGCCAGCGGCGAACAATGCTGGCACGGACGCACCAGGCACATTGACGCTATAAACGACAAAGGCGATGGACGGAGGAATCAGTATGTCCGTGGCCGCAGCGGCCCCGACGATGGTCGCTGAAAATGGTGCCGGATAGCCTGCCCTGGACATCGCCGCAATCATCACACCACCGACTGCAGCAGCGTTCGCTGGCCCAGAGCCGCTGATGCCCCCCATGACCATCGCCACGAGAATGGCCACCACGGGCAGCATGCCCGGTGCGCGCCCCACACAGGCTTGCGCGAAGACCACCATTCGCTTCGCCACGCCGGAGCGGTCGAAAATACTACCGACCAAAACGAACATAGGTAAAGCCAACAAAGGATATTTAGCAATCCCTGCATAGGCGTTCTGTGGCACCGCCAAGAGACCGAAGAGTTGAGTATCACTATTGGCCATCGCAATAGCAATGAGGCCGCCCAAGCCTAGCGCGACGCCAATCGGTACGCCAAGCAGCATCAGACCAATAAAGAGGCTAAAAAGGACCAGCCCGATCATTCGAGTTCAGCCACTGAGACTGGCTCAGCACGGTGCCAAGCACTCAAGAGCGCGCGTAACGAAATCAAGGCGCATAGAGGAGGCAGCCAGGCGGTAAACCACCAGCGCGGCCATCCCAAGCCCATCGTGGTTTCCGCATACTTCAGTTCATCGGCAAGCGCTCGAACAAACAAATAAGTCAACAAAGCAAAGAAAATTGCGGTCACACAGGCTGAGAAGGTTTTAAGCACGCGTTGCCGCTCGAGAGAGCCCGATTCATAGAAAAACTCAATGCGAATGTGCTGATCGCGCCCAGCGACACTCGCAGCCCCCGCAAAGGTCATGACGACCATTAAAAATACAGAGACTTCTTCAGTCCAAGCGAAGGACTGATCCGAGAAGTACCGCACCAGGACATTGCCTAGTGTGATGATGACCAAGAGCACCATGCAGGCGACCGCAAGATGCCCCTCGATTTCCCGAAGCCTGTCGCTTGGGCCCATCCCTGTCTCCAAAAATGTTTTAAGTCTTTGATAGATAGTAACGCATGTGACTAATTTTGGAAAGCCTAGAAGGCCCTCAGTAGCACATGCTTTTTCTTGCCCAACGACAGCTTAATCACACCACCATCGACCAAGTCAGCCGAGCTCAGCTTCATTTTGTCGTCGCTCACGGTGACATCGTTGACCTTCAAGCCACCACCTTGAATTTGTCGACGGGCATCACCATTCGAGCTGACCAGCCCTGCGGCCACAAATGCGGCAATCACACTCATCCCTGCCGATAGTTCGGCCGAGTTCACCTCGATAGAAGGCAAATCGGTCGCCAGCCCACCCTGCTCGAAAGTCTTACGCGCAGTCTCGGCGGCGGCCTCAGCCTTGTCGCGACCATGAATTAAAGCGGTCGCTTCAGTGGCCAAGGCCTTCTTGGCCTCATTGATTTCAGAGCCGCCCAAAGCGCCAAGCTTAGCCACTTCAGCCATCGGCAAGGTGGTAAACAACTTCAAGAAGCGGCTGACATCCGCATCTTCAGTGTTGCGCCAGTACTGCCAGTAATCGTAGGCTGATAACTGGGCCTCATTGAGCCACACAGCGCCTGCGGCTGTCTTACCCATCTTGGCGCCAGAGGAGGTCGTGAGCAGCGGGCAAGTGAGCGCATAGAGTTGCTCTTTGAGGCCCATGCGGCGGCCCAGGTCGATGCCGGTGACGATATTGCCCCACTGATCCGACCCACCCATTTGCAGGTTACAACCGTATCGCCGCGACAGCTCGACAAAGTCATAGGCCTGCAAGAGCATGTAATTGAACTCGATGAAGGAGAGTTCTTGCTCTCGTTCCAAGCGCATTTTTGCGGAATCCATGGTCAGCATTCGGTTCACCGAAAAATGCCGACCCACGTCTCGTAAAAATTCGATGTAATTGAGCTTCGCCAGCCACTCGGCGTTGTCGGTCATCACCGCATCGCGTACCGCATCGCCAAATTTCAAAAGGCTTGCAAAAACCTGTTTCAAACCGTTTTTGTTCGCTTCGATCTCTTCGATCGTACGCAGTTGACGTGTTTCGTCCTTGCCTGATGGATCGCCCACTCGCGTCGTGCCCCCGCCCATCAATGTGATGGGCTTTCCGGCACCACTAGCTTGCAACCAATGCAACATCATGATCGACAATAGTGACCCAACATGCAAGGAAGGCGCTGTGCAATCATAGCCCACATAAGCAACCAACCCGCCCTTGGTAGCGAGGGTATCAATTCCGCTCGCGTCCGACGCTTGATGGATGAACTCACGCTCGGTGAGTATGTTCAGGAAGTCGCTTTTAAAGGAGGTCATCGGGTTCAATTAAGTGGGCAGGTGCCTGAATTTAGGCCTTTTGGACCACGAGCACGGGAGCCAAATTATATCCCTTCGATCCTGCGAGCCCAGGCTAACTGAGCAACGAAATCCCTTCATGCTGGGCAACCATTTCTAGCGCACGCTCGAACATGGCTCGGGCCGAGCCTGATACTGACTTCAGGTAGGCGTGCAAATGGGCATCTTCTGCACTGTTACTCAAACACTCTTGGCTGTACTCTTCAAAACTTGCCAATTGCGAGATGAGCTCCGCAACGTGTTTGGGGCATTCACAAAGAATATCGGTAGAAATACCGGCCACACGGGACAGCACCGAGTCAGGATACATTCGGTCTGGGATGACAATGCTGGTTGCATTCGAAATCGCCTCGCGCAGCGGATCAACGAAGACTTCCGAACTCACAAGTTCCGCCAATTCAGCCTCAGAGATCGGCAATCTTCGCACTAGCATTCCCGACTTTCGCATCGAATGAATGAGAGACTCGGCCCCATAGGTATATAGCACGATCGTCCGGCGCAAATGTAGCCGCAAATTCAAGGCATCTACTTGCTCCCGGGTCACCGCGTTGAGTGAGTTGACCTTGACGATCAAAATTTCTGGTGGATCGGTAAATGGCCCTTGAAGCGCGCTAGTTAAATCTTGAAACGAATCACTCAGCTTGATTGCTGCATTAAAAGGCATAGCAAGGAGTTTTTCAAGATCAAGACTTACGCCTAGACTTGAGCCAACGACCGCGATCTTAAGCGAAGCCTTTGGAGGCCTCTGTTTTTCACTAAAGCTCGTTGACTCGAGCTGTTTCACCAATAACTCTAGGTGTTCGTTAGGAAGGCTAGCAATACTCCTGATCGCATGACCCGCTTCATTCAATTTCTTCAGAAGCCCCGCCTTCGCCACATCGCCTCCATCGAAAAGCCGATGCTTACCTGCGCTTTGAGAGGGCGAGAATGCTGCGTATCGAATCTCCCACACTCTCAGCGTCGTCACCGGTATACCAGTCAACTTCGATACTGTGCCAATGCGATGCAGGGGTTGGCGAGCGCGAGCAGAAAGTTCAATAGTCAAAACAAACCTCTTTGAGTAGTTATTGAGTAGATTATATGGTTATTTTTTAATAATATCTACAATAATATGCATTAATATGAAAATAGGTGTAAATTACGCTATAAGAATAATATTTTATCTACTCAAAAACTGGAATTCGAGTTCAAAATGATCTCAAAAAAGACCAAAAGCGCTGTCAACACTGCGGCACTCATCGCGAGCCGAGGCCGCGATCATCCGGTTACAACCCACGACATCTCAACTCTTTTGGGGTTGTCCATTTCCTACACCGAACGTATCGTGAGTAGTTTGAAAAGCCACGGTTTGCTGCGCTCTTTTCTAGGCCCGGGCGGAGGCTATCAAATAGCTGGCGATCTATCAAAAATCACAGTCTGGGATGTTGTTAAACTTTTCGAACGCCCCATTCCAAACAACCAAAACGACCTTGACGAAAAGCAAAAACCACCTCTGGCCTACGAGCTGCTGATGCATGATTTCTTACAAAAGTATTTGTCGAGTCAAGCACTCGCAGAAGTCGACAACTCAAAAGAACCCGCCAGAGAGATCGATTTTAGTGACGCTACCTTGCCGAGATCCAATCCAAAGGTGACCGCCGCTCTGGCCAAAATACCGAATTCGGTTTTCCAATGGCATAAATTCACTTCGGGGAGGCAGGGTACCGCATGAAGATCAGCTATTTTCTCCACAATATCTCCGGTGAAGGCAGAAAAATACCGGCCGGTGAGGCTTGGCAATGGCATCACAACATCGAAGATCTCGAACAAGCAAACACGCTTTTCACACATCTAAAAACGAGGATTTTAGAGAATAGGCTAGCACTTGCGAATTTGTATGTGGACAAAGCGCAAGTGCGCGAGGCAGATCCAGATATCGTCGCGCTTTTGGGGGATGCACCGATTGAGTATATCGAGTCTTTGAAAGCGAAAAGAATCATAAGTAAGCATGAAGACTTTTTAGATGAAGAGGGTCCGCGACGCAAATGGACTTTGAACAGTCATGACTACTAGCGGGCAGAATCATGGCGACTGGCACTACCGAGAGCATGATTTCGACTGCAGCAATAGAAGGGCGACGGCCGCCGTTCACACGAGATGATATCTCGCGAATTATCGAAATGGCTTGGGAAGACAGAACACCCTTCGAGGCGATTCGAAATCAGTTCGGCTTGAGTCAAGATTCAGTGGTTCTGATGATGAGGGCGGAGTTGAAGCCAGGCTCTTTCAAATTGTGGAGGGCGCGTACGCGAGGTTGCGAGACCAAACATTCACGCCTACGCTCGCCAGCAATGAACAATGGATCCAAGCACATCGCGCGTCATCGAATCCCTTAACATTGAGGGGCGAACAACGTTGCGACGCATCACAGGTAGCAGACCTCATAAGCAGCGGAAGAAACCCTAGGATTTCTTTACCCAAGCGCTACACCATCCAGACCCAGCCACTTGTTTGCCCGCGAAAATCGGGCAAGCAGCCGCCGCATCAGTTACCTTACCCGCATAAAGTTGACAGTTGTTACACTTTTGATCTTTCGCATACTTCGGATATTTTTTACTGTCCACCTTGGTTGAATCTGCCGCATAACCTAGAGCAGCGGCTTGCGGATCTTTTTCCTCTAGCTTTGTTTGCGCAGTGACCGTAGCGGATGCGGCAAGCGATGTGGCAGATAGCATGATTACAAACTGGCGGCGGTTAGTCATATTCGATCTTTCAAAAATGCATTTTTTACAATTAAAACGTTACGTCTCGCTTCGCATCTTCTCGGAAAAATCAATGCCCTTCATTGTCACCGGTCTATTCCTATCGAATCCTTTTCACCAGGGAAGTATCGAACCCTGATAGTCAAAGAACCCACCGGTATCTTTTTCCCTCAAACCTTCCATAACCGTTAAGAGCTCACTCGCCGCGACATCGGGAGCACGCACATTCAAACCCGCTTTACTAAAAGGTTGACTCAAATTCGTCGCAACCGTGCCGGGATGTAGCGCAACGCAAATTGACTGCCTGTTGCGCCGTGTCATTTCGATTGAAGCTGTCTTTACAATTTGATTGAGGGCGGCCTTGCTCGCCCGGTAGCCGTACCATCCGCCTAATCCGTTATCCGAAATGCTCCCTACCTTGGCGGAAATCATGGCCCATCGAGTCCTGATATTTCGCGCCAAAATAGGCGCAAAATACTTTAGCGTGAGCGCTGGGCCAATTACGTTAACAAGCATAACCTGCTGCAAATACTGCGTATTGAGTTCAGACCAACTACGCTCGGGAGTAGCACCTTCCCCATGCAAGAAACCCGTCGCCACGATCACGCAACTTAAGGGTGCTTCGAGGCATTGCCCTTGGGTCCACTGCGCGGCTTCTTGAATAGACGATTCGTCTGCATAGTCGAGAAATAGGCCGGCTACTTGTTGACGCCGACTGAGCGATAGAACCTGACGATAGGTTTGGCGGGCTCGGAGCTCGCGAACAAGAGCTTCCCCCAGACCGCCTGATCCGCCGATCACGAGCGCCGATGTTACGTTAAGACTGGAATTTTCACTCATTATTCATTGTACTCAACTAGGCTCCCATAATTTCCGCAAGGTTGAAGGTCTTGCGCCCAGGCAGAGTTACCCCTTCAAATCCACGACACGGACGCCCTACTTACGCTAAGGATATCGAGGGCATTGTCCAAATGAGCGTATGTTCCAACCTCGATAACGCGACGATCCAATGTCATTGACCGGCCGGCTGGTGAACATCGCTTCTTGTTGAGAATTTTTACAACCCTCTGACCTCAGAAACCCATTTCTAAATCTCCCACATGATTCAAGTCGTCTGGTTTAAGCGCGATTTACGAATTGAAGATCATCAGCCGCTCGTCGAGGCCTGTGCTAGAGGCCCCGTGCTTGCGCTCTATGTGTTTGAACCCGATCTCATCCTCGCCAATGATTTTTCAGCGCAGCACTACGGCTTTCTTCGAGAGAGCCTGCTTTTCCTGGATCGGCGCTTGGCATCGATGGGGTTGCGGTTGACGGTGAGGCACAGCCCTATCTTGGATGTGTTGCTGAAGCTAAGAGCTGAACTCAAAAACTTTACTTTACTGAGCCATCAAGAGACAGGCAACGGCCAGACCTATCAACGAGATCTCGCGGTGGGGGCATGGTGTCGATATAACGGCATCGTTTGGCACGAATTCGAGAGTAATGCCGTGGTTCGTCGGCTGCCAAGCAGAGATCGCTGGTCAAGTTTATGGGCGGCGCGAATGGCTCCAGCCCCCTTGAAAGCGCCAAAGCTGGCCAAGCAATTCCCGCTGGGCCAAGCAACGCAAGAATGGCCGGATCAACTTCGTAGCTCGTCTTTTCTCAAGCTCACGCTAAAAGAATCGGATAAACCCGCCCGACAATTAGGTGGCCATGCACGAGCAGATCATTATCTCAGCACCTTCCTCGAGGGACGAGGCGCCAATTACCGCCATGCGATGTCGGGTCCATTGAGTGCGCAGGAGGCTTGCTCGAGACTATCGCCCTACCTCGCACTCGGTGTTCTCTCGATTCGCCAAGCCACTCACGCTCTGAGCCGAGCCCAGGACCACTGGAAGGGTGTCGGGCCAGTGCACACGCCAAGCGGTCTACTAGGCTCACTTAAATCGTTTGAGAGCCGCCTACATTGGCATTGTCATTTCATTCAAAAGCTGGAGAGCGATGCAAGCATTGAATTTCGCAATCTCCATCGGGGTTATGACGGCCTTCGCGACGAAACGTGCGACCCCATTCACCTAGCCGCCTGGGCAAAGGGTGAGACCGGTTACCCTATGATCGACGCCTGCATGAGAATGTTACTTCACACTGGCTGGATCAACTTTAGAATGCGAGCGATGTTGGCGAGTTTTTCGAGCTACCAACTATGGCAACACTGGCGAGAACCTGCTCTGCACTTGGCACGGCAGTTTTTAGACTATGAACCCGGTATCCATTACCCGCAAATGCAAATGCAATCGGGCACGACGGGGATCAATACCATTCGAATCTACAACCCAGTCAAACAGGCCAGAGATCACGACCCGGAAGGCCTCTTCGTGCGGCGTTGGATCCCGGAGTTGCAGCGTGTACCGACCGTCTATCTTTTTGAGCCTTGGACCATGCCTGCACTCATCCAAGAGAACGCCGCTTGCCGCATGGGTCGCGACTACCCCTTGCCGATCGTCAATCTTCAAAGCTCAACGCGGCGTGCCAGAGAGGCTGTTTGGGGGGTGAGAAAAGGCACTGATTTTCGTGACGAGGCACAAGCCATCTTTGACAAGCACGGCAGCCGACAGCCGAATCGCGAGTCTCAAAAGCGAGTCCGGTCCCTTAAAGTGTTGCCGGACTCGCCGCCTCAACTGGATTTGTTTTCGTGACAATCAGAAAAGACTCCTTCAAGGGCAATAAAGCCTCCCTCGCCAGCAAGCCTTGCTTAGGATGCGGCCGTGACATGAGTTGGCGAAAATCCTGGGCCAAAAATTGGGCCGAGGTGAAATATTGTTCGGGTCGTTGTCGAAAATCTGGAACACCACCAGCCGTCATTGTTTTGGTTCAAACAAAGAAACCCAATTGATGATCCTCATCCCAATTCTTGGTGACCAACTCAATCTAGACAACCCAGCCTTGCTGCGCTCTGATCGGGTCAAATCAGTAATTGTGATGGCCGAGGTCATCGAGGAGCAGACTCATGTGAGTAGCACTCGCATGCGATCGGCTGTTTTTTTATCGGCGATGCGGCACTTTGCATTAAAACTCAAAGAGCAAGGATGGACCGTTCACTATCTAAAATTAGGCGAACATTCCTACCGAAGCCTTCGCCAGGTTTGGCAGGCCTTCGTTGATGAGCTAAGCCCTTCCACACTACGCCTTTGTGAGCCCGGCGATTGGCGACTTGAGCAAAGTATCAAAGCTTTGGCGAGCGAAACCAACACACCGCTCGAGATCTTGAATGACGATCATTTCATGATTTCCAGGGCGGATTTCGCAAAATGGGCGGGAAATTCTAAACAGCTGCGCATGGAAATGTTTTACCGGAAAATGCGCAAAAAACACGCGATATTAATGAGCGGCGAGGAGCCCGAAGGCGGGCAATGGAACTTTGACGAAGACAACCGAAAAAGCTTCCCT
>JAYVKZ010000403.1:0-4710 GCA_043767985.1 Betaproteobacteria bacterium
GTGCACAGTGCTCAGGGGGCGACGAAACGGGACACGCTTCTGATGATCAAGACAGCCGATGATCGAAGCAATGGCAGTCAGGGTGATGGCGCCTCAAAGCTCACTGAGGCGCAGCTACGGCAAATTGGCCAAATCGTGGGTAATCGATCGTTCTATGTCGCGGGCACTCGAGCCACCGATCAGTTCGAGATATTCACTGACAGCAAAGCGCAAGCGCGCCGCATCATTACCCAAGAGCAGAGCAAACTCAGTGCGATTCAAGAACTAGGTGAGATCAGTGCGCCGGAGAGGGTGCAACGGGAAAGGCAACTGTCGCGATAGTTTGCATTGCAATTCGCCCTGTGCGTTTCAACTGAATCGCTGATCTGATCGCTATTGCTCACTGATCTCCGACAGAAGTTCAGGACGACGATCAAGAAGACGGAAGAGCTGAACAAGCGCTAAGGTCGGCTTCGTCTCGCCACTCTCATAGCGAGAGAATCCATTGCTGCCTCCCCCAAAAAGCCGCGAGGCTGCTTGCTGTGTCAAACCAAGTTTGGCTCGGGTCTCACGAATGAAGCCCGCATCCGCCAAACATGCATTGACTTCTTGTTTGAAAGCGCGCATTTCCGCCATCACGCGTGCGCTTTCGTCTGGCCCGGTGATCGACTCATCACAGGCACCACAAAATTCACCATGTACATCTTTAATGAATGTTGTCTGCCCTTTGTAGGCATACGGTACATCTCGCACGTCTGACACTAGGGCTTTCGCACCACAATTCCCGCAAGCTTTAATCATGGCTCTTGCTCCTTGAATGAGACTATCAAAACATCGTCAACGACCGTTAGCTTGACATAAAGCTTCACGCCTTTATTCGTCGTCGGTTTGTAAACATCCTGCCAAATCGTGTGATCCGCATAGGTTGTCATGCTCTTAAAAAAATCAATATTTGTCAGAGCGCCAACAACTTCGGCCATCTTCACTACATCGAAATCCAATGCATTCGCCGAACTTAGGGCAGAGTTGGTTGCCCGATATTGGCCCGAAGTCACCAGCTCCTTAACTCTTGTCAATTTGCAGTGCGGCGTCGATTTCTCCATTCTGCGATGTTACCCTAGTAGGGTAATTTCGGCAACGTCATTTTAAAATACAAGCGTCAGGCCAAGTTTGAGCGAAAGTGAAACTAGGATGGTTACGGCTAGTAGGGGCTTAAACATGGATGATTAGGAGAGTTGCCATGGGCCCTGCGGGGGCGACTAATTTTTAGTACGATCCGAGCGTACCTTGCAGTTTGGGTTGCGGTTCTACGCCAATATCTCACTTTTGCCAAAGCTTATGAAAACTACATTCCTCCGTGGCCGCGATCACGAACCATAGGCCTTGATGGGGTACTCGCGGACACTTCTCCGCGATCTTGGGCATACTTAATGCTAACCTGATCGCCTGTCTGAAGTGCGCGATCCAGCTTCTGTTTCTCGAAGGTGACCGCCGCATCTTGGCCGATCTTGACTAAGAGGTGTTCGCTCGATTGGGCAACTACCGTGCCAGTAATGCGTGTGTCAGTAATGCGTGTTGAGACTGAGTGGGCGTCTTTGAGGGCGAGGCCACGGAACTCAGCGGCCAGGGCAATGGTTAGCCTTGACTCGCTGACCGAAATGTCCGCTTTGGGGATTTGTCCGGCGGCAAGTTGGCCTTTCACACTTTCCAAGACTCTGGCATAGGTCGGACTCGTATTCGGGCTTGCTCGTTCGGCCGAGGACAGCTTACCCCTGGTGCCGGGCTCCTCCTTTGGAAGTGCTAAGGCCATAGGATCGAGGGCGCGTTCCAACAGCTTAAACGCCCCATCCAGTTCAGGATGCTTTCTCAATGCATCATCCTTGCCGAGCATCGAAAAGGCAATTTCTCGCTCGGCACGTAGCGATGTGGCGATCTCACGTCGCACGCCCTGAAGATCTCCAGTGAGCGAGTTGCGGCTAGCCTTCTCCCAGGTGTGTTTCGCCACTCTGGACAAATCAAGTCGATACCCTGAATCAGCCGCAAGCTCTGTGATGAATTGACGCGAGGCGCGATCATTGCCGTCGCGAAACGGGTGGGTGGCATTCAGATCGGCATAGGTCTTCGCAAGTTTCTCACTCAGCAACTCTTTGGGAAGCCCCCGAAAGTTATTGTCGGCTTGTATCTCTGCGGCGATCTCACGCAAAAAAGGTTTAACCTCCGCGACCCTTGCAAAAGCCAGGCGGCTTTCGGCATTGCCCTTGGCCAGGTCAACCGAGCGTATCTGCCCCGCCCAGGCGTAGACGGGTCCATGAAGGGCTTTATGGATCGACTGTAATCGCTCGGTATCGAAGGAGGTGCTTGGTAATGCTCCCCTGCTTCGCGCGACTGCTTGTGCATTTGCGGTCGCCTCAACGGTTTGCTTGAGTGCCTGTGCATCGGTGATACCGAGTCTGTTGATAAGCGTGCCGGTCTCTGGTTGAGTATAGTGGTCTGTGGCCATGGCTTGATCCTGGGGGGCGATGTCTTGATCGATGCTGGGTCAGGTATTAAAACGAGTTGCTGTGCGAGACCGTCGGCGCTAAGTTAGGGGAAAGGGATGGGTTCGGATTGGGGGGTCTGTGAGGCTTGGAAGGTTGGGCATGGCATCGACACCTGCCTTCCAGATCCACGTCTGGAGCTTACTTTGAGCGGTGAGCTCGTCGAGTAAGGCGTTGTACTCGTCACTGCAATCCGGCGGCGCGATATACATGGCGGTTGGTTCCGGTTGAGTGTCGGTTGCGACCAGGCAAGCAAGCGGTCGGGTCGTAGACATGTTGTAGCGTAGACCCTTACTAAAGCGGCGATGCTGGCGGGTCATCTCCCCAATAAGATCGTATTCCCAGCTGTTCTCAAACGGGATCCATTGTTCGGTCACATTCATTAGTGCAATCTCCTCGATCGCGGCGATTCCTGCGGAGCTGACCCCAAAGGTGGCGATGGCCATCAGATGGGTCTCCTCGAAGGAGGACCACATCTCTAGTTCAAAAGCAAAGCGCTTCTGTACGCGCGTGTACAAATCATCGGCCAGCATGAAAGGGAAGTCTGCCAAGTGCTTAAAGACAATCTTTTGGCCGTATCTGGCCGGTGCAATATCCTTGACTTGACCCACCAGCACCAACAACTTGCGTGCGCCGTTGTTCGACGCGACTAAGGGACTCATGCGCGCATGGCGACGCTTGGTCAGTTCCTCTTTGCGCTCCAGCTGAAAGAACTCGGGAATGTAGAGCAGGTCAATCAGCTCGCCCGCCTTGGCCTTCTTATTATTGGCCGCGTCCAAGAGATATTTACGGATCACGTACCAGGTACGTTTACCCGCCATGGCGGGTGACCATTGATGAAAACCTGCTTCCTCCCAAAGATAGTGAAGCATGGCCCGTAGGCTAAGCTTGTGACCATCGGTTGCGACCGTATCGTGCACTACACCAGAGGCAAGCGGCGCCGCTCGGCCCGGGTACTTAGTTAAAGAAAAGTCCAGAGCCAAGGAGGTCATCCCGTCTTCTGGGTTTTCTTTGATGGCGGATCCCATCACCTGACCAAGCCCTGAAAGCTCAGGGGGCGGCTCATAAGAGTCGCATTCGGCCGTGTGTTGGTCGCCCGAGTTGGGCATACGTTTGAGGAAAAATCGATCACCAATCTTGGCCACATACATCGGTAAACCTGAAGGTCGGCAGAGGCAGAGTGGCCGATCCTTGTGACCGTGTGCTTGCTCAAGTGCGGCCAAGAGTTGCGGGGTGTTGCGAGCCAGACGTGAGCCCAGTACAGAATAGTCGCTCATTGCATGCCTTCTCTCTAACTTCCTAGTACCGACAGTCGCTGCAAAAGATCACTTGTCTCTCACTTCGACTGGGCGTACTGGTCGTGAGTGAAACAGAAGGAGTCGGAGGCGCAAAGGTGGCGGCCGCAGCGTCCTTCGGAGGTGAGGGCAGGGCGCAGCCGGTCAGCGTTAGGAAGCTCGAGGCCAGCCAGCCTATTGCGCAGAAGAATCGAAGAGTCAATCGTAGTGGTGGACGCATGGTTGCATTCCTGGGTAAAGGGGCTGGTTCTAGGGGCTATTCAGATGCGAGAATTAAGAATAAAATGAGGCATGGTCACGACTCGCAAAAAACTCTTTGTATGTGTAGCATTCGCATGCTTTCTTGTAGGCAGTTATTGGTCCGACACTTTTTTGCGCTACTCCGTATATGCGGGTCTGGCGAGTATTCCTATGTATGCACTTTTTACCTATATTCGTAGGATTTGGACAGGGGAAATTGTCATTGAATTTACGCCTGGGGATTTTGCTGATGATGACTTCGTCAATCGCTATCCTCTAGGGAATATTCATGGATATCCCAACGAATTAGGGCGCATGGGAACCGGCCCGGGAAATCATCGTTAAGACTTTTCATTCTGTTTTTTTCCTCTGATCCTGGCGGAGATCGCGAGCGGTACGACCGGGCTTCCAATTCTTCTTGAAGTCCTCTTTGACTTTGCCTGGTGCGCCAATCACGGCATCCTTGGCCGCAACGGCGGTATCGCCAATCGCTTGAATTTCCCGTAGGGTTGGCTCAATCGCTTTCTTGAGCTCAGTCTTCCCGCGATTTAGGGCTTGTGACTGGGTTCGCTCCATTGGAGACTTTCCTTCACCAATTTTCTTGTCGGGTTCAACCGCCTCACGTAAGGTGCCCTGATTGGGAATGGACGAAGACGGAG
>JAYVKZ010000404.1:0-4240 GCA_043767985.1 Betaproteobacteria bacterium
GTAATATAGCCGCCAATTGGGTGAAGCTCTGGAACCTACTTTATGGTCTGAACAGAGCGTAGTCAGCCAGAATTTTACAGTGAAGCTGGTTTTGCCCTGAATGTGCTCATAAATTGTTGTTGGCGCTGGGCCAGACCGCGGACGGGCGAGAATTAAATGGAGTGGGGAGTTGAGGATGAATGCAAAAATTACTGCTTGGTTATTGGCCACTAGTGTGGTGCTTGGTGCTTGCGATTATGTCGCCGAGAAAGAGATGAAAGTTGGCGAAGCAACCCAAGAAGAGGTGATGACTCGCATGGGGCAGCCCACCCACATTTGGCCGGAGCCGGACGGCGGGAAAACGCTTGAAATGAGCCGTCAGCCCGAAGGTACCCAAACTTATCAGGTGAAAATCAGCCCCGACGGCAAGTATCTAGGCATGCGCAATGTGCTAGTGGATTCAATGTTCGAGCAAGTGAAGCCCGGAATGACGCCCGAACAAGTTCGCCGACTGATTGGGCCCCCAGCCTTGAAGCAAGAGTTCAAACTCAAAAAGGAAACGGCACAGAGTTATCGCTTCGCGCCTAGCCCGGGTCGTACTGAGATGTTTGACGTCTATTACGATCTTGAAGGTAAGGTGATTCGCACAGGCAAGTCACCCGATCCGAGAAACAATCAGACGAACTAGTAAACGACCTAATCAGTAGGCGAATAAATCTTGTTTAACGAATCCTCATGCCCGGCTCTGCACCGGGGCAAGGGTCGAGCAAATAGATGCCCGCCTTTTTTTGAGGATCGTCCCAGCTTGCGGCCAGCACCATCCCCTCCGATAGGCCAAATTTCATTTTACGTGGTGCGAGGTTAGCGACCAGTACCGTGTGTTTCCCGATCAAATCGTCTGGTTTGTAGACGGCCGCGATGCCCGAAAAAACATTCCTCAAGCGCCCCTCACCGGCATCAAGGCTTAGCTGCAAAAGTTTGGTCGAACCTTCGACGGCACTGGCATGCACGATTTTTGCGATGCGCAGATCAATCTTTGAGAAATCCTCAATGCTGATGGTTTCGCTCCCAACATCGTTGCTCGCACCCGTTTCGATGGGCTTTTTGGGTGTTGCGGCAACCTTTGGCGGCTGCGCAGGTGCGCCAGCCGTACTGTCTGCTTCAATGCCGAACAGCGCATCAAGTTGCTTTTCCTCGACACGGGTCATCAGATGGGCATAAGGAAAGATGGTGTGGCCCACCGGTAGCATCGCGCCGATGTGCTGCCAGGATGGATCGCTGAGGCCAAGCTGAGCCAAGGCCTTCGCACTAGTATCTGGCATGATCGGAGACAAAAGTAAGCACAGATCCTTAAAGGCGTTAAGTGCCGTGCTACACACCATCAGTAGATGAGCTTCGGCGCCTGCGAGCTTGGCTAATTCCCAGGGCTTTTGGGTATCGATATAGACGTTGACGGCATCCGCAAAAAGCATGATCTCGCGTACTGCTTTACCGAACTCTCTGGCCTCAAAGAGCTTGGCCACACCGTCCACGCCTGCCCAGGCCTGTTGAAATCCCGTCCAGGCGCCTGTATCGACGCTACCGAGTTTGCCGTCAAAGCGTTTGCTCAAGAAACCCGAACAGCGGCTAGCAATGTTGACGAATTTACCAATCAGGTCGCTGTTAATACGCGCCATAAAATCTTCGGCGGTAAATTCCAAATCTTCAGCCTTAGCGTTCAGTTTTGCAACGATGTAGTAACGCATCCAGTCCGGGTTCATCCCCAGCTCAAGATAACGCAATGGGGAGATGCCGGTACCCCGGCTCTTACTCATTTTTTCACCACCGACCGTGATGAAGCCGTGCACGTTGACGCGGTCTGGCACTTTGCGGCCTGAAAATTTCAGCATGGCCGGCCAAAACAGCACGTGGAAATAGGTGATGTCTTTGCCAATAAAGTGGACCTGCTCAAGATGAGGGTCATCAACCAGGGCTTGATACGACAGACCGTTCTTCGCGCAGTAAGCTTCAAGCGAGGCCAAATAGCCTATCGGGGCGTCGAGCCACACATAAAAATACTTGCCTGGAGCGTCAGGTATCTCGATGCCGTAGTAGGGAGCATCTCTGGAGATATCCCAATCTGCCAGTTTGCTGTCGGCTTCAGTCCCGAGCCATTCTTGCGCTTTAGCGATGGTCTCCGCCTGCAAACGTGGCGACCCATGGCGATCCGCGCCCGACGTCCATTCGCGCAGAAAACTCGCGCAGCGCGGATCTGAAAGCTTGAAAAAGTAGTGTTCTGAACTCTTGAGTACCGGTGTGCTTCCGGTCAGCGTCGAGTAAGGGTTTTTGAGGTCAGTGGGTGAGTAGACTGCACCACAAACTTCGCAAGCATCGCCGTATTGATCTTTGGCACCGCATTTTGGGCATTCGCCCTTAATGAAGCGATCCGCCAGAAACATACCTTTTACTGGATCATAAAACTGCTCAACGCTACGTCGACTGATTAGACCCGCTTCCCGTAGGGCTAGGTAAATCGCCTGAGCTTGTTTGCGATTTTCCTCGGTGTCGGTGCGATGCCAATGATCAAAGCTGATCCGAAAACCGTCCAAAAACGGCTTACGACCCGCTGAAATTGCGTCCACAAAGGCTTTTGAGGTGGTTCCCGCCTTTTCTGCTGCGATCATGATTGCGGCGCCATGAGCATCGTCTGCGCATACAAAATGCACTTTTGCACCGCGCAGCCGTTGAAAACGCACCCAGACATCGGCCTGGATGTATTCCATCATATGGCCGACATGCATCGGGCCATTGGCATACGGTAGGGCGGTGGTGACGAAGAGTTGTCGCGCCGAAGGCGCGGTGTTTGAGGCGAGCTTATCCATAAGGCAAGTTTATCAGCCTCGCGATTAGAATCGCTGATAGGCTAGACTGGCGGGTTAGTACTTTCTCGAAGGATCGAAATGAGCGTTACATTAGAACTTGTCACCCAAGCCCTGAGTCAATTGCTCGACCCGAATACGGGCAAAGACTATGTGTCCGGTAAATCAATGAAGAATTTACGGGTTGACGGGTCCGATGTTTCTGTCGATATTGAACTGGGCTACCCCGCCAAGAGTCAGTTGGAGCCCATTCGACGTGCAGTGATTGCGGCTTTACGCGCTGTACCCGGTGTGGCCAATGTGAGCGCCAATGTGTACCAAAAAATTGTCTCGCATGCGGTGCAACGGGGTGTTAAAACCCTTCCCGGCGTGAAGAATATTATTGCTATCGCTTCGGGGAAGGGCGGGGTGGGTAAGAGTACGACGGCAGTCAACTTGGCTTTAGCGCTTTCTGCCGAAGGGGCTTCAGTCGGCATGTTAGATGCCGATATCTATGGCCCGTCCCAACCCATGATGCTGGGTATTACTGGCAAGCCGGAATCACTCGATGGTAAGACTTTGGAGCCGATGACCGGCCACGGCATACAGGCCTCTTCGATCGGTTTCATGATTGATGTCGACACGCCAATGGTGTGGCGTGGCCCCATGGTGACTCAAGCCCTTGAGCAATTGCTGCGGGAAACCAATTGGCGTGATTTGGATTATTTGATTGTGGATATGCCGCCCGGCACGGGCGATATTCATTTGACCCTGTCGCAAAAAATTCCGGTCACCGGTGCGGTGATTGTGACGACGCCTCAAGACATCGCTTTACTGGACGCTCGAAAAGGCCTGAAGATGTTCGAGAAGGTGGGCATTCCTATTCTGGGTATTGTCGAGAACATGGCGATTCACCAATGCTCCCAATGCGGCCACAAAGAGCATATCTTTGGGCAGGGTGGCGGTGAACGCATGTCTAAGGATTTTAACGTGGATTATTTGGGCGGTTTACCCCTCGATATCCGCATTCGAGAGCAGGCCGACTCCGGTCAACCTACCGTGGTCGCGGACCCGGACGGTGATATCGCTGCGACCTATAAGCATATTGCTCGTCAAGTGGCGATTCGTATTTCCAATATGGCCAAGGACATGAGCCTGAAGTTTCCCTCAATCGTGGTTCAAAACACTTGAATTAAAGCGTCTTATACCATTGCACTGAGTTCGGCCTCTTTGTGAGGTTGGGCCGCTGGGAGCGGTGAGGGCGGTGGCGTTTTGCGCGTATAACGCTGCGCTTTCTCCTGTATGGCATCAATTTCCTGGACGTTACTGATCCAGTGCTCGATGGGTTTCGCGGGCGAGAAAAAATATCCCTGAGCAAAATCGATCTGCATGGAGATTAGCAACTCGAGCGTTTGTTCGTCCTC
>JAYVKZ010000405.1:0-7558 GCA_043767985.1 Betaproteobacteria bacterium
ATTCTGATGGCGGGTCAGGTTGAGGACGCGTTTTGAGCACAGCGATGAACACCACTGCACAAAAGACGAGCGCACTCATTTGAGGTATGGGCTCAAGCCGTTCAGGTCAGGCAAGTGTCCTAAGCCAGGTGCCATACCCAGATCGGCCCAGCCTTTTTGAACCAGATTCAGCGCCGGGCTCAAGAGGCTGCGCAAAGGGTTGAGATTTGAGTCCACCTCCAGCATCCCGTCACCGCCTGCGCCCGCCAGCAAATGCCCTGAGGCCAACAAGCCAATGCCAGCTCCCAAGTAATGCGGACAGAACCTCAAGCCCGCATCCTGAATACTTTGCACCACCGACCAGTTGCCCGAGATACCGCCCCACTTAGCGATATCCGGCTGGATGACGCCGAGCGCTTTCGATCGAATGGCTTGTTCAAAACCTTCGTGTTCGCGAATGTTTTCTCCGGCCGCCAAGGGAATATCCACCACCGACCGAAGTGTTTGCCATTCCAGCCAGGGCCTATCCGCTCTTATCGGTTCTTCCAGCCAAGCCAAATTAAAATCAGTAAAAGCCGGAGCGATCTCGCAGGCCTGGGCCAGGGACCAAGCTTGATTGGCATCAATCATTAGCGACTCACCCGCCCGTAAACCTCCCTGGAGCATTTGTACGTTGGCGAGATCCTTGGCGAGCCCAAAACCCACCTTGAGCTTGAAAGACTGGTAGCCTTGGGCCTGCATGGCCTGCATTTGCAGCTCTGGCCGTTCGGGATTAATTCCGCTTGCATAGACCTGAATACGGCTCTCCTTTCCGCCGAGAAATTGCCACAAGGGCATCCCCGCCTTACGCGCACCGAGATCCCATAAAGCCAAATCGATCCCTGCAATGGTTTGCGCCATGGGTCCGGGCTCACCGGATTGAATGGCAAGCACCGCCGTACTTTCAGTGAGCTTTTCGAAGACATGTTGGGCACTGGTAAAAGCCCGCCCTTCTAGCAAAGGCAGCATAACCGTACGCAGTAAGTGGGCTCGATGCTCTGCCCCACAGGCCGGGAAATTGCACCAGATCTCTCCCCAGCCTTCACAACCGTCGCGATCCATCACCCTCACCAGAACTGCTGGGCGATCTTGCATGACGCCAAAGGATGTCTGCACTGGAGTCTTTAAAGGATAGCGATACACCCAAGCGTCGACATTATCGATCAATACAGAGAAGGTCGGCAAAGCTTTCATGGTTTGAGGTTCATGTCGAGATGGATGGCATCTCCACGATAAGTCACTTCCCCAAGATACAGTACCTTACCCTCTGGCGAACGGAACAGGCGCCGGACATGAGCGACCGGTGCGTTCACTGGAATGCCCAGCAGTTTCGCGACTTCCATGTCGCAAGTGCTGATCGTCAGAGTCTGACGAGCATCGGCGATCACTAACGCTTTCATGTCGGTCAACAGTGGAATCACAGGCTTTTCCCGAAACCGTTTGGGATGTTTGCGAAACACTTCCTCATCCAAATAAATATTGATGACGCAATAGGGCTCGCCCTGTCTTGAATGCACCCGCCGCATAAAGACGTATCGCTTGGCCGGCACACCATCTTCTGGGCGCAAGGGTGCCGAGGATACAGATTCGTCGATATTGACAATCTTGGCCTCGGTATCTCGGTAGTGACGTGCCAAGGCCTCTAGCGTGAATTCCACTTGAATGGACCGAGCTCGCGCAGGCATCGCGGTAACAAAGGTGCCCCGGCCTTGCTGGGCACTCAACAAACCTTCCCTCACCAGCAAATTGACCGACTGCCGGACTGTGACCCGCGCCACCCCAAACTCCACTGCCAACTCATCAAGCGAAGGAAGGCAATCGCCAACCGTCCAGACACCGCGCGTGATTCTTTGGCGCAACACATCCGCGACCTGGAGATACCGGGGAATCGGGCTGGCAGAAAAATGGTCGGGCATCGGCAATCCGGATTAGCAAGGTGGATGAAGCTTGATGGGCAACTCTATTTAAGACCACCAGCAACCTGGTTTGTCTAAAGGTATGGTCTATAGTATGATCATATTACACTGGAAGGCACCCCCACACCATGTCTGCTCAATCGCAGCTCAAGCAAGTCGCCCTGATTCTCTCGCCCTGGCTACTTTTGCTGATGCTCTGGTATGCAGTTCGCGCCAGCGGCCTGATCAATCCCGCCCTGGTTCCCTCGCCTCACGAGGTTTGGTTTAAGTTCATCGAGTTGTCTCGCGGACGCTTATGGATGGACATCTGGATGTCAGCCCAAAGGGTCATGATTGGCGTCTTCTTGGGGATACTGCTCGCTGTCCCAGTCGGTTTCTGTTTGGGTTGGTACAAGGGCGTGCGGAGCTTTATCGATCCGGTCATCAATTTCTTTCGCGCTTTGCCGCCTATCGCATTGATTCCCCTGGTCATCGTCTACTTCGGTATCGGTGAAACAGCCAAAAGTGCGATTCTCTTTTATGCCTCTTTCTTTGCGGGGGTGATCGTCATGTATGAGGGCATCGCACAGATCAGCCCCATTTACATCCGTGTCGCCCGCACACTGGGCGCCAGTGATTTAGAGATATTTTCGCGTGTCATTGTTCCACTAGCATTACCCCATATTCTCACCGCGATCCGAGTAGCCCTTGGGGTGGCCTGGGCGACCTTGGTGGCTTCAGAACTGATCGCCGCGCAACAAGGTTTGGGTGCCTTGATTCAAAATGCCTCGTCATTTTTTCAACTCGACATTATTTATGTGGGCATCATTTGCATCGGTTTCATCGCCCTGCTCATGGACTTGATCCTGCGCCAGTTCAGTCGTCGTTTGCTTTCATGGCAAGACCGCCTGGCCCAATAAGATGAATCCAACGTCCATGGGCCCAAGCTTGGCTCCACGCATAATTTTTGACACGGTCAGTGTCAGCTTTGTTACGCCGCAAGGGCCAATGAAAGTGGTCGACAAAGTCAACTTAGACATTAAAGATGGTGAGTTCGTTTCGATCATTGGCCCCTCGGGTTGCGGAAAGACGACCCTGATGAATATCGTGGGTGGCTTTGTGAGTCCGACTGAAGGTCGCGTTCTCGTTGACGGCAAACAAGTGAGCGGACCAGGGCCGGAGCGCGGCGTGATCTTTCAGGAATATGGCGTTTTTCCTTGGTTGAACGTCCGGCAAAACATCGAGTTTGGCCTCAAGCTTAAAACCAATCTCTCTTCCCCCCAGCAACGCGCCGCAATCTCGGACAAGTACATGTTGCTGATGGGTCTGAGCGATTTCGCAGAGCACTTCCCCAAGCATTTGTCGGGAGGCATGAAACAAAGACTAGCCCTGGCCAGAGCCTATGCAGTCAGTCCCCAATTTTTGCTGATGGACGAACCCTTCGGCGCGCTCGATTCGCAAACCCGTAGCGCCATGCAGGACCTCTTGCTTGAAGTGTTAAAGGCCGAAGGAAAGACGGTATTGCTCATCACCCATTCGGTGGATGAGGCCATTTATCTGTCCTCCAAAATCGTCATCGTGACTGCACGTCCTGCGCGCATCCGCACAGTTATTGAGGTGCCCTTCGGCTATCCGAGACAGCAGTCGATTCAGGAAGATCCGAGATTTACCGCATTGAGAGCCGAGATCCGCGAGCAGGTGATGCAGGAATATGCTGCACAATCGAGGCAAAGTTCAAAGATAAACCCACCTTGAGGAAATCATCATGAAGCCCCAAACGACAACACAACGCCGTACCCTATTGAAGGCAGGTGTGGTGGCAATTACTACCGGACTAGGCGCCCCTGCTCTTGCACAAGTCCGTACCAAGGTTAAGGTCGGTTACCTGCATACTTCTGCGGTTGATGGCCATATCTGGCTCGGTCAGCAAATGGGTACCTTTGCCAATCAGGGTCTGGATCTGGAATTGATTCAGTTCACCACGGGCCTAGAATTATTCCAGGCCATGATCGGAGGAAGCCTGGACGTCCTGTCGACCGGCGCGGTCGTTTCAAACTTTCCGGCACGCGGACAGGGCAAAGTTTTCCTGATCAATAATATCGAGTATGCCACTGCCCAGCTATGGGTGCGGGAAGATTCAGGCATTAAGACCCTGGCCGACCTCAGAGGCAAGCAAATCTCCACGACCACCGGCACCACTGCTCATGTGTTTTTAGATCGCGCCCTTCGCTCCGTGAATCTGGACAGTAGCAAGGACGTTCAAATTGTGAACCAACGTATGGCCGAGGCTGTCACCTCGTTCATTTCCGGAGCGGTGCCGGCCGTTGCTCTATGGTCGCCCTTCGATTCGACGGTACGCTCCAAGTTACCTACGGCCCGCAAGCTAGTCGATGCATCAGCCTTCTACCCGCAGGCCGCCATTATGGGCGGATGGGCCGCTCGCAATGACTATTTCGAAAAGAACCGTGCAGTCCTCGAAAAAATCGTTGCAGCTTGGTTACCGGTCAATGATTTTATCGTCAAGAACCCTGACCAAGCAGCAGAAAACTTGCAAAAGAACAACTACAAAGAAGTGCCCTTAGCCGATTTCAAAGACCAGTTCAAAGCGTCCAGGTATTACAGTAATAGCGAGTGGCGCAACCGATATGCAGACGGGACCGTCACCAAATGGTTGCAACAGGTCACCGACTTTTTTGTGCAAAACGCAAACATCAGTAATGCTCTTCAGGCCACACAGTATTTCGAACCTAAGTTGTTAATGGATCAAGTAAAGGTGTGAAGCCCGACCCATCTGAGATCGCGAGAAGCAGCTTTGATTACATTATCGTCGGGGCCGGGTCAGCGGGTTGTGTTCTCGCCAACCGACTGAGTGCCAACCCGCTGCACCGGGTATTGCTGATTGAAGCAGGCGGCGAAGCGCGCAACTTTTGGTTGCGGCTGCCAATCGGCTATTTCCGAACGATCTACGATAGGCGCCACTCTAGGCAATTTGATGTCGAACCCCAAGAAGCCACCGCCCACCGCGCGATCACCTGGCCGCGCGGCAGGGTCATGGGCGGCTCAAGCTCGATCAACGGGCTGCTCTATATCCGTGGTCAGCGTGCCGATTTCGACGGATGGGCATCAAATGGTGCAAAAGGGTGGTCCTATCAGGAATTATTGCCGTTCTTCAAGAAATCCGAAGGCTATCAAGGAGCAGCCTCTTCTTTTCACGGGACCGAGGGCGAGCTTGGTGTGTCCGAGCTACGCAACGATCACCCATACTGCGCAGCCTGGATAGAAGCGGGCCTACAAGCAGGGTATCCCGCTAACCCGGACTTTAACGGAGCGCTTGATGAAGGCTTGGGCGCCTATCAATTGACGCTAAAGGGGCGCTGGCGCTCGAGCGCAGCCACAGCCTTTATCGCGCCGGTGCGACAGCGCTCGAACCTGACCATACTGACGGGCGTTCAAGTTACTAGGGTCCTACTCGAAAATACCCGCGCTGTCGGAGTTGAATGGCAAGGCCGGTCTGGCAGGCACCAATGTCACGTCCAGGGCGAAGTCATTCTGGCCGCAGGTGCACTGCAGTCGCCCCATCTCCTGCAGTTATCGGGTATCGGTGCCGCCGACATGTTGCGCCAACAAGGTATCGCGGTGCGCCGCGATGCGCCCCAGGTCGGGGCTAACCTACAGGATCATTATCAGGCCAGGGTCATCGTCAAGTTACGCGAGAAAAAGTCCCTAAACAATCAAATCCGCAGCCCCTCTGGCTTGGCGCAGATGGGCGCGCAGTGGCTGTTCCAGCAACGTGGTCCACTGACTGTGGGTGCTGGTCAAGTAGGTGGCATGGTGAGAAGTTCTGTCGCCAAGGACTCGCGCGCGGATGTGCTATTCAATGTCATGCCCTTGTCCGTCGACAAACCAGGCGACCCCTTGCACCGCTTCCCAGGGTTTTCGGCGTCGGCTGCCCAGTGCCGGCCCGAGTCGCGCGGAAGTGTCTCCCTGCGCAGTGGCGACCCTCTCCAAGCACCAAGAATCGTGTCTAACTATCTGACAGAGCCGCATGACATCAAGGTTTTGGTGGAAGGATTGAAGCAGCTGCGCGAGATCTATCAACAGCCCGCTTTTCGGAACCTCATCACCCAGGATGAATACATGCCAGGCATGAGCGCCGACAATGAAACTTTGCTTGCCCATTTTGCACGTCAAAAAGGCGGCACTATTTTCCATCCGGTTGGCACCTGCCGCATGGGAGAGGATGAGCACGCGGTTGTTGATTCGAAACTTAGAGTGCGCGGCATCGAATCACTCAGGGTCATCGACGCCTCGGTCATGCCGACCTTGGTGTCCGCCAATACCAATGCGGCAGCTATCGTCATTGGAGAAAAAGGGGCCGACCTGATTCTTCGAAGCTGAGTACGGCCAACGATCTACGGCTGAAAAGCGCCCGTGAAGAATGGCTCAACGTAGCGCAGGTAACTCAAACAAGCTGCCCACTGCCTCCTCCTCAAGGTTGTCGTCGGCGTTATTGAAGAATGTCTGGGTAGCGATCGTTTCCAATCGGGTAGCCTCGTCCCCCTCTCTTGTTTGATCGGTCCCATCAAAGCTGTGACTGGGTTTCAGGACGACGGGTAACATGTCCATCTGTCGCCAGACGGGTGTGCCCATGATCAGGGATGTCACCAGTGCCAGGCCGCGCGCCGCCCACCAGACCGCGCGTTGCGTCGTAGAGTCCAGACCGTGAAGCGCCGGTAGCGCTGGTCGCCGAGCGGCCGCTCAATGTGCTGTTTTCCTCCGGTGTGGTGGGACCCCGGTCCGCGATGGCGAAGGAGGTCGCGGCGTTACTTCTCGCGGTGCCGTTGTTGTTCTTGTTTTCGGCTGACACAGCGCTGCCGCGTTGGGCGCTTGCATCTGTGCTGCCTTCGGACGAAATGACTAAGATGTTGTTCAGAAAGATATCTGCGCTGCCGGAGATGTTGAAGTTGATGGCGTCTGTTCCGCCCGTGTTATTGGCGCTGTTGATCGCCGCCCTGAGCGAGCCCACGCCGGAATCATTGGTATTAGTCACGGTAAACGTTGAAAAAATGCCTTGCCAGTCATTCTGAATTGCCTCACTGAGGGCCAGCGCGGTACGTACGGTTCCGCTACGGTAGTCGAGGGTCCAGTCCGGTCCGTCACTTTCAACTTCCTCCTGAGCGGCGACATCGGCGTCGATACCCGGCGACAGGGCTTGGACAGGCATTGCCGATCCATGACCCGTGGCCCCAGTATTAGCGGCAACATCGGTTTGGGTAATTCTGCCCAGTTCCTGAAGAAAGGTAAGGTCCTGTTCATCGGCGGCCAGATCGCAACCGTACAAGAGAAAGTCTCGCGCACTGGCGAAAAGCTGGCTGAGCTTGGCGACCTGATCCTGACGCCTGTTCAGGTCGAGCATTGATCAGTAGTAGGCGAGCGTGGTGATGGCGTCATGCCGTCCCAATATCTCCGACGGTACAAACAAGGTGTTCCATGACCGGAATTAAAAATCCGCAATGCCTTGGTAGGCAAAAGTTTTCAACTTTGGAGAGCGGGCAAGGGCAAGCAAAAAAACGCCATCCACTAGTCGGGCGCGCCTCAAGTAAGGCGCGCAAGGGCCGAAAGGACAGGGGTAAGTCACCACACCC
>JAYVKZ010000406.1:0-2254 GCA_043767985.1 Betaproteobacteria bacterium
TCCGTCCGCTGCCAGCTTCATGCCAAACAACGAACCCAAGGAGGAGTCCACCTGAACTGCGAAGGTGAGAATAAACCCGATCAATAGCGACGCGAGAAAGGCACCGCCAAGCGAACCCATGCCGCCCACCACGGTGACGACGAAAATAATCGACCCCACGGCACCGGCCATCGCAGGCTCAGTCACGAAGGCCACGCCACCGATGACACCTGCCAGTCCCGCCAGAGCCGAGCCACCACCAAACACCATCATCAGCACTCTAGGCACGTTGTGGCCCAAAGCTTCCACCGCATCAGGATGGGTCAGCGCAGCTTGAATCACCATGCCGATACGGCTGCGAGTCAGTACTACATAAATGGCGAGCAGCATGAGCACCGCGACGCCCATCATAAATAGGCGGAACTTGGAGAGCGTCACCCCAGCTAAATTGATGGTGCCATCGAGTAGCGCGGGCACCGGAAACGGCACGGCTGAGCGGCCCCAAATAATTTGGATCACTTCAAACACAATGTAGGACAGGCCGAAGGTAAAGAGCAGTTCCGGCACATGGCCATACTTATGCACTTTTCGTAAGCCGTAGCGCTCAACAAAGGCACCTAGAAAGCCTACCAAGATAGGCGCGATAAACAAGGCCGGCCAAAAGCCAAACCACTTCGTGCACTGGTAGCCCAGATAGGCGCCCACCATGTAAAAGGAGGCGTGGGCGAAATTTAATACCCCCATCATGCTAAAAATCAGGGTCAGCCCTGAGGACAGCAAGAAAAGGAGGAGCCCGTACGACAGGCCATTGACTACCGATTGTAGAAAAGCTTCCAAGCGGATTCAACTCTGCTAAAAGAAGGGGAGTCCCCGATAAGCCTAAACAGGCTCGCGTATTGGTTCAGCAACCAGCAACCGGGTTCACCCCGGTTGCCCATCCACGACTACTGCTTAGCGGGACGCTTCATTTGGCATGAAGTAGGCTGGGCCGCCACATAGGCGGGCAAAGACACTTCATTTTTCCAGCCAAATTTGGTGTCCTCAGCATCGTACTTCACACCCTTGGTGTCGACTTTGCTCCAGGTTGCGATATACACGTTTTGCTGGATCTGATGGTCGGTAGCACGCATTTCAATCTCGCCATTGATACTCGCCAGCTTGCTACCTTCCATTGCGAAGGCCACCTTGGTAGGATCAATTGACTTGGTGCGTTTCATGGCATCGGCCAAAAGCTGCGTACCGATATAGGTCTGAGCGGTGTAGAAGTCGTCCTTGAACTTCTTCTTCATGCTATCGACCAAATGGCCACCAGGATGACCTGGCAGATTGGGATGCCAGTTCGCAACGATGCTCACTTTGCCTTCACCCGCTGCGCCCATTGCGGTGGGTACACCGGTGGTGCCTGCATAGTAAGTGTAGAAGCGCGCATCGACGCCCGCGTCTTTTGCAGCTTTGATCATGAGCGCTAAGTCAGCGCCCCAGTTTCCGGTCACGATGGTATCGGCACCGGCTGCTTTAATTTTCGCAACATAGGGAGAGAAATCTTTGACTTGACCCAGAGGGTGCAAATCTTCACCGACGATTTGAACGTCGGGACGCTTGCGTGCCAGATCTTTCTTGGCGGCAATGGCGACTGAACGGCCAAACGCGTAATCTTGGTTAATCAAGTACACCTTCTTGATGTCCTTGTTCTTTTCCATGTAAGAACTCAGGGCTTCCATTTTCATGTCGCCGTTGACGTCGAGACGGAAATGCCAGAAGCTGCAACGCTCGTTGGTAAGTGAGGGGTCCACGGCCGCGTAGTTCATGAACACAATTTCTTTACCAGGATTACGGTCATTGTGTTTTTGAATCGCGTCCGACAGGGCGATTGCCACGCCCGAGCCATTGCCCTGGGCGACGTAGCGAATGCCTTGATCGATAATTTGTTTGAGAACTGTCAAGCTCTCCTGGGGGCTGCCTTTATTGTCGAAAGGCACCATTTCGAACTTGGGGCCACCTGCCCAGTTCTTCTCATTGGCGTAGTCGGTAGAGGTCTGCCAAGCGCGCAGTTGGTTTTGACCAACCGGTGCGAAGGGGCCAGACAAGGGGTCTACAAAGGCAATTTTTACGGTCTGGGCCTGAGCCACTGACACGCTTGCAGATGCAGCAAAGGTTAAAGCCACGGATGTGGCAAGCATTTTCAATTTCACAAACAGTCTCCTCGATTTTTTTGAACACATGCCAAACCCCTGGCGTAAAGGGCCAGGTTCGGCTGTTAAAGAATCATAACCTA
>JAYVKZ010000407.1:0-5312 GCA_043767985.1 Betaproteobacteria bacterium
GTCGAGCGCTTGCGCAGCACCTTGGCGAGCGCTTGATACCCGTTACCGTCAAAGCCGATGAGGCCCTGCGAGAAGCCTTGGCCATGCAACAGACCGTGTTGGCCTACGATCCCCATGGCCAGGCCAGTCATGATATCAATGCTTTGGCCACCTGGCTTCTGGATTCTATTCATCGATGAATGCGAAGCTGGTGTTACAGCTTTGGCGAGAGCGGTGGGGCAAAGGTCGTGAAGGTCTGCCCAACAAGCGCTTCGTTCGTGGCAGTATTTTTAAGTGGGCCGAAGATATCCCCAAGGCGTCGGCCTGGTCGACGCCCGGTCTGTCGATCGCGGTCTTCATCGTTAGCGTATTGTTTTTGTTGTTGTCGATCAGTATTGAATTTTCGCTCAATGGGCAGATTTCCTTCGCTGGTCTCATGGTCGTCGCCGCGTTGTTTCTGCGGCGCTACGATGGCGCGCTGATCACTCTCGCTCTGTTTGGCCTCTCCGTGCTTTGCACCGCCCAGTATTTTGTGTGGCGATTCGGGGTGACGCTTGGTGCCTATTCGGATGCTCGGTTCTTTGTTCCCTTTACGCTGTGTTCGATCGAGCTTTGTGTCGCGTTCTACTTCCTGGTGGGTTGGCTTACCCGCTTGTGGCCGATTGAACAAGAAGAGGTGGAGCTATTGCTAACCGGTAATGACAGGCCTGCTGTGGATATCGTCCTGCATGCTGCAACGCTGGACGAAGCACGGGTGATGGCATGTGTTCGGGCCTGTGCCGCTATAAACTGGCCTGCCAAGAAACTGAAGCTCTATGTCATCGACGGCGAACCTCGCGCTGCGCTGGAAGAGCAACTTCTACCGTTTGCTGTGGTGTATCGAAGCCAAGACAAAGCCACGGAATCGCTTCTGACCAATTTGTCGATGCTTCACGAAACTGTCGCCACCGCTACCGGTGAGTTTCTAGTCGCACTCGACATGCACTCGCGACCCGCGCAAGACTTTCTGGAGCGCGCACTGGGCTGGTTCGAAAGCGATAGCGGACTTGCGATGCTCTATAGCGCTGACCATCCCTGGGCGCCAAGACTTTCGGATCATCTTGAGGTGGATCAGGTCACGAGCGCTGGCGACTTCTCGTTCGCGATGTTGCGTCGCAGCTCATGGACCGGTGAGTTAGCATCCGTATGGCGTCGAAGCGCCTTGGTGATTGAACGAACTGAACCTATCGTGCAAGATCTTTTCTCCACTCGATCTCATCAACTCGCGCGCATGATACGGATTGACCGAGGGGATTCATCCGCGTTGTTATCCTGGAAGCGCCGATTGATCGAGTTTCATCGTCTCTTGCAGTTTTATCGCCCCGTCGCTTACTGCGCCTTCCTGCTGGCGCCCGTAGTTTTCCTGCTTCAAGGCATGACTTTGATCCACGCGAAGCCTGATTGGTTTGCCTGCTTCGCTCTGCCAACCTTAGTGCTGATCGGCGTGGTTCAGTCCCGCAACACTCAAGAAGGGCGATGGGACGAGTTTCGGGAGATCAAGGAATTGATGTTGTCGACCTATATGCTCCTGGCAACTGCGCGCTCGTACCTCCTCACTGCATGTTTGCGTCCGTATCTAATTGTCGCGCGCTGGCGCGCTGAGTTGTCGCTTGCGCAGTGGAGTATGGGTCTGCTGTTGTTTCTGATCCTCGTGCTCAACCTTGCCGCCGTGTTTACCGGTGTCTTCCTACTCTTCACACAAGAGCCGCAATTAAGGCTCTGGACCGTTGCCTATGTAGCCTGGTCGTTCGCCAATGTTTTGCTTTTGTTGTCCCGGCAGGCGATTTTTCAGGAAGCCAGTGAGATTAAATCGTTCGCTCAGAAGCAGCAGAATTTACAGGCGATGGTTCGACTGCCCTTTGGTCGAACCTTGGCCTGTCAAACCGTTAACTTCCCGGCCGCCGAGCTCGGTTTGCTGACCCCGATTCCCTTCTCTCCTCCTCAAGACGATGCACTGAGTCTGTCAATTTTCCACAACAATCAAGCCTTCAGTTTGACCGTTCAGGTGCTTCGAACCGAGGGTTCGACGACATACGTTCGCCCTAGCGCGGCGCAAGGGTCAGAATTGAGTCGACTAAGGGACGCTGTGTTTGCACGAGGTGCGGATTGGCCGATGTGGCTTGCGCATCGCGAGGCCGATCACCCACTACCCTTCTGGTTGTCGAATTTCTTGTCATCTGTCCCGATCAAGATGCTGGATGTTTCGATGAATCTGGGGCAATACCTGCGTCTTAATGTTCTTGTTCAAATGTGGAAAAGTAGAAAATGATTCAATGCAGCAACCGTCGTTACCAATCACTTCGCAAGTGGTTCGTAGAGGTGTGCGTGGTCGCCTTGATACAGGTTCTATGGAGTCCAGTCGCGCTTTCACAGCAGAAGGCGGACGAGAAGGTCGATAGCAAAGCCGATACCAAGGCCGATACCAAAGCCGATCCCAAGGGAAAACCGACCGCAAGCGGAGCAAGGACCGTATCACTGGACCTCAAGCAGTTGGGCGCTTGGTCGGCCATTAAACTGCGTGGCTACGATGCGTCACGAGTCCTGGCCTTTACCGTCCGTTCGGATGAAATGGTGGTTGGCGCAAAACTCAGCTTGGCCTATGATTATTCTCCAGCACTGCTGGAGGAACTGAGTCATCTCAATATCTTCGTAAATGACAAGTTAGTGGCCACGGACCCACTTCCTAAGGGCAAGGGTTTGGCCGTGCGTCGCGAGTTCACCCTCGACACCTCCGCCTTAAAGGAATACAACGAATTACGCATTGGCTTCGTGGGCCTGACGCCAGGCAAGTGTGGCCCCGGCGTTAACGCTTCGGTGTGGCTCACCGTCAATGACCCCACCAAGTTGGAACTTACACTGGCGCCCAAGCATGTGGCGCCAGATCTTAAGAATTTGCCTGCTCCGTTTTTTGATAAGTGGGATAGCCAGCCCGTGCGCCTGCCCTTTGTATTTTCGGCTAGCCCCTCATTGGAGACATTGAAGGCGGCGGGCGTGCTTGCTTCCTGGTTTGGCATTCAAACGGGTAGCCGTGGCGCTCAATTTCCTGCCTACTTAAATACGCTTCCGCCTGAGAATGCTGTGATCTTTTTAAGTGGCAATGCCGAGGTGGCGGGCTACAAGGGAGTCGCGGGATCGGTGATCTCGGTGCAGACCCATCCAAATAATCCCAATGCTCGCGTGCTGCTTATCAACGGCGGCACCGAAGCGGAGCTCTTGAAAGCCGCGCGCACGATTGCCCTGCTCCACAAGACACTATCTGGAAGTAGCGTGTCGGTACTGAGCGAGGTTGAACCAGCGCCGCGTAGGTCTCATGACGCCCCTGCTTGGGTGCGAACCGATCGCGCGATGAAATTCGGTGAACTTGCAAAACTCGAAGAGCTCAAAGTCAAGGGTTTCTATCCTGATGCGATTCGCCTAAATTATCGTGTGCCCCCCGATGTCTTCACGTGGCGGACCAAGGGAGCGCCAGTACAACTGAGGTACCGGGCGACTCGCCTGCCTGATCATCGCAACTCCAATCTGAAGATGAGTCTCAACGAGAACTTCATTGACGCCGTCGCCCTGTACGACGTGCGTGACGACAATGTGAATCAGGTGACTCCAAAGGGCCCGCCGAAGGCCGTCCAGGACACCTCTTTCTTTTTGCCTCCCTATGCGGTCAACATGCGGGACCAGTTGCAGCTCCAATATACCTTTGACATCACCAAGCCTGAGGGCATGTGCCCAGAGCATGCGCCGGATAATTTGGTGGCCTCGATTGATGCTGAGTCGACCCTCGATTTCAGCACCTTCCCAAAATTTGCGGCGCTCCCCAATCTTGCCTACTTTACGCAGATGGGGTTTCCGTTTACAAGATTGGCCGATTTGTCCGAAACCAGTGTGGTGATTCCAGATCGCTTCGAGACCGAGGAAATCGGGCTTTACCTGGCCGTGATGGGGCGCATGGGCGAGGCCACAGGCTATCCCTCGACCCGTCACAGTGTGATTGCTGCGGCTGAGGCTTTGAAGGCCCCTAACAAGGACTTGATCATCATCGGAACCGCGCAGAATCAGAAGCTTTTTGCGGAATGGGGTAATCACTTACCGATGTTGGTTGAGAACGGCGTGCGCCGCTTGCGAGAACCCGACGTGAGCTGGCGGCCCACGTATCGTTGGGAGCAACAAGACATTGATGAAAGCCTAAAGCCCAAGGCCAATGTCAGTATCTCCGGTCCCGGGACACTGGTGTCCATGATGGGGTTTCAATCACCGGTCACCCCGACACGTAGTGTGGTCTTTTTGTATGCCGACAAGCCTGCTGATTTTGCGAGGATCACCGATGCGCTTACCGACCCAGAGCGGATTGCCAGTATTCAGGGCGATTTTGTCGTGCTGAATGAGAAGTCAGTCAGCCATGCCAAAGTAGGCGAGACTTACTATTTGGGGCAATTGCCTTGGTATAACAAACTACGTTGGTTCTTAGCGGATCATCCGATCCTCGTGGCGCTCATGGCCCTAGTGTTAGCGATTCTTACGGCTGCGGCAGCCTACCGACCCCTTAAGTTTATGGTCGGAAAGTTGAAGAAGAAAGCATGAAGACGGTCGCGCTTATTTCGGGTAAAGGTGGCGTCGGAAAGTCGACCGTGACCGCGAATTTGGCGGTAGCGTTATCACAGCGCAAGAAAAAAGTGGTGATCATCGATCTTGATCCTCAGAACAGCCAGCGCTTGCATCTCGGCCTGGATTCGGAGGAGATCGCCGGGCTTGTTCGCGAAGGGATCGCGGTGAGCTCTCTCTTCGACAGCCCCTTTGGCGTGCATTTCATTCCGTTTGGACGAGCCTCCGAGGTAGAGCTCGAGGAGTTTCGCCAAGAGCTACTGAGCAATCCCTACTGGGTGCGCGACAAGCTACAAAGCCTTGCGACTTGCGGCTTTGACTATGCTTTGATCGATACGCCGCCGGGCGCTTCAGTGTATCTAGAGCAAGCGCTTAACGCTGCGCAAAAGGCCATTGTCGTCCTGCTAGCCGATGCGGCTTCGTTTGTAACCTTGCCGAAGATTACCTCTCTGGTGGCACATTACACCGGTGCACGCGGAGATTTTCTCGGGACGAGCCGTCTTATTAATCAAATGCCATCCGAAAGTCGACTGGCTCATCAGGTGCGCGACGCACTGTATGCCGATGCGAGTGCCGAGTTGGTGCCCTTAGCGATCCACAAGGATGCATCGGTGTCTCAGGCCTTGGCTTTTGAGCGGCCCGTGTTGGAGTATCAGCCGGGCAGTATGGCCAGCCTTGATTTTCAATACCTCGCGGAC
>JAYVKZ010000408.1:0-3358 GCA_043767985.1 Betaproteobacteria bacterium
ACCAGCTTGGGGTTGCTGATGATAAACAGTGGGCTACCGATGACGGGGAAGGGTAGGTTTTGAAGAATGGGGGGCAGTTTAGACAAAAGAATCTCCATAAGAGTCGATCATTCAGTTGAAGAAGATTCGCTCAGCGGAGGAAGTGCCCCAAGCCTAGCTAGTTGCGCGCATACCCATTTGGGCTCAAGCAAATCGTTATGAAAATTGTAGCATATGCTTTTTGTTGAGAGATAAATTGATTTCGCTTCACTAAAAATTCCCCAGAGGTTCCGGTTGGGTACTTAGCTTAGTCAACCTTGGCACCTGAAGCCTTAACCACTGTCTCCCAGCGCGGCGTTTCTTGCTTTAGGAAATCCCCAAATTTCTCCGAGTTAAGGAAAGCTGGGTCTGCGCCTTGGGAGACCATACGTTCACGAATCTCGGGGCTTTCCAAGGCTTTCTGGAAGGCCTCAGATAACTTTGTGACGATCTCTTTCGGCGTTCCGGTCGGTGCCAAGAAGCCGTAAAAGCCGACCACTTCAAAGCCCTTTAGGCCTGACTCAATCGCACTGGGCGTGTCGGGCAAGGCCTGATTGCGGCTGGCGCTGGTGACGGCTATGGCGCGAACCTTGCCCTGCTTCACATATTGTGCAGCCTGTGGGATGGATTCCGCCATGAATTGCACCTGACCGGCAATCAAGTCGGTAAAAGCTGGTGCGCTGCCGCGATAAGGTATGTGCACCATGAAGACGCCAGTCGCCTGTTTGAACATCTCCGGTACCAGGTGGGAGATGCCTCCGTTGCCCGCCGAGCCATAGTTCATTTTGCCTGGGTTCTTCTTGGCATAGCTCACCAACTCAGAGATGTTTTTGGCGGGCACGCTGGGATGTACCAGCAAGGCCAAAGGCTGTTGTGCCGTTCTCGCGATAGGGGTGAAGTCGCGCAAGATGTTGTAGCTGAGTTTTGGATAAAGCGCGCCATTAATCACCATCGTGCCGGTGTTGGCAAGCAAGATTGTGTGACCATCGGGAGCGGACTTGGCCACCGTCTCGGCGCCAATCGCACCCCCTGCACCCGCCTTGTAGTCGACGATGATTTGCTGGCCAAGAATTTCGGTGAGTTTATTGCTCAGCAAGCGAGCGTGCTGATCGAGCGGCCCGCCAGCTGGAAAACCGATCACGACTTTGATTGCTTTAGTAGGGAATGCTTGGGCATTGGCCTTGAGTGAAAAGCTTGCCGAGAGTACAAAGCCAATGGTGACCATGAAGGCTACTCTCAGCTGGCGATTGGACAATGACGATTGGCGCAGGAATAGGTCAAGGTTCATTTCAGACTTTCTTTTAGAGTGAGCTGCGCGGGATATTAATCGAAAAGAGTTTCGAATTATCCAAAAGCGGACCGAGCCTTTGAGGCGTTTGAGGTATTTTGTGTTGCAATACTAAGCGTGAAAACCTTTAACAATATCTTCAAGACCGGCTTGATCACCATAAGATCAGGCCTGCTCTGCTTGGCCGCGCTGAGTTTAAGCATCGACGTAGCGCACGCCCAAGACTTTCCAATGAAACCCATACGAATCGTCGTCCCATTCGCCCCCGGTGGCCCCACCGACCTCATGGCCCGTGCCTTGAGCAAGGTGCTCTCCCAGTCGCTTGGGCAGCAAGTGCTGGTTGACAACAAACCCGGTGGTGGAGGTTTAATCGCCTTTGGTGAAATCGCCAAAGCACCCGCCGACGGGCACACGATTGCGTTCCCCTCAATACTTGCGGTGACCAATCCAGCCATGGTGCCCAACTATCCTTACGATGTCGCGAAGGATTTTCAGCCGATTACTGTCGTCGGCTTTATTCCGCATCTTTTGGTGGTTCGAGCCGACTCCCCGTTTAAAACCTTGGGCGAGCTGATTGCTGCAGCTAAAGACAAACCGGATACCCTGACTTACGCATCCTCCGGTAACGGCACCTCGGCCCATTTGGCGGCGGCCATGCTGGTGGAGCGTGCCGGTATCAAGGTCGCTCACGTGCCGTATCGAGGCGCCAACCCCGCTTTGCAGGATCTGCTGGCGGGTCAAACCCATTTTATGTTTTTGGACACCACCTCGGCCCTGGTGCAAATTAAAGCCGGAAAGTTGCGAGCGCTTGCGATTGCACCGGCTCGCAGATTAAGTTCGCTGCCGGACGTCATGCCGGTGGCGGATCAAGGCTATCCTGGTTACGACATTCGGGCTTGGTATGGTTTGATGGTGCGCAGCGGCACGCCCGTGCCGATTGTGAACAAACTGCATGAAGAAGTGCGCCGGGCTTTGGCAAACGCCGAGATTCGTGAGTTGTTCCGCGGGCTCGGTATCGAAGCCAGTGGTATGCCGCCCGCCGAGTACGCGACCATGATTCGTGAAGACTTGGCGATGTGGCGACGCACGATCGAGCGCCTCGGTATAAAGGGCGAGTAGTGAACCAGGTGAATCCAAAATGAGTGCAAAAATTCGCGTCGTTATTTCCGACGACTACCAAGACTGCGTGCGCGGGCTGGCCTGCTTCAAGAGCCTAGCCTCCCATGAGGTTCGTATTTTTAACGATACCGTGAGCGATCTTGATGCTTTAGTCGAGCGCTTCAAAGAGGCGCAAGTCATTGTGCTGATTCGTGAACGTACTAAGATTACCAAGGCCTTACTGGAACGCTTGCCGAACTTGAAGCTCATCTGCCAGACCGGCAAAGTCTCGAACCATATTGACATGGAGGCCTGTGCCGCTCACGGTGTTCAAGTGGAGGAGGGCGCAGGTGCCGGGGCAGCCACAGCAGAGTTAACTTGGGCGCTAATGCTGGCGAGCCGAAGGCATTTAGTCAGTGAAGTCATGCGCTTAAAGCAGGGCGCTTGGCAAAGCACCTTAGGTCAACAATTGCAGGGCCAGCGGCTTGGCATCTGGGGTTACGGGCGAATTGGCCAGCAAGTGGCTCGGTATGGTCAAGTATTTGGCATGAAAGTATTCGCCTGGGGACGCAAGGCATCTCGAGAGGCTGCTGCCCGAGACGGTATTGAGGTGGCCGCCTCGTTAGAACACCTGCTGCAAGACAGTGATATTTTGAGTCTACATATCCGGCTTAACGCCGAGACTCGCGGCATCTTGCGTCCCGAACATCTGGCCCTGATGAAGTCGACGGCGCTGTTCGTGAACACCAGCCGAGCCGAGCTAGTACAAGCTCAAGCGCTGGAACGTGCTTTGCAATTGGGCCGCCCAGGTTTTGCCGCTGTCGACGTTTTTGAAGACGAGCCGGTGCTGGGCGCCAATCATCCCTTGCTCGCTTTACCGAACGCACTTTGTACCCCGCATCTGGGCTATGTAGAGCGCGATAATTATGAGCGGTATTTCGGTATTGCCTTCGA
>JAYVKZ010000409.1:0-3245 GCA_043767985.1 Betaproteobacteria bacterium
ACCTTGCTAATCCATCAGCTCCTTAAGCCTATCTTTTCGTTCACACCGGCTGGCCGATAAAGCTGCGGCAGCGATTAATCCAGTCGTTGACAGTGTAAAAGAAGCACCGCCTCAATGTCCGCTTCTTCGATTTTCATTGAAAGTCTGGTTTTGGCGAAAATACTCCTTTGAAAATAAAGAAAGGTAGCGAGAAAATATGGGCAGACTAAATTGCAATCTCTAGCATCCCTCGACATCCTGTTTCAATCAGTCGTTCAGTAAGTCGTTCAGTAAGCTGTGCTCCCTAGCAGACCACCATTGTTACCTGACAATTTATTCATAGAAACTTAAGTGGCCCGGAAACCGCTTCGTGCTTAGTGTTGACATATCGCCTTTATCAAGGCGAATGCGTCATGACTAAGCAGCCCCTATCATCGCCAAACATATTTATCTCGACCTGCCTCCTCGTGCCTTACAGCATTTCGTGTGCGTGCACCGGCCCTTGGCGATCAAAAATAGTTTCGAATCCTTCCCGCAAGCAGTCATTAAAATGTCTGTTTCGCTCTCCAAAGCGAGTCGAGGGTCTGCGTGTCCTTTATTCTGCCGCAGACTATCTGGTCGAGATAAGTTGCTTCGTCCATCTGTTGTTAATATCAAGCTTTTCTTCCTCCAGCCTGTGCTCAATGATAATAACTTCCGGGTAATATTGACGCCATAATAATACCCGGGTATTATTTACTGACAGACCACCAATGAAATGCACTTGTCGCGGTTGATTAATTGCGTTGCCGCAGGGTTTGGCCAAGTTTGAAACTAGGAACGGCCCACGACCAAACGCGTCAGCAATAAAGCTCACTAGGTTTAGAGATAATGTATGTTCACCTACACTGCGTTTGACGGGTTTAAACTGATTTCTCAGGGCAGCTTAGAAGAAGTCGCGCTCGTCGCAAAAAGGCAATTAAAAGCAAATCGCGACGCGCGCATTTTGGTCTTTAGTGATTCTTCCGGTAAACAAATGGACTTGGTTTTAAGCGGGTCTGAAAAAGAAACCTTGGAAAGGCTGAAAATATTCAAGACTCCTAACGGAAATGCCCAAAGCGGCCCAGGTCGCCCGAAGCTTGGCGTGATTGCTAGGGAAGTTTCTTTGCTGCCTAGTCATTGGGAATGGCTTTCCAATCAGTCAGGGGGGGCGTCGGCCATAATTAGGCGATTGATTGCAGAAAAAATGAAGGGCCCCGCTTTGGGGAAAGACAAAATCAAGAAAGCACAAGAAGCCGTCTATACGTTTCTCAATGCAATTGCCGGTGATCTCCCGAACTTTGAGGAAGCAGTCCGATTTCTCTATCGACGGGATAAAAAAAGATTCAAAGAGTTAATTGCCGAATGGCCAGAGGACTTGGTGAGGCACACCCTAAAGCTCGCGAATGAGACATTCTCCACGGAGGCGAAATGAATTCCGCTAAGCCGAGTATTCAACATGTGTCCGACACCTCTTATTGGATGGCAGCTTATCGGGCGATAGAAAGCGAACGCAAGGATGCCTTGTTTCATGACCCGCTTGCGAAGTCATTGGTGGGGGAGTACGGAAACAAGATAGCGGATTCCATGAAATCCGTCGCCCAACATGCCTATTGGACCCTGGTGATGCGAACCCGCTTGATCGATGAATACATTTTGAAATACATCAACCAAGGCTACGGCACCATCATCAATCTCGGGGCAGGTTTAGACACGCGCCCCTATCGTCTCGACCTGCCAAAAGCGACGCGGTGGATAGAGGTCGACTTTCCAGAAATCATTGCACTGAAAAACAGCAAGCTTGCCCACGAAAAACCAAATTGCGAGCTGGAGAGGATCGCATTGGACTTGTCTGATCGCGCCGAACGGCAAGGTTTATTTTGCGAGCTAAGTCGTAGAGTAGGTCCGGCAATCATTCTTACCGAGGGTGTCATTCCCTACCTGACTGAGGCGTTGGTGAGTGATTTAGCGAATGATCTAAAAGAGCATTCCAATTTCAAGTTATGGATTGGTGAATATTACGCGCCCCAGGTTTATGTCCGGTTTCAGTCTGCGGAGTTTAGGCAACTGCTAGGCGACGCACCATTTCAGTTTTTTCCTAGGGATTGGCTCGCGTTTTTCGAAAATCGCGGGTGGATTAAAAAAGAAATGCATTATCTTTATGATGAGGGGGAGAAGCTTGGGCGGAAATTTCCGCTTCCGTGGTGGGCGTCGTTGGTAAAGTTTGTGGTTGGTCGGGAGAAGATTCTGCAGAACACGCGAGTATCCGCGTATCTCGTATTTGAAAGAAAATAAGATTGAAAAACACGTCTTTGCCGCAGTTAGGATTGACGAAGCGATTGAGCTCCAGAATTTCCGCGCAATCGTTGAAATTCCGGACAACATACGGCAACCGATGCGGGAGCTTGGCGAGGGCTTCAGAAGTGGCGGGTATTTGCGTTGGATGTCATGCAAGTTATCGGGCCAGGTAGCGACAAGCCAATATGTCGGCTCGTCGTTTTGCACTTAGGCTTCCTTTGGACAATACTTCGCAGCATCGTCCTTGCCCTCCGTTAGAGGAAAGTTAATGAAAGGAACTTGCCTCTGTGGTGCTGTTGAATACGAGATCAATCAACTCGACATGCCAATCGTGCATTGTCACTGTCGGAGTTGCCGCAAAGCGAATGCGGCCGCTTTCGTTTCCACCGCAGGAGTGATGCGAGAGCACTTTCGATGGATTAAGGGTGAAGAGAAACTATCCGCGTTTGAACCAACACCGGGAAAACTACTTCGCTTCTGCTCCATTTGTGGCTCGCATGTTGTTGCCGAGCGTCCTGCACAGCCGCACGTTATTCTTCGTGTAGCAACTCTAAACGACGATCCAGGCTCGGGACCGGCGATGCATATCTGGTGCTCCCATGACGTACCGTGGCTAAAAGACGGCGAGGGCATACCGTTCTATGCCGAGTGGCAACCGGGCAGCTAGTAACATTCGAACAGACTCAAAAGCGCACGAGGTAGAAACTTAAGTGGCACGGCAACCGCATCGTACTTAGTGTTGACGCATCGTCTTTACAAAGTGAATGCGCCATGACTTGGATGTCATCCAAGTTATCGGGCCAGGTAGCGACAAGCCAAGATATGAAGGCCGTTTTGCCGCGCCCGTATCATTGCGATCAGATACAATTTACTGAGCCTGCTCGAGAGCTTCAGGAAAAATAATTAGTCAACATGAAAGCCCTTTTCCTCCTCGACCCGAGTATTACCTA